>DUVQ01000022.1 GCA_012840965.1 Oligoflexales bacterium | reverse complement strand
GTCCGAGGTCATGGAAATGGTCTGGCAGTCAGCACCACCTGGTTCTGTAGCGCTGGTTTCCCACTATCCAATCTACTTCATGACCTTATATGACCAAGGGATTGAGGGTGTAAGACCTGATGTAACGGTTGTACAGCAAAGTTTTTATTCCAAGGCTCAAAAGGGTACATTTTATGCCCAGCGGATAGCTATTCGAGATGATGACCTGGGACCGCTTGTGCGTTCTTTTCTTGAATCAGGGGAGCTCTACTGGCCTTTATTGTCGAAGCTTGCCAAAGTTCGCCCAGTTTTGCTTGAGGCAGACTCTGAGCTGGTGGTTCCATATTCAGATCTTGTTCCCAACGGTTGGTTCTTTCGGATTCAAAATGAACCGATGCAGCCCACAAATCCCGATGATTTTCTTGAAGAACTTAAACAAAAAATTCCTGGCTGGCCAACTTTGGCGACGGAAACGCGCCGAGTCATAGTAAGGCTACTTGCGGCCTCTTCATCATGGTTGAAGTCATCAGGCCATCTCCAAGCAGCGTCAAACAGGATTGAAGCAGCCTTAGAATTGAATCCAGTTGATGCAGCTGTACTTGCAATCAAAAAGGACCTGGAAAGCCAGCTACCCCAATAAAGTCGTCAGTTTCACTTTTCAAAGGCAGTTGACGTAAACTGTAAAGGCCTTGCTTGGAGCTGTCGTGGATAATCACATTGATTCCTTCATCTTTCATTTAAAGGTCCAAAGGGGACTTTCCCATAACACGATCCTTGCCTATTCCAGGGCATTGTCACGTTTCAACGCTTGGTTAATAAAGGAAAACAAAGCGAACTTTGAATCAATCACAATTCCTTTGGTTGAAAGCTATCTGGCGCTATTAAAATCCAAAGGAATATCTGCCAGAAGCTCAGCACAAGCGGTTGTCGTCTTGCGCCAATTTTTCAAATGGAGTGTGGATCAAGGAATAATCTCTGAGAATCCCATCGAAGACCTGGATATTCCCAAGTTTTCAAACGCCTTACCTGTCGTGCTAAGCGAAACTGACGTCAAAGATGTACTAAACACCCCATTAGATAACTCTCCAGTTGGTTTACGTGATCGGGCAATTCTTGAATTGCTTTATGGCTCTGGCCTGCGCATATCTGAGGCACTTGGTCTTGATATAGCGGATGTCAACTTGGTAGCACAGTTTGTGATCGCCAAAGGAAAGGGCAACAAGCAAAGAATAGTCCCCATTTCGCCGCCATGTCGCGACGCAATCGAACAGTATCTAACTGATGGTCGGCCGCTCTTGATCGCCAAACGACGCCCACCAAGCACCAAAGGCCGCAGAGACCCAATGTTTGTGACCGCCCGCGGTACCGTGCTAACCCGCCAAGGTTTCTTTAAGAATTTAAAGAAGTACGGACTAGAGGCAGGGGTCGTCAAGGCGCTCTCCCCACACAAATTCAGGCATTCATTCGCCACCCACTTGGTGGAAGGTGGAGCAGACCTAAGGTCAGTCCAAGAGATGCTAGGCCACGCAAGCATAGCAACCACAGAGATATACACCCACGTCTCCAGAGGGCACCTAAAGAAGGTGTACAAAAAGGCGCACCCTAGGGCGTAGGACAGGGACGGGGACAGGGGGCGAGAAACGTTTCCTCTTTTTACTTCCGTAACCAAATCTTGGTGATGCGCCCGTTTTTGCTTGGCAGAAGTTGACAAAGTGGTGGGTGGTAGGTAAAATTAATCGTTCTTGACAGGGGTTAATAATCGATGGGCCGGAAGAACATTGCCCAGGAAAACGTTAATGAAGGCGCGTGCATCGCTCAGCTTAGGCATGATCTCATGAATCCACTGACCGTAGTGCTTGGCTATGCTGAATTGCTGTCCAAAAGGGATGATTTGTCCCCTGATGCCAGAACTCAGCTGACCAAACTAATGCTCAGTGCTAACGATCTTGCCGCGATACTGCAAAAATCTAAAGAAGTCGGTTGTGGCAATTAAGGCGGTGGATTTGCGATCTTGTCTCAGTTATGACCAAGCTTTGGGGCAGCGACTATAATGAACAGTGCCAAGTGGGGATTCCTTATGTCTTTTTCATTATTTGGGATGGTTGTGGGCTGTGCCTCAACACCTGCACCCAAGGGAAATTTGGTTTATTGTAGCTACTCAAATAAGGCCACAGCTGGCGGCGGTTATAACTACAGCGAGCTTATCAATGAAAAGGGTGAAACCAAGGTGGTAATTGCCAGAAACCTTGAGTGCCGTTTTGCAGAGCCCGAAAAAAGGGAGTATGTTGCAACCCCGGAAGATGTTGAAGCTTTACGCAAAATTATCCTGGATTCCAAGATGTACAAACTAGACGGCTACTCTGCACATGAAGATATGACAGGTGGAACGACGTACCGCGTGCACGTGGAATTCGATTCAGGCCAGTTCATCACCTTCTCTTGGTACTCTCACAATGTAAAAGCTGAAGCTGTTGACGCCTATGATGCGGTAGCGGCGTTCTTTTCTGACTTTTTAGCACGGCAAAAAACTAAGTAGACAGAACGGCCACTTAGCCTTGCTTTTTGTCTTTCAAATAATCCAATAAATCCATCGGGATTGGGAAGACCACAGTAGTGTTGTTGGCAGCACCAATCTCGGTAAGGGTCTGAAGATAGCGCAAACGAACTGCGATCGGCTCTTCTGACAAGGTATTCGCAGCGTCTTTAAGCTTCTGGCTGGCAGCCAATTCACCTTCAGAGTGGATGATCTTGGCGCGTTTTTCACGTTCCGCCTCGGCCTGGCGTGCAATCGCCCGTCGCATCTCTTCAGGCAGGTCAACTTGCTTCGTTTCTACAAGCGAAACCTTGATTCCCCATGCATCGGTGTGGCGATCCAGGATTTCCTGCAGGCGGATGTTCAGCTTTTCCCTTTTGGAAAGCAGCTCATCAAGTTCAACCTCGCCAAGGACAGAACGCAGCGTTGTTTGGGCCAGCTGACTGGTCGCATACATGAAGTTTTCAACCTCTGTGATGGCCTTGGCGGCGTCGACTACTCTAAAGTAGGCAACAGCATTAACACGGCAAGTGACGTTATCTTTGGTGATGATGTCCTGAGGTGGAACATCCATTGTGATAGTTCGAAGATCGACTCTAATCATCTTGTCCAAGGGCCAGAAAATGAAAACGATTCCGGGCCCCTTCGGAGTAGGAAGCAGCCGCCCCAAGCGAAAGACAACCGCTCGTTCATACTCACGTATGATGTTAATCATGCTAAACAGATAGAGCAGAACTACTACTATGCCAACGGTGTACGGGCTGGCTAGTATGCTAAACAACGCATCCATGTTTTCCTCCAACTGTAAGTTAGTACTCCACTGGTTCAACAACCAGAGTCAATCCTTCAACAGCCTTGATTCGCACTTGGCTATCCTTTTGAACAAACGAATCTGAACGTGCCTTCCAGTACTCGCCGTTATACATCACAGGCCCCTCACCTGGACCAAAGTCGGCAAGAACTTTTGCTGTCTGGTCAATAGCGCCCTCAGCGCCGGTAGTCACGCGCTTTCTTAAACTGCGCACGGCTAAAACACCCAAGAACACTGTGATAGCAGCAAAAGCGATGGCTGTCACAATAGCAAGTTTTGGATCCACACTTACCCCTTGTTCTGGCATATCAACCAGGATAATGGCCCCAATCGCCAAGGAAACCGCCCCAGCGACTGCCAAGAGGCCAAAACTTTGTACAAAAACCTCTGCGATAAAAAGCCCAAACGCTGCTATTATCAGCAGCACACCGGCCGCATTCAATGGCAGAAATGAGAATCCAGTAACTGCCAATAACAGCGCTAACCCCCCAACAACACCGGGCAGAATCATCCCAGCGTGCGTGACCTCGACATAGATTAGCAGCACACCAAGCAAAAGCAACAGGAACGCCACATTGGGATTTACCAGGAACGACAGCGCCTTTTCTCGAAAAGTCATCGGCACATCGATGATTGTGGCTTCTGACAAGGACAAGGTGGTGATCGTCCCATCAATCCTTTTGATTTCCCGTCCATCAAGCTGTTTAAGCAGGTCGGCCTCAGTCGAAGCAACAAATTCAATCAGTTTCAGTTCCAGTGCCTCGACCTCTGTGTAGGAGCGGCTTTCAGACACCGCAAGCTCTGCAGCCTCGCCATTTCGGTCTCTGACAGCTGTAACAGCCCTTAGATAGGCCTGGATGTCGTTACTGACCTTTTCCATCAGGATGTTTCCCTGGGGAAATGTTTTGGGTGTCTTTTCAGCTTCTTCAGTGTCTTCGCCCTTTGGTTTGCCGGGCTCGGTGATCTTTCCAGGGTCAATCGGAAAAAATCCACCAATTGAAAGGATAGGGTGGGCCGCTCCAGTCCTGGTACCTGGTGCCATCGCGGCGACGTCTGCTGTAACCAGCAAGAAAAAGCCAGCCGATGCCGCCCTAGTACCAGACGGTCCAACCCAAACAGCAACCGGGGCCTTTGATGACAGCACACGACGCCCCATCAGTTCCATCGACTCAACCATTCCACCAGGGGTGTTTAGTTTTATCAACACAAGATCGCTGTCTGCAGCCTCTGCCAAATCGATTGCGCGAATCACATACTCAGCATGCAAAGCATCAATGGTCCCATTCAGATCGATCCTGTGGACTACTGCTGAATATGATTCAGATGCTGCAAACAAGATCGACAAAAAGAGCAGGAAAGGGAATTTTAAGTGGTTGAGCATAAGTTTCATTCCTTGGGGGGACAAACCAGTAGCACATGACAACTGGCGTCCCTCACGACACCTTGAGCTACTGTTCCCATAACAATGCCCGCTATCTTAGATGTGGAACGATTAGCCGTAACAATCAGATCCACTTCTTGCTCAGATGCCAAGGCCAAAATTTCAGTGACTGGATCCCCAGATGTTACAACGATTTCATACTCCTCAGGTTCACGTTCGGTCAGCTCCTGGACCCTTTCTTCGATTTGTTCGAAAACGGCCTCAGCCGCCGACTGGGAGGTGTCTGGCTGAGCAACATCCTGTGGAAACAGCAAGCTGACCCTTGGAATGGAGACCATTACATGACAAACAGTCAGTTTTGCATTGTTTTGCTTTGCAATCCCATGAGCAGTCGTCAAAACAGCGTCTGCCATCGGGGAAAAATCAATTGCTGCCAAAACATGCGAATAACCGGTGAATTCAGGACATTTTTCCTCAACTTCCGTCAAGGAACCAGAGTTGGATAGATTCTCCATGAGATCCTCCTTAATGAGTTCACCTTCTATGATGCTCCATCATATTTTCAATGTCTAGTAAAGGATTGCCACAAATTCCTCGCCTGCGAGTCACCGTCGATATAGGCGGTGATTTTGGGCATCAAGCTGTGGGCCTTGGAGGCAGCTCTTCGATAACTGGGGGAAGCCGTACTACTTCGTCCTCATCATCGTCATCATCCCTTATGGGGGGGCCGATAGTATCAACTTTGGGCATTTTAACGAAAATCTCGCCGCCACCTGATAGGTCAATCACTTCCGAAAGGACTTCATCCATTTTTTGGACGAAAACGAACTCCATTTCGCGTCGAACTTGCTCTGGAATTTCAATTAAATCCTTCCGGTTGCGTTCAGGCAAAACAATCCGCTTGATTCCACCACGCTGGGCTGCCAAGACCTTGTTTTTTATGCCGCCGACCGGCATTACCAGACCTCTTAAGGTGATTTCACCGGTCATAGCAGTATCAGACCTGACCTTCAAGCCCCTAAATAGGCTGAACAATGCTGAAAACATGGTGATTCCGGCAGATGGACCATCCTTGGGTATAGCGCCAGCTGGAACGTGGATATGAAGGTCCTTTGTTTCAAAAAGCCGGTCATCAATACCAAAATCACCAGCTCTGGATTCCAGATATGAAAGGGCAATCTGGGCAGATTCCTTCATCACGTCACCAAGCTGGCCGGTCAGCTTAAGACGTCCCTTACCAGCCATTTTGGTGGCTTCGATGTACAGGATATCTCCACCAGTGGCCGTCCAAGCAAGCCCTGTTGCCACACCTGGTATGTCAGTTCGTTCCCAAGCCTCCGACTGGAACTGTTGCGGCCCAAGGAATTCATTGAGCAGTTCTTTATCGATGGTTTCGTTATTCCAACGTTCTTCAACGACTCTTACTGCAATGCCTCGGCACACAGATGCTATGACGCGATCCAGGTTTCTAACCCCAGCTTCACGGGTGTAGTTTGCGATGATGTGCAAAATCATGTCATCAGGCAACGTCACTTGCTCTTTTGTCAGGCCGTGCTCCTTGATCTGCTTTGGAAGCAGGTGAGTGTTAGCAATGGCCAGTTTTTCCTCGGGTGTGTAGCCAGGCAGCTCCAAAAGCTCCATTCGATCCAACAACGGCGGTGGAATCGTGTCCGTTACGTTTGCCGTGGTGATAAACATGATCTGGCTTAAATCGAATGGTACATCCAGGTAATGGTCCATAAAGGCGTGATTTTGTTCTGGATCCAAGACTTCAAGCAGTGCGCTGGTGGGGTCTCCACGCCAATCTCTGCCCAGTTTATCAATCTCGTCCATCATGAAGACAGGATTCGACGACCCAGCACGTTTCAGGCTTTGGATAATCTTTCCGGGTAGTGCCCCAATGTAAGTACGTCTGTGGCCACGAATCTCGGCCTCATCACGCACGCCACCCAAAGAAACATGGGCGAATTTCCGCCCCAGCGCCCTAGCCACGGACTGGCCCAAAGATGTCTTTCCAACACCAGGTGGTCCAACCAAGCAAAGAATCGGGCCTTTAAGATTGTTTCTGAGTTTGCTGACCGCCAAATACTCAAGGATTCGCCTTTTAATCTTGTCAAGATCGTAGTGATCTTCATCAAGTACGGCGCGGGCGTGTTTAACATCCAGATTATCAGTTGTAGACACTGACCAAGGAAGGTCACATATCCAATCCAGATAAGTCCGTGCCACTGTGTATTCAGGAGAGGAGGGCTGAATCGAGCGCAGCCTTCGCAATTCCTTGTCGGCCACCTTCTGGACTTCTTCAGGCAAGTTAGCTTTGGTAATCTTTTCCTGGAGTTCGTCCAGGACGTCCCCTTCGTCTTCTAGTTCGCCCAATTCTTTTTGAATCGCCTTAATCTGCTGGCGCAGCACATATTCTCGCTGGCTTTTGTTAAGCTCCCCCTTCACTTCGGTATTGATCTTTTGAGTTACCCGCAACACTTCGTGATGGTGATTCAGAATTTTAAGGGTCATCCGAAGGGAATCTGCCAAATCAGCCATTTCCAGAATCTGCATTTTTTCTTCTGTAGTTATTGGCAGATTCGAGGCTATCAGATACACAAGTCTGCTGGCTGATTCAACTTTTTCAACCATCTCACTGGCTGCAATTGGAAGCTCTGGAATCAATTCCAGGACTTCATTAGTCAGATCCTTCAAATGGCGCATTAACGCTTCAATTTCCACATCTTCCCGTTCATCATTTGGGATTATTTCCACGGATGCCGTCGGATATGGCTCACTTTGCTTAAATTCTTTGACTTTGAAGCGCTCAATGCCCTGGACCAGGATGTCGATGCCTTGCTCACGTTCCCTAACGATTTTCATAATTCTCGCGGTAGTTCCGGTTGTGAACATATCACCCGCAAGAGGATCATTAATTTCCTTATCTCGTTGAGTAAGGACGCCAATAATCACAGGCTTTCCATCAATGGTATTCAGCAATTCGACAGTCTTTTTTCTGCCAATCACGAGCGGTATTATAAGCCCAGGAAAAAGCACAGAATTTCGAAGCGGCAAAATAGGAAGATTTTCGAGATCTAAAATCTCGCCTTCATGAATTTTCGGTTTCGAGGCCATCTGGTCTCCTATGTTTCAAGAAAAAGGAACCAAGTTCCGATGGAATATGTGGCTGATACCTGGAAAATCAAGGCTAGCGCACAAAAATGAGGCTCCCGGTCGGGGATTATAGCTAAAATGCGGCAGGTTTATTAGGCAGGGACGGGAGCAGGGGCTGGGACAGGGGCAGGGACGGGGACAGGAGCAGGGACAGGGGCAGGATAATCAGATTAGGCACGGTCTGGAGCTAAAAGGACATCGAGAGGGCACCCTGCAACATGGTCCGGGGGCGGGTTATCTGACCATGGTGAAGTTCATTTTGAAATTTGCTGGTAGGTAGAACAGTACCTGTGGGTCTGGGTTTTGTGTGATTAGTGGTGATTTCATTACGGCCAGTTCCTGGTCGTAATTGGTGTTGTAATCCTTTGATACTGCAAATATCAGGGCGTCTTCATTCTCGGTGTAATAGGCAGGACCTTTCAGGCCTGTATATGCGCGTTCAGTGAAGTTGTCAGGGTTTATGATGTGTTTCCAATCATAACCTGTCCCCGATTTTGTAAAGGTACCTAATCCTGAGCCTCGCCACACTTTGACGATTTCATCACGTGTAGGGGAGGGAGACCAGTCAGAGGAATTAAAATCCTCAAGCTTAGTTACGGTTTTAGTATCTATATCAACCGCGTATATTCCATCGCCAAATTCTCCTTCCAAAGTTGAAAAATATACGCTTTGATTGGTGGCTGTCAGGATGACATTCGAACCGTGATAGACCCTTACAAATTCATTGGTTGCAATATCGTAGTAGGCTAAAAACGTCTCGTCATAGTGATTTGAGCCACCATCTACTCCCCAACCCTGAAGTGTCAAGTATACCTTGGTTTGATCAGGCGAAAGTGCTTGACCACCCCTAATTACCCCGGCTTCAGTGTCCCATCCCTGTTCAGGCTGAGCTAAAACAAAGCCAGACACATCAGGACTGATGGTCCAAGTATCGGTTGTGGGGTCATAAATCCCTAGATGGTCTTTGCTCCCTGATCCGTATACATCAGGTGCTAGACTTAAAAGGCTTATGATTCTGCCATCTTGCATGATAAAGGGCTTGCCATCGCCTACATTCCAATACCAGTCGACTGGTTTTGGAGGTGGGGCGACAAATGTCACATCATGCGGACTGGAAATCGAAAAATAGGCTAACTTACTGTATTTTGGGGCATCCTCAGGTAATAGATCGGCTAGACAAGTGAAAGCTACCGTCCCATTAGCATTAACTGAGTGGCTATCATTGAAGATGGGGTAAAAGTCGTTCAATCGTACAATTGTTGCCTGCCCCCCATCGGTGGTGACCTTAAAAAAACCTTTATTATCACCATAAGGCTTTTCGCCTGAACCGTAGGGATAGTAGGGAAAGATGTACGTATATGTTTTGGCCCCTGGTTCGCTTGTTTCCTGCGTGTAAGTATCTCCTGGGTTCACTTGGTCAGTGTAAGTGTCCTTTGAATCTTCTTCCTCTGGAAAGCATGAGTAGGTGGATAGGGAAAAGAAACAGGAAACAACCAAGCAGGAAAGGATTCTCACACGACCCAAATTGATCTTAAAAGTGCTCATGACCCCTCCGTAAAAGCTAAAATCGCTCACACAGCCCTAAGTTATGAATGGTACTCGAATCGAACACGGCGGCAATGATCCGTTAGTTTGAGATTATTGTCTATGACTAATTTGGGGGCGGGGACAGGGACGGGGACAGGGGCAGGGACAGGAGCAGGGGCGGGAACAGGGACAGGAGGTGGGGACAGGGCAGGGTGGCTTTTTGGTAGGCTTGTTATTTGGCTGTGAACTCGATTCCGAGGGCGGAGTCCAGTAGCAGTTCCGGGTTTGAGCAGTTTGAGCGTACCCTTTGGATTCTGGCGTCCTTGATGGATGCTCCAGATGCCAGGATCCCATCCATGGCGGTGATTTCCTGTTGAACCATCTGCTTAATCGCTTCATATGAAGCCCAGCCAACCTGTTGACGGCCATTGATTATAAAGGCTGGAGTTCCCCTGGCTCCAAGTTCTGTGGCAGTGTTGCCTTCAGCTTTAATGCGTGCTCGCAGTGAGGGATCCACAAAGTCCTTCTTGAATTTTTCTAGGTCCAGCCCCAATCTTTCGGCGTAGCTCATTAAAGCTTCATCGCCAAGGGCTCGCTGATTTTCAAACAGTATGTCTGCATAGGCATCGAATTTCCCCTGTCTGGCGGCGGCCATCGAAGCAGCTGCAGCGTTCATCGCATTTCTATGCATGTCTAGGGCATTATGCTTGAAAACCACCTGGACCAGACCTGGAAAATCGTCTGGTAGATTGCGAAGAGGCTCATATGCACGTTTACAAACAGGGCATTGGAAGTCGGAGATCTCCAACAAGATGACCTTGGCGTTGGCAGGGCCGCGAGCAGGGCTTGGGTCCTTTGCTGGTAGTGTCCCTGGTGGGATTGGAACCTGGAGCTCACCAGACGGTCTGAAAACCTGAGCCGGTTGTGTTGGCGCTGGTTGCACTGGAGCCACCGCTGGGGCGGGCTGAGCAGGTGCCTGTGGACTTTCAGCAACCTTGGGTGCTTCAACCTTAGCCTCAAGCTGCTCACTTTCTTGAGGCTGCATTGATGGGACGCTCCAACGCCCAATCGCAAATCCAACAAAAATCGCAGCAACTATTAGTGCTATCCAAATACCTCTATTCATTTCACTTTCTCCAAAATTTTCAGATCTAACCCGAACAAAACACAGCCTCTAGTATCCCTTTAATCGCTTAACAATCAAGTTCCAAGCACCCCAAAATCCAAAAATCCTGTCCCTGTCACCTGCAACAGATCCTGCCAATTAGCATTTTTTGGCTCCTGATTGTTTGTTCTTTTTGGCGTTTGATCTCTTCGTTACAGTAGTAAAACATGGTCCGGGGGCATCCTTCCGGACCCAAAATCTCCCGTAGCCAGCCCGACTGTAGGCAACTCCCGATAGCGCCCTCCAGGATTGCCCCCGGACCATGTTGCAGGGTGCCTTCTCGACCTTCTTTTTAGCTCCAAACCCTGCTAAACAGCACAAACGTCTTCCTGTCCCTGTCCCCGCTCCTGTCCCTGTCCCCGTCACTCAAATTCAACTTCGCTTTGCATCTCTAGGTCCCAGTGAAAATGCCTTAGTAGCTCTCCCAGCACGGCTTCTTGGATTTCCCACAGGACGTCCTTGGTGGTTTTGCAGAATCTTTCGATGTTTTTTTGGTAGATGTGGATCTCGACTGAATATGGGCCGCTTTCCTCTTTGACATTGCAAGTGACTGGGACTAGGGGACGCCAGAGGCTACCTGCTGCGTCGGGATCAGGCATTTTGTAGATGTTGACGTCTAGGGAATCAAGACGCTTTAAAACAGCTGGTGGTAAGTGGCGGATTGCTCGTTTGACTAGGCGATCAAATTGGGGGGCGCCAAGGCGTATTGGTTTGTTAAAAAGGTCTGGGTCCATGTTTGCGGCTATGGAGTAGGCTACATCAGCGGGGTCGAACTCAAGCTTGGCCTCATGAATCGTGGCCTTGACCCAGTAAGCCTCTGAATGTTCGGGGTCAAGGTCGAGGGCTCGTTCGACATCGACCTCTGCTTCGGCTATTTGGCCAAGTTCTACAAGGCAAATGGCCCTGGCGGTGTGCCAGTGCGGCCACAATTCATCTAGTTCAACTGCCCGATCATAGAACTCCAGGGCATATTCCAGGTCGCCATCTATCATCCAGATGTCACCCATCAAGGCCCAGACCTCGGCGACTTCTGGATACTCGGCCTGCAGCCTTTTTAAAATAAACCAAGCTTGGCCCAGGTCTTCGTTGGCGACGAATTCATAGGCAGTATCGAGCATTGAATCAAGGGTTTCTATGTACTCAGCCATGGACCGCCATGTTGTGATAATTCTGGGACTTCCCCAACAACTTGTGAAGCTTGTCCCAGATCAGTTCTGCCATTGTTTGGGCTTCGTAAGACTCGCAAAATATTCGGACAACCCGCTTTTTGGGTGCCTGCCTCGCGTACAGGTCGCTGTACTGTTCAACTGGAGTCACCAAGTGTGGAAGCCCCATTCGAAACGACCGAATAAACAGGTTGGACTTGCTGCCAGCACCTGGAATGTGATGGGAAAACTCCACCCCAGAAGTGACCCAATCAACAGAGGAGGGTAGGGCGCTCAACAACTGGGCCTTGACCGATTCAAGGGCATCTGCACTATCATCAAAGCCTTCAACAACAAGCTGTAGTGGCTTTTTGGCAATGATTCTTTGGGCCCAAGGATTCTTTGCATAAGTCAGCTGTCTTATCAACCACTCATCATCACACTTGCTAAATTCTGCCCAATCGGCAGGCAATCGCAGTTTGCTGCCTTCTTCGCTTGCCAAAAATCGATGCAACATTCGGTAGTAGCTCTGCGTTTTATTATGGGCATAAACCATTAAAAACATGTGATATCTGGAAAGCAAAAAATCTTCAAAGGCGAAAATAGCAGATGCGTCAAGGGTCAGATATAGCGAGTCTCCAACCTGATGGGCGCCCAAATGTGAAAGCAGCCAATCCTTTTCAAAGCGCCCGTAAGTAACCCCAGTAAAATAAGAATCCCTAAGAAGATAATCCATCCTGTCGACATCCAGTTCTCCAGATATTAGCTGGCGCATAACTGGTAGGATTGAGATGCTTCCCTGTTCAAAGGAATCTTCAATGAAATCCGCACCTAGTACCGAGACAACATCTTTTGCCTCAACCCCAAAACTTGCAAAGGCTTCCTTAATAAGTCCGCTAAGTTCCGCACCTAGAATCAAAGCCCAAGTCATCTGCTCGTGGGTAACTGGCTTATTGGTATCTATGTCTGGGATAGCGGTCAGTTCCCTGCCAAGTGGCAAGAGCGATTCACCATCATGAGACATGGGGGCATGCCCCAAATCGTGCAAAAGCGCCGCCAGCCGCACAGTGCTTCTGGCTTTGGCCAGCAAATCAGCTGAAAAATCACCAAGATCCTTGCTGACAGCATCAAAGGCCAAGCCTGCCAGGTGCATCGCCCCTATCGAGTGAAGAAACCTGGTATGGGTTGCCCCAGGAAAGGTGATTTCTGAAAAGCCCAACTGTCTAATTCGGCGTAATCTTTGAACTAGTGGATGGTCTATGACCTGCTTTTCAGCATGTGAGACCTCAATCGGGCCGTGGACTGGATCTCGAATTTCCATTGCGTCCTTGGAAGACTAACCATCGCGTCTAAATGTCACACGACCGCGATTTATAGTCAAATATGTGCGCCCGACAAAACGTTGTCCTAAAAACGGAGTGTTGCGGCCCCTAGAACGCAGTTCTGCAAAATCCAGTTCCCAGTCCGTGTTTCGGTCCAGCACTACCAAGTCAGCAGGTTGACCTTTTGCGATTTCCCCTCCAGCAATGCCCAGGAAACGTCTTGGTCCAACGGTGACCGCTCGAATGGCGGACACAAGATCCAATTCTTCTGCAAGGACTAGCTTGTTTAACAGCGGGAACACAAGCTCGATGGACAAGGCCCCAGTTGCAGCTAGGTCAAATTCAAGTTCTTTGTCCTCGGTAGCCTTTGGGCTGTGGTCTGAAACTATCGTGTCGATGGTTCCATCAATGACGGCTTCCAAAAGCAGCTTTCGGTCCTCTTCGCTCCTAGCTGGAGGCCAGATCTTGAACATCGGGTCGTAGCCAAGCGTGGAGGTGTCGTTCAAAATCAAGTTGTGAATCGCAACCGAGGCTGTAACTGGCACTCCTCTGGCCTTGGCGTCTTTAATCAAGCGCACTGAAGCCGCAGATGAGATCTTTGCTAGGTGGGTCTTGGCCCTTGTAAGCTCGGCCAACGCTATGTGCCTTGCTACTGCGACTTCTTCGGCCACAGAAGGGGATGTTTTAAGCCCCGATATTGCAGATACCAGGCCCTCGTGAACCACACCTTCAACCAAGGTCGGGTCCTCATTGGTCAAAATCACAGGCAGGTGGAAATTATCGCCATATTCCATGCATCTACGCAGGAAACCACCCTTTTTTAGATAGCGGTCGCCTTCTGAAAGCGCCACCACCCCTGCGTCCGCCATTTCACCAATCTCGGCCAAGGACTCGCCATCCAGCTTTCTTGAAAGACATCCCGCCGGCAAAACGTTGACCAAACCAGCCTTTGCACCTGCCTCCAAAACGAAGCGGACGGTATCTTCTCCATCAACACACGGGTCTGTATCTGGGCGCAGCAGAACGTGGGTGTAACCGCCGGCCGCCGCCGCGGCGCTTCCAGACGCGATGTTTTCACGATATTCAAAGCCAGGTTCACAAAAGTCGGCATACAAATCAACGAAGGATGGAGCAAGAAGATTGCCGTGTGCAGAGATCAGCTCAACACCCGCCGAAACCTCCCCGGCCTCTCCAGGTCCAGCTTGACCCACCTCACATATCACACCATCTTCCCACTCAACATAACCCCAGAAGCGTTTGCCTGAGGCCGGATCCAAAATTTCACAATCTACTATTCGTTGTCGCATCTCAGGCCTCCTCTACTAGGTGTTTTCCAAGTTGGTAAAGCACTGCCATTCGTATGGCGACACCATTTTCAACCTGTTCAAGGATGACTGAGTTGTTACAGTCGGCGATGTCAGGAGTTATCTCTACGCCCCTGTTTAGCGGTCCTGGGTGCATTACCAAGGCACCTGGTTTGGCCAGCTTAAGTTTTTGTGCATCCAGGCCAAAGAATCTGGCGTACTCCCTGTCCGAGGGGAAAAGGTCTTTGCCCATCCTTTCTTTTTGGATGCGCAGCATCATCACAACGTCAGCCCCCTCGATGGCAGGCTCAATGCGGTCATAAACCTGGACACCCAGGGTGTTAAAGTGCGGCGGCAGGAAGGTGCGTGGCCCAGCCACACGAATATTGGCCCCCATGGTCTTCAGGCCATGAATGTTTGACCTTGCAACCCGACTATGGCCAATATCGCCGATGATTGCCACTTCCAGCCCCTCGATTTTGCCCAGATGTTGTCGCATGGTCAGCATGTCAAGCAACGCCTGAGTAGGGTGGGCGTGGCCTCCATCGCCTGCATTGATTATTGCCGCAGGAACGTTTCTGGCCAGAAAGTGGGGAGCACCAGCCGCAAAGTGCCGAATAACGATTATGTCAGGACGCATCGCCATCAAGGTCTTGGCTGTGTCTAGCAGCGTCTCACCCTTTGCAAGCGATGAAGACGAAGCGGCAAAGGACAGTGTGTCCGCCGACATTCGCTTCGCGGCGATTTCAAATGAAATCTTGGTCCGGGTGGAATTTTCAATAAAGAAAAGCACCACAGTTATGTGGCGCAGGGTAGGGACCTTTTTGATTCTACGCTGGGATACACCCTTAAAGTGCTCGCCAAGGTCCAGATAACTGGTAATTTCCTCTTTGGAAAGTCCCTCAAGATCCAATAAATGGTTGATATGGGTCGCCATCAGGCCTCCCTCGTGTAAACGACCACACGGTCGTCGCTAAGTCCCATTTCCACAAGTTCCACTCTTACCGTTTCCTGGATTACCGTTGGTATTTTCATACCCACCCAATCCGCCTGAATTGGGTATTCTCGCAGGCCACGGTCAACAAGCACTGCCAGTCGAATTGATGCAGGCCGTCCAAAATCGACCAAGGCATCAAGGGCGGCTCGAATGGTGCGTCCAGTGAATAAAACGTCATCCACCAAGATTACGTTTTTTCCTGAAAGCTCAAAGGGGATGTCAGTCTGTCTAACTATCGGCTGCTGCCTGCCAATGAAGATGTCATCCCTATACAGAGTTATGTCCAGGATTCCAACAGGAGGGCGTGGTATTCCTCTTTGATGCAATCTGGACAAAAGCCGGTTTGCCACATGGACGCCGCCAGTTTGAATGCCAACGATGCAGGTATTGCCTTCGCTGACCTGGCTTAAAATCGGCTCCAGTAGCAGTTCAATTGCGTTGCGCACTTCCTGGGCCCCTGCCACTTGGCGCTCCGCGAGTACACGTGTCGGAGTCATTTGTCTCCTCCTAGCTGTAAGCCGAGGCCAGAAGTTACTCTTTTATGGGAAATTTGGCAATGATTATTTTTGAACAGGGGCGGGGACAGGGGCAGGGAACAGGGGCAGGGAACAGGGGCAGGGGCAGGGACAGGGACGGGGACAGGGGCAGGAACAGGGACAGGGGCAGGAACAGGGACAGGAACAGGGACAGGATCAGGGACAGGGGTAGAATCTGTGCTGGGTTAGTGACTGCGATCCGTGTGGGGTAGTGACTGCGTCTGCTTTATTTGGCATAATCACCGCCACCGTTTGGGGAGACTTGCAATGGCTGCCCGTGACCGCACCAGCTTAAAGTCGATGCAAAAAATCAGAAACATCGGGATTATTGCTCACATCGACGCCGGAAAGACAACCGTTACAGAGCGACTCCTGTATGTGACTGGAAAGACCCATAAAATCGGTGAGGTCCACGATGGCGAAGCTGTAATGGACTTCATGACCCAGGAACAAGAGCGCGGAATCACAATTTCAAGCGCCGTCACCTCTTTCGAGTGGGACAATCACGAATTCAATCTCGTAGATACTCCTGGACACGTTGATTTTACAGTGGAAGTCGAACGCTCCCTACGCGTCCTCGACGGTGGCGTGGTCGTCTTTGATGGCGTAGCCAAGGTTGAACCTCAATCCGAGACCGTTTGGCACCAAGCCGACAAATATCACGTGCCCAGGATTGGCTTTGTCAACAAGCTTGACCGCGTCGGCGCCGACTTTGATGGTTGCATCGAAATGATGCGCGAGCGCTTTCCTCAAACCATTCTTCCCATACAGATTCCCATCGGCATAGAAGCCGACTTTGAAGGTGTGGTGGATATCATCCACGGCCGCACGCTTCGTTGGACTGGAGATGACCCCAGGGATCTAACCGTCGAAGAAGGCATCCCCAATGAATACCAAGACAAAGCCGCCACAATGCTGGATCACTTGATCTCTGGTATTGCCGACAACGACGATGACATCGCGGATCGCTATCTAAACGGCGAAGACATCCCTACGCATGACATCATAGAGGGCCTTCGCCGTGCCACATGCTCTGGAACCGTGGTCCCCGTGCTCTGCGGCTCAGCGCTTCGTAACAAGGGAATTCAGCCACTTTTGGATGCCGTCGTGGCTTACCTGCCTTCACCCGGCGATTTGCCCCCAATTGAGGGCATCAATCCAAGAACAAACGCGCCTGAAAGCAGGCCACACGATCCAAAAGCCCCCCTTTGCGCCCTGGTATACAAGGTGCAAATCGTCGACGAGAGCAGGCGACTTACTTACATTCGCATCTATTCCGGCAAAATCGACGAAAAGTGCGAGGTCTACAACGCAAACCGCAGAATCAACGAAAAATTAAGCCGCATTTTCCTGGTCCACGCCAAGGACCGGTCCAGACTGGAAGAGGTCGGCGCCGGAAATATCGTTGGCGTCCTGGGGCTTAAGCACAGTGCCACCGGTGAAACGCTTTGTGCCAAAGACCAACAAATCCTGCTTGAGGCCATTGGAGCCATGGACCCGGTAATCAGTATGGCGGTTGAAACAGAGTCCAGAAGCGACCGCGAAAAGTTGGAACTGACCCTGGCCAGGATTGCAGACGAGGACCCCACCTTCCATTTCAAAGAAGACGAAGACACCGGCCAGATGATCATGTCAGGGATGGGCGAGTTGCACCTTGAAATAGTGACGGACCGCCTGACTAGAGACTTTGGAATCTCTGTACGAGTTGGCCGTCCAGAAGTGGTCTATGCAGAAACAGTCACCACCTCCCACGAAGCGGCGGGTGTTTGCGACATTGAGTCATCTGATGCCAAGGTCTATGCAAAGTTGACGCTTCGCGTAGAACCCGCCCCAAGAGGCTCAGGACAGGAAGTGCACGCCCCCGACGCCATCCAAGGAATCGCCCCCAACCTTATTTATGCTGCCAAAGTTGGCGTTATGGACGCCTTAAAAGGTGGAGTCCTGCATGGCCTGACTCTGACTGACATAAAGGCAACAGTCGTCAACCTAGAGGGACAGGAAGGACGCCTGATTGACGAAACAGCCGTAAAAATCGCGGCAATGCACGCTGTGCGCGAGGCCTGCCAAGGGGCATCATCCGCGAAAATGGCTCCAATAGGAATGATCGAAATCGTCGTGCCTGGCGAATTCATGGGAGAAGTCATTGGTGGGCTTCAGGCAAGGCGCGGAATCGTGGAATCCATGGAGGATAGGGGCGTGATAAAAGTCATAAAAGCCTCAGCACCAATCGAAAGAATGTTTGGCTACTCTACGGAACTACGCTCATCGACTCAAGGCCGAGCCACATTCGCCATGCGATTTGACAGATACGATTTAGAATAGATTATTTCAATTGACGTCTACTAAACTCCCGTCGTAACATGCCAAGGCGGTTTTGAGGGGTGAGCCATGACCAAAAAATCCAGCTTGTTCGTTACTTTTTTTGTTATTTCGTCCTTTATCTTCTCTTTTTCAGGTTGCCGGTTAAACAAGTTGGTGGCGGACAACATGACCGCTACGATGGACGATCAAAAAGAGTCGTTTTACCGCGAAGCATCGGTTGCGCACGCGATGGCCGGTGCACCAGCACTGCTAAAACTGCTTGATGGCTTTATCATTTCATCGCCTGAAAACCCAGACCTGCTGATCAGAGCTGCTGAGCTGAACTGTGGCTTTGCAATGCTGCTGATCGAGCAAGAAGACCCTGAATGGGCATCAGCCCTTTACAAACGTGGCTTTGACTACGTGGACAAGGTGTTGAAGGCCAGGCTTCCTGGCTACAAAGACGCCGTGACTATCGATGACTTTGTGGCGGCCTTGGCTAAAGCAAAAAAGAAAGATATTGATGCTGTCTTTTGGGCTGGCGACTGTTTGGGCAGCTATTTGAACCTGAACCTGTCTGACCCAGAGGTGATGGGTGACCTTCCAAAGGTTGCGGCTTTTGCCCAGCGTGCACTGGAACTTGACGAGACTTACTTTTTCGGTGGCCCCCACCTGTTCCTTGGTTTTCTTTATGGAGCGGTAGGTGAATCGGTCGGTGGAAATCCAGAGGCCAGCCGGATGCATTTTGAAAGGGCCTTTGAAATCACGGAAGGTAAGTTCTTGCTTTCAAAGGTCTTTTTTGCAAAATCCTATTGCGTTCAAACGCAAAACCGTGAGCTGTTTGAAGAGGTCTTAGAGGGCGTCATTGACTACCCAGACTACCCAGATTCGGAATTCCTGTTGGTTAACGTTGCATCCAAGAAACAGGCAGAGGCTCTTTTAGACAGGGCGGATGACCTGTTCTTAGATTAACTAGGTATATTTTTGGAAGGAGGCTTTCCATGAAGACAAGATTTGCAAGTTTGTTAGTGGCATTGGCGCTTTTGGTGCCTGGGGCTGTGAAGGCTGAAGACTTCACTCTGAAGGTGGCTACTGTCGCTCCAGAGGGCTCTGTTTGGCTGAAGGTGATGCGCCAATTGGCAAAGGATGTTGAAAAAGAGACAAATGGCAGCATCAAGTTCCGCTTTTTCGCAGGCGGCGTTCTTGGTGACGACAAAACTGTCTTGGAAAAGATGAAGTATGGTCAGGTTCATGCCGCTGGGCTAACAGGTGTTGGTCTTGGCGAGGTGCTGCCTGAGACTCGCGTTATGGAATTGCCTTTTCATTTCAGAAGCTATAAACAGGTTGACTGCGTTTTCAATAAGCTAAAGCCTGATTTTGAAAAGAAATTCATGGACGCTGGCTATGTCATGCTTGGCTGGTCGGATCAGGGGTTTGTTTACCTGTTATCCAAAAAAGAGATTCGAACCGCTGAAGATATGAACGGAACTAAGCCTTGGGTTTGGGACGTTGACCCCCTTGCTAAGGCTATTTTCCAAGCCTTTAAACTTAATGGGGTTCCACTGTCGCTTCAGGACGTTTTTGCATCGCTTCAAAGCGGTTTGATTGATACCGTCTATATTTCCCCTGTCGCAGGGATTGCCCTTCAGTGGTACACCAAGCTTACCGCAATGGTTAACCTGCCAATCGTTGATGGTGCTGGTGCTATTTTGTTGGACAAGAAAGTCTGGGACAGGATGACCCCCGAGCAGCAGCAGATTTTGAAGTCCAAGACCGAGGAGTACACCAAGAAGCTTGATCGAGCCACCAGAAGGCTGAATGACAAATCGATCAAGGTTCTTGAGGAAAAGGGCATCACGATTGTTACCCCGGATCCAGAGCAAATCGCCGCGTTTAGACAAAAGGGCAAGGAAGCCGCCAATCTGCTTGTTGGCAAGCTCTTTTCAAAGGAATTGTTGACTCGCGTCCAGGGCTACTTGGCCGGTGAGTGCAAATAGAGTCTATTTCATCTTAAACTCTTGCAATAAGGTGATCCAAAAATGATTGCTACAATCGAGAAGGTGGAACACTGGATCGCAAAGATTGAGACAGCTTTGCTCGCCTTTGTTGTTGGGCTAATGGTTGTTTTGGCCTTTGTTGAGGTGGTCCTGAAACTGTCTGGTCATGGAATTCCTCAGCTCGCGCAATTCAACAGGTATCTGGTCATATGGGTCGGATTTTTGGGCGGTACTGTAGCCAGCTACCAAGCACGCCACATCAACATTGATGTGGTTACCAAGTTTGTGAAAAGTCGAACGGCCAAAAGGGTAATCGCAATTGCAGTCAACGCATCTGCTATGTTCCTAGCCTTCTTGCTGATGGCTATTGGAATCTCCTATCTTTCCGACATGATAGATGCAGACAAGGTTGGATTTGTTGGGTTTGGGATACCCTTCAAGGACTGGTGGTTTGCAGTGGTCATTCCCTTTGGGTTGGGCTTAATGGGTTTTCATTTCCTGGCTAGGACTATTTATGCCATTGTGGGGTATGAGCCGCCGGACAGAACGGAACACAAGCCGGAAGCTATGCCCGAGATTGCAGAGGCGCAACTTCCCCCTGTTGTCGCTGACGAAGGGGGTGCACAATGATTACCCTGGGAATTATTGCGATTGTTGTCCTTACACTTTTGGGCTTGCCGCTGTTTTTAGCCATTGGTTCAGGAAGTATCCTTGGCTATCTGGCTGGAGCGCAAAACCTTAAGCTGTTCTTTGCGTCGTACTACCTGAGCGTTTCGTCGACGCCGATTTACATCGCCATTCCCCTGTTTACGCTTGCTGGATATCTGATGGCCGAGAGTGGGGCGCCTGGTCGGTTGCTGCGCTTCTCAAGAGCGGCAGTAGGGTGGCTACCTGGTGGGATGGCCATGGTTGCGATTGTGGCGTGTGCTGGTTTTACCGCCTTCACGGGTGCGTCTGGCGTCACCATTGTCGCATTGGGTGGGCTTTTGCTGCCAGCCCTCTTAAAGGATGGTTACCCTGATCGTTTCTCACTTGGTTTGCTTACTTCAGGTGGTTCCAGAGGTATTTTATTCCCTCCAAGCCTTCCCCTTATCGTTTACGCCATGATTGCTGGTCTTACCATGCAATCCATGCCTGCCGATTTTGGCGGTAGTCTCGATGAGCCTGAGGCCATCGTGGAAACGGTTGGAGCCCCGGTTGATTCAGCCCAGGCCGCCCTTGATGATGAATTAGACAGGCTGATGGCGGAAGATGATGACCTTGACGATGAGGCAGGTGTAGCTGCCGACGAGGAGGGTGTAGAGGTCGCTGCCGAGGACGGCACTGTTACACCTGAGGAGGGTGTAGAGGTAGCAGCTGACAGTGCCGCTGCTGAGGATGGTGAAATCGACGGCTCAGGCGAGCCTGAAGGGGCTGCTGTAGCTGCTGAAGAGGACATCGATGAAGATGACGAATTACTAGCGGAACTGGGAATCGACGACGTCGAGGCCGCTGCTATGGCTAGTGTTGGTGATGTTGGTGGCGATGATGATGGTGATGGTGGCTCAGGCGTTGCTGTGGCAGCACCTGAGCCTGTGATGCAGGTTTCAGTTGACAGACTCTTTGTTGCAGGCGCAATCCCCGGAATCGTTTCCGTTTTGCTAGTAGCTCTTTACTCGCTTTACTTCGGCATTCGCCACAAGGTGCCACGCTTTAAATTCTCATGGAAGGAACTGGGCCTGGCTACCAAGGACATGATTTGGGAGATTCCAATCCCGTTAATCGTAATCATTGGTATTTATGGCGGATTCTTTACAGCTATTGACGGTGCCGCAATTGTGGCGGCATACACGCTGATAGTTGAGGTCTTCATTTACAAGGATATCAAGTTTAGCAGGCTGCCCAGGATTTTTAGGGATGCCATGGTCTTGGTTGGCGGCATTTTGTTGATCCTGATGTCTGCTACGGCTTTGACCAACTTCTTTATTGACCGCGAGGTTCCCCAGAAACTGTTTGAACTGGTGCGCTCGAACATCAGCAGCCCGCTTACGTTCCTGATTGTGTTGAACATCTTCTTATTGGCCGTTGGTATGCTGATGGATATCTACTCGGCCATTATGGTTGTTGTGCCGATCATCATCCCAGTGGCCTTGCACTACGGTATCAATCCGGTCCACTTGGGTATCGTGTTCTTGATGAACCTGGAGATTGGCTTTAACACTCCGCCAGTAGGTGTAAACCTCTTTGTGGGCTCGCTTGCCTTCAAGAGGCCAATTTTGGAGCTGATAGTGGCTGTAATTCCGTTCCTGTTGATATCTTTGGCTACTCTTCTCCTTGTTACCTACTGGTCACCTTTGTCTTTGTTCTTGGTAAATCTGTTAGGTACCCAATAGATATGTTAGCTGCCTTGTTGGCGGCGCAAAAGCACGTGCAGCGCCTTACCAGCCACCTCTGCCTTCTCTTTGTCTGAATCCTGGGAAAGTGTTACCAGGGTTGCTGTGGATTTTTGTCCACCAATGACGCCAAGAGCCTCAATCGCAATCAAAACCAATGAATCTGGCTTTGGACGAACCCCAAGGCGTCCTGGCAGCAGCTGTTTTAACCTAACAGGAGCAACAATTTCACGGAGTTCAGCCTCTATTGGAGGAGACTCTGGAAGTGATGTCTTTGCATAATCCAGCAAGGCCCGAAGCGCAGTTCCCTGCAATGCTTCGCTGGGTTCTTCCTCGTTCCTGTTTCTCATTTTAATCGTCTGTAAGATTGCATCCAAAAAGGCTGGGTGGACGCTGTTTCTAGCCCCTAGAAGCTGAATTGCCCGTCTACTGAGGGTCTCATCATCGTCTTGTAAAACCCTGGCCAGAGCCTCTTCAACGTCACTGCCTTCAAATCTGGCCAAAGCAGTTAAAGCGGCCTCACGGACTTTAACGTTTTGGTGGTTCATATGCTCAATATATACAGGCTTGCCATCTTCAGGACCTATCTCAGAGAGGGTCTGTATCATCAAACGAACGCTATCCGCCAAGTAGCGACGTGATTTCAGTCCATCAATCAAAGGCCTAACTGCGGGTTCATTAATTTTTACCAGTATTGAGCTGGCTAGTCTCTTTGAGCTTACATCACTTAAATCAGCTCCAAGCATAGAAATCAGAATTGGAACGACCGATTTTCCAAACATTGCAACCGCGTTTTCTAATGAGCCTCTGCTTTCTCTAGGAAGCGCCTCCGCAGCGTCAATTAGCGCATCAATGACTCCACCTGTCTCTAGTTTAGACAACATATTCGTAACTAGACCTTGAAATTTGGGCTCCTTAACACAGCAACCGAAGAACTCAAAAAGCTTGGTCACAAGGTCAACACGGCCTCTTTCCAATAATTCTGGAATTACTTCCGCAAGGATTGTTGTGTATTTTTCAAAGGTTTCAGTGGATTCACAGTTTTTAAAATCCTCAAAGTAAACATCTGAAAACTCGATATAGCGATCTGCTGATTTTCCAGCGGTAATCTTTCTTTTGGCTCCGGGTGGAAGCTCTTCAAATCCTATCAAGCCTCTTAAGTGGCATTGAACCAGTACTATTCGATGTTCTGGACTATCAAAAGTAGCTAGGCGCAAGGAGATTTGGCGCAAAACTTGTTTTACGGCGTCAATGAAGTGTAGGACTTCTCGTCCGACGACCCTGTGTTTCATGGCTTTTTGGTCATAACTCTCAATTAAATCCAGAAGTTCAAGTGCTAATTGATTTAATGATGCCTCCGGAATGGCCTGCAGAACAACATCAAAGATATCTTCTTCATGGCTTCCAATCTGTCCTTCAGAGACTAGGTCAAGGTTCAAAAGAATGTCTCGAAGCAGATCGAGTCTGGCTATGGGCCTGACAATATCCGAGATGGCCTGAATTTTAACCTTTTGAATATATTCAGGCGTGGCACCAACAAGCATGGGTAGCCTTGAAATATCCTTCCTTATTCTGGTCAGCGCAATCTTTACCGCCCAGTTCAGATGTCTGGCACCGCCAACAACTTCGTCAAGGCCTACAATAGTGACGTGGTAGATTTCGTTCTCAAGTAGCTGATCCGAAAGAGCAAGCGCACTATCGGCTCCGCTGGCTTCTTCGTCTAGTCTTAATCCCCAAGAAACCCAGATGACCAGGAACTTTTCGAATTCCTCAAGCTCAATTGCGTTTTTTATTGAAAATGACGCTATTTTGTTGCGCAGGAAATACTCATGAAACTTGTTGATAAAGTGTGCACCAAGAAGGCTTTTGAAAGTCTTTGCGACCTCAATTGGATCTGGACACAATCCTTCAACCAAAATCCCACGATCATCAACGGTGGATGTCAAAACGTAGGCAATTTCAACAGCATGGGCGGTCAGTTCCTTGAACTTATGAAATAGCTCTTCAGCCGCTTGCTTTACCAAGGGATGGTCTGGATTGTATGTCCCAGCTTGGGAAAGCGTCCTAACCAGCGCCATGGTAAATTCACCACAGCGTTGAGAAATTGCTCTGACCTGCGCTGTATCCATTTCTTGGCGGGGATCTACCGACACTGAAAACCTCCCGTATAAACAGTTTAAATTTACCACTATAAAGGGGTTGTATGCCAATAATTTCGATGGTCTCTATAGATTGAGCTTGGTGGCCTTGATTTTAACCCAATAAACACTGCTAAATTTACCCAATTGGGGTAACATGAGGGCCGCTTTTTGTTGGGTAAGACCGATGAACGACGAGGTAACTCAGATGGATCAAGAAGACTCGAAAGTTTTGAAAAAACCACCGGTTCTGCGAATTATTCTGGTGGCGTTAGGTGTGCTGATTGTTCTTGGAGCCCTGTTGGTATGGTGGTCATATCTGCCTCATGGCGCCACCAAATCATTTAAAGAACCCAAGATAGTCACGGCTCATATTGATGAAGAGCCATTTGCAAGGTTACAACTAAAGCCAGGTGAATCAT
>DUVQ01000175.1 GCA_012840965.1 Oligoflexales bacterium | reverse complement strand
CACTTGGCCATTGTGATGAACCCTCAATGTTTACCGGTTGTTGTGAACGGTAGATTCCGGTTACAAGATTAGCATCGGAGCATCCGATAGCACTTAGCGTCAACAGAATTGCTAACGATAATCGACTCACATTGGCTCTTCTTCAAAGCCTTCCACATCTTCGGCTACGACTTCCTCAGCTTTCTCAATGTCCTCATCGTATTCCCTGAGCACCGGGCGTGGGACGCCTTTAGTCAATAGGTGAAGTCGGTCTTCAGCCAAATCCAGTTGGCTTTGGGTAATAACATAAGCCCGGCGGTTGTGCTCAGCCTTTCGCAGGGCTAATCGCGCCCGTTGCAATAATTCCTGGTTTTCCCGGCGCAGTTCCTGATTTTCCATTTGCAGATGAGCCAGTTCCACATCTGAATACTCGCCCTCTGGTTTCAAAGCCGCTTCAGCCTTTTGAACTGGCGCTTTCTGAGCTCCAAGCTCTGCTTTCAGTCGCTCGTTTTCAGCCGCCAACCTCTCCCTTTCGGAAACTGCAATGTCACGCTCGGAATTTGCAGCCTTCACAATGGCCTCGGCCTCAGAGGCCATCTTTTCAGCGCCCTCAATCTTGGTAATCGCCTGCTGATATCGTTCCTCAAACCAGCGCCCAGCTGAATCCGCCTTTTTTTGGGATTCCTTAGCCGCGTCACACGCTGCCTTTGCTGCTTCCAACTCTTTCTTCAATGCCTCATTTTCATCCTCGATGTCCTTTGCCCTTTGCAAAGCCTTATCCCGGTCCTTTGCGGCATTGGCCAACGATTTTTCAAGGCGGTCAATCTCAGACCTAGCGTCTTCCAGTTGCCTGCGGACCTCAGCCAGCTCTTTGTTGGAGAATAGTGCCACTGGTACACTCCTGTTTGATGTCAGTCCAAACCTTCAATCCGAAATTCTAAGGTCTTAGGGTCGACCTTGTACATCAACATCTTTTCCAGCTTATTATTTTCATCAGGGACTACCACCGGAACGCTTCCAGTTCCAATACTACCACTTTCGAACATTCCATACGCGGCGATTATGACCTTATCACCAACTTGCGCCAAATGGGCTGCAGCCCCGTTAATTCGGACCATTCCGCTTCCGCGTTCACCCGGCAGACAGTACGTCGTAAACCGGGCACCGTTGGTAACATCCCAGATCTCAACCTCCTGCAATGGCAAAAAACCCGCAGGTTCCATCAGGTCAAGGTCTATGGTGATCGAGCCAACGTATTCGACATCGGCTTCGGTAACTGTGGCGCGATGAATTTTGCCAACCAAAATTTTCCTGGAAAACATGATTGCCTCCTTAGGTCAATCTGTCGGGCGATTCTCTAGCACAATCACAGAATTTTTCAAGACTCCGAGGCATTTTGCGTCCACTTAGACAGGATTTTATGGGTAGCTGGTATCCTCGCCCAGCTTTAAGGCGCTCAAAAGCCCGCAGCCCAAACTAAAGAAACGAAGCAGGCAACATAAGCGATAGTTTTATGCTGTGCATTGCCACAGCATGGCTGCTAATCAGCTTGCCCCTCAATTAGTCCGAGGGCTGGTTGGCCTAGCTTCCAGTGTGTGGGTTGAACAAATGAAAAGGTGTCACTTGTAATGATTAGGTTATCCAAGATTGCGATCATTTAACACCTTTTGTAAACTTACTCTCGGCAGCCCGTCTAAAAGGTACTGCTATTCGTTTTCAGGGGGCCTTGAGATGAAGAAGATATTATTTGTTATTTCACCAGCCATACTTGCCCTTGTGGCGTGTGGTGGTTCTGAAGGGCCCGGTGGCATGGACATCAACTACGAGCAAGACCAATACCGACCCGACAGCATCTTCATGCCAGATGACGGTTCAGGTGAGGGTGTTCGTGATGCAAGCCAGGATCAAAATGTTGAGCCTTGTGATGGCCTGCTTGAGCTTAATTATCTTGATGAGCAGGACGACCCCTTAAACGACTATCACTATAAGGTCGCTTTGAATGCAAAGCGTGATATCAGGGCTGTTGTGTCGGCCTGCGGAGTTGGTCAAGAGGACGTAGGTGTCGTCTTCGAGGTTATCAATGAGTCTTACGAAGGGGTTTGTCGCCTGGATTCTTCCTACAACTACTCGATAACGGATGGCCTAGTTTACGTGCCGGTACAAGGTGGTGGCAGGAATGGTTCTTGTGTGGTTCGGGCCTGTTTGGATGACGGTGAAACGTGTCTAATCTTCAACGTTGCCGTCCGTAACAAAGATCCAGACCCCCTCGTCGTTGAAATCAAGCAATATAGTGGCCAATATGCCATGCTTGACACTGCGAAAGTCAAGCTTTTCAAGGGTGGGGGTGCCTGTGAAAACATCCCTCCAACTGCAACCACCAGCTCCAGTGAATTTCCAATGCTAAGTGGCCAAGCTCGCTGGAAGAAGCTTCCAGGCCTTGAGCAAGAACTGGTGCAAACCTATTCAATCCTTGCAGAGTGCTGGATTGGCAGTGACATGGACAAGCGAGTCCGTGCCATGGGATGCAAGGACGATGTGACAGTGGAGTACGGTGGCAGCCGATATGTTGAAATCGACTGTACCGACATAATGCCCAGCATCAAGGGATCCTATGAATTATCAAGCACATTCGACTTGGTCAGCGGTCTCCCCCCTCAAGTGGCCAAGGTTGTCAACGTAATTATTGGCTTCTTCCAAAGCCCAACTGGCCAGATTTTGTTGCTTATGTGCCATCCAGATTTTGGCGGGGTTATAGGTGGTGATTTTTGTGGCTGGATTTTTGCTGACACCCAGGATCCAAAGATTGGTGAGTGGGGAACAATCGGGGGCGTTGTTACAGGCATCATCGACGCGCTTTTGATGGGACTGCTACAGCGCTATTGCCCAGGTGATGACCCTGAGCTTTGTACCAACATCTTCAAAGGTGCTGGTGACGTCGGAACAATCCTAAAGAAATTCAGGCTTAAATCGACCATGACATGTTCCCAAGACGCTGACAAAAATGGTTTGCTGCCAATGGGAGTCTGCCATGAAAACTGGCATAAAGTGGTTTTGAAGTGGACGTTGGGACTTGATTGTGAAAACTCCCCAGACCCTGATACCTGCGGCGAAATCGGCTTGAACATGACGTCTATTGATGGTGTTACTGAGGCTGTTTACGCTGACATAGAGGCTCAAATCATCACAGCTAAGCCAGGCTATAAATTGGCCATTTCAAAGCATCCTCTGAACCTTAAATACGGAGCGCTGATTAATTTCGCCATTGAAAAGATTTTGCTTCCACAGCTCTTTGGTGATGGTCGGGATGGCCTTGCCGCAGTCGATTCATACGAGGACTTGATTTATGCCCTGTTGGCAGGTCGTGCTTGCATAAATTCAGGTACTTGTTGTGATGTGTTTGCCGAATCGGTTCTTGACAAGACAGGCGATTTTGGTGGGTTTTTGACCAAGGGCCTGATCTCTGGCGCTTGTGATGCCTTGGCTACTGCTGGTGCAACATACCTCAGAAAAACGCTTACTGATCTTGATACAACCTCTAGGTTCCTTATTGGGACTCCTTTAGACGACCCATGCCAGCTGCACGACCATGATAACAACATGAAGTTTGATGCGCTTGGAAGTAAGACGAAACCCTGCAACTGGGATGCCTCACTAGACGTAGGTGGCTATCTTTACGATCCTAAGGGAACTTTTTACAGCACCTCTTCCAAATAGGCCTTATGTTCCACCCAAAAAACATAGTTGCTCCTGAAAGGGGCGGTGCTCCAGTCAGGCTTGGGGTTTTGACCAATCCTGCGGCTTATAGAAACCACCGCCTCCCGCTGACCCACGGACGACTTGGAGCCCACCTTGCCTCTGCTGGTGATGCCGTAGTTACCGCCGATTCTTCCAAACTTGACGAGGCCCTGAACTACCTGATTTTGGAAAGGGGCGTCTCTGTACTTGCCATCAACGGTGGTGATGGGACGATCCACAGCGCGATTAACGGCATGATTCGCCTATTTGGCGATGATGTTGTCAAAGGCAAGGCCCATTATCCAGTTTTGATGTTTTTAAACGGTGGTACTTACAACATGGCTGCTAGGGCCTTTAGAACCAAGGCTGACCCTGTCCAGACCGTGAAGCGTTTTCAGGTGCGCTTTGATGGGGCCACGATGGCTGCCCTTCCAACTAGGCGTCTTGGTTTGCTGCAGGTTGAGCGCCCAGGGCTGGTTTCCATGCGTGGAATGGTTTTTGGCTCCCAGGCGATCATGAATGTGCTTGCCTTGTGTGATCAGATGGGTTCTGGGTATTTTGGCCTTGCTCGTTTGCTTGGAACCGGATTGTTAAGCAGCCTGATTCATTCGAAATTTTACGAGGAAAACGTCTGGCGTCTGAACCCAGATGTTCGCGAAGCCACGATGGATGGCGTCAAATTCGACGATGTCTTGGCTGTGGTGGCCTCTACAATCGACATGAAACTGGCCAAAGGGCTTGTTTGGGCGCTGACCATGCCGCCTGGCGGCGTGGGCTTCCATGCGAAAGTAATCAGGGCAAAGTCGCCCTTAGAGGTTGTCCACCTTTTGCCTCAGCTTTTGTGGGAGATTCCCCACCACAGCATAATCGCAAGCCCAGATACCAGCAGTTTAAGTGTTTGGGGGGACTTCACCCTTGATGGCGAGTTATACTCCAACGACGGGCCATTAACTGTTTCAATTGCCCCCGAACACTTTAGGGTTTTGGCCGGGGATGACCTTTAATCTTTGGAGAATGATGATTTCATTACCGGTTGGTGACGCTAATTTTGACGGCGCACGTGAAGTTGTGTCCATTCTGCGCAGGGCAGGCCACGAGGCCTGGATCGTGGGCGGAGCTGTAAGGGACATGATTTCCGGCGCTATCCCGCCAGATTACGACATCGCCACATCGGCCTTGCCAGAACAGATAATCAAGCTATTTAAAAAAACAGTTCTAGTTGGCGTTCAATTTGGCGTTATCCGTGTTCGCTTAAAAGGTTTTGAATACGAAGTCGCAACTTTTAGGACAGATGTTGGTTACAGCGATGGTCGTCGACCTGACGCAGTACGGTTTACCAATCTTTTTGAAGATGTCCAAAGACGTGATTTTTCCATAAACGGACTAGCACTTGATCCAGAAACCGGTGAAATAATAGACCATGTGGGTGGCCAACAAGACCTAAAAGCAGGCGTCATTAGAGCCATTGGAGACCCAAACCAAAGGTTTTCAGAAGACCATCTGCGCCCATTAAGAGCCGTCCGTTTTGCCACCAAAACCGGGTTTCAAATCGAAAAATCAACACTAGAGGCCATAAAAAAGCACGCCCAGTCAATCTCAACAGTCTCCAACGAAAGGATTGCCGAGGAGCTTTGCAAGATGTGCTTGGCACCAAACGTGGGTCTTGGTATCAGGCTATTGGTCGAAACAGGGCTGTTTAGCCAAATATTTCCAGAGCTTTCCCCCGAGCTGGCCGCAAACGTTTTAGCCAAAGCCTTGGATAATCTGCCAAAAAGCGGCGATGAAAACAGGTGGATTGTGGCCCTAGCAGTGATTTTGTGGCCTTTAGGTCCAAACCAAGCAGCTGAAGTGCTAAAAAGGCTGCGCTATTCAAACAAAGTCATAGACGAGATTCGGGCAACCATGGAGCTAGGCACAGCTATTGACGCCGCTTTTCCAAAGGATGATGCAGCAGCCAAGAAAATAGTACGCCAAAGCCAAATAAGCCAAGCCCTAGACGCATTAACAGCAATCAAAACAGCCCAAGGCTTAAGCCTTGACACAGTCGATTATTTTAGCACCCTAGCCTCGTCCTGGACGAAAAGCGACCTCTTTTTCGAAAGACTAGTCACCGGTCAAGACGCGTTAAACCAAGGCATCCCCCCCGGTCCAAAAGTAGCCACGGCCCTAGCCGCAGTTGAAGACGCCCAACTAAACGGCCAAGTAACCACCAAAGAACAAGCCCTAGAAATCCTAAAACGATTTGCCACCCCAAAATAGGCTCCTGATCCCCCTCAACTAATCACCCAAATCCCCATGCCAGCTGTAGATTAAAGTTCATCTGTTACTTTGTGTTAACCAATTCGAGACCAGATGTAGCAACAGTCGCACTTCCAATGAACTTAGCTTGATATCATGCAAATTATCCCATCGCGCAAACCTTTGACGTCAAATGAACCGAAATTTTTGGGTGAAAGCATGAAAACGCTTAAAAAAAGGACTATTTGCTATACTCTAAAGCCACGTTTGGACGAACCGGCCAACGTGGTTTGGGCCAACCTACCGGGGGATTGAAATGAACAAAAAACTTCTTTTTTTGTTGCCGTTGTTTTTTGGTGCCTTCATGGTCGTTCAAGGGGGGTGTCAAGGCGATGAAGAGGTGCTTGGACCAGTGCCTGACACTAACTATTTCGCGGTGGAAGCTGAGACAGGTTCGATGGGACCTGCGCTTGGGCTTTGTTATTACGTGAAACACTATTCCGAATATCGTGGTCTTTCTGGATTTGCGTTTGTGGGGCACGTTGACGCGATTCTCGACGGCGATGAGCTTGCTCAGTTCCGTGAAGAAAACTGCTTTGAGGGCTTTACTGGCTGCTCAAACTACCCAGTAGTCGAGGTCAGCGTGGAAGAAATGGTAACCGGAGACACCCCCACACATGCGCGTACGCGGCTCATGATCTCGTCTGTGCGGGCTGAGGAAGTGTCAAAATGGTACGAAGGAAAGCGTGTGCTCGTCTTTGCAAGGCATTTTCACGGCCCAGACAACGGAAACGGATTTACGAACCATCATGCGACTTTCATTTTTGACGACGGTTATGCCTTTGCGACCTCATCCCAAGGGTTTAGTCATGACTTTGGCCAATCTGCGGTCACTGAAAACCAGCTCCGTGAAAGGGTTCGAGAGTTGAAAAAGGCCGATCCTGCTGAGTGCCGGTGGGACCAAGATGGAAAGCTAAAGGAACGCTCCTCGAATCCAAATGGCCCTGATGTTGCCAATGAGGAACATACTGACTCCCCAAGGTACTAAGAAGCTAGGTAATACAACTTAGATCCAAGGCGCTAATAGACCTCAAAACCAATTTCAGTCCCAAATTACAATGTCCAAGCATTATTCACAGGCACCACTAGATCAAAATCGCCAAAAACTCTGGCAATTATTTCCAATAACGTATACACTACTACGCTTTGATCTTTTCGACTGGAGGTCTCTTGTCCCAGCCGAACCTGGTAGTCCGTGAAATTTTAGATAAAATCAGCCTAGTTGAGGTGGTGTCGGACTATGTGCAGCTAAAAAAGGCTGGCAACAGTTGGAAAGGTCTGTGCCCATTTCACAATGAAAAAACTCCATCGTTCAACGTTAACGAATCCAAAGGGCTTTATTACTGCTTTGGTTGTCAGTCTGGCGGAAACGCAATCACCTTTTTGACCCAAGTTGCCGGATTGACTCCACGAGAAGCGGTCGAGCGTTTGGCTAAAAGGGCTGGCGTCGAGCTGCCAGAACGTACCGAATATAGTCCCCAGCAGAGCCGCGCCGCCAAAGAGCGTGCAGATATGTTGCACGCTGTTCACGTGGCAAACGAATACTTCCAAAAGGCGCTAAAAGCTAGTGATCATGCCAGGTCCTACCTGGCCACCCGAGGCGTAGATAGTGCCTTGGCCTCAAAGTACGGTCTTGGCTATGGGGGCGATGGGCATGGCCTTTTGCGCGAGCTTGCCGCCAGAAAAGTTAGCTTCGACATAGCTCAAGCAGTTGGTTTGATCCTGCCTTCGCAACACGGTGGCTACTACGAGCGTTTTCGAAACAGGCTGGTTTTTCCAGTCTTTAACCTGGATGGCGCTGCAATCGCCTTTTCTGCCAGGCAAATCCCCCCGGATGAAGACGGTCCAAAGTTTGTAAATAGCCCCGAGTCACCAATTTACACCAAGGGGGCGGCGGTTTTTGGGTTGCTTCAGGCTCGTCAAGCGATCAGAAAGTCACAAAAGATCATCATTGTGGAAGGCAATTTTGATGTGCTGTCGCTTGCCGCGAAAGGGGTGGAAAACGTTGTCGCCCCTCTTGGTACGGCGCTGACACCTGAACAAATTCGGCTCGTTCGACGCTTCACCGAAAATGTGGTGCTTTGGTTTGATGGGGACGAGGCTGGTCAAAAGGCCACCCATCGCAGCATTAGCCTGCTGATTGAAGCTGGGATTGAAGCCGAGGTCATCCAGACAGCTGCTGGTGAAGATCCAGATTCAGTGGCACGAAACGCTTTAGTCGACAGCCTACCGACGGTCTTGGACAATGCAATTCCAATGATCACATACCTGGTCGAGTCAATGCTAAAGACCCACGGCAATACTCCCCATGGTAAGCGTAAGGTCGTGGAAGAATTCAAAGAGGCCATCAGCTCTGAAAAAGACCCATTCAGATATGGTCGATATAGGGAAGAGCTAGCCCGCCTTTTAGTCATAGATGTCAAGGAAGTACAGCACATCTTACGCAGTCCCGACACAATAATTGAACAAAGTGATGTAAAGAAATTGACGCCTGTAGCCGAAAGAACGTTGCTTGAGCTTTTCTTGTGCGAAGGGACGCTCATCGAAAGGTTCTTGCAAGAAGACCCTTTGAAAGAACTGCTGGTTGACTCCGAGGTTAAGGAGCTCTTTGAGCAAATGCAGGCTGCGTACGAGAGTGGAAATCATGACCTTGGTGCCTGGTTGGTTAACAATGGACAGGAAGACGACGGCTCACTTCGGACTAGGCTTTACAAATCAATCATGATTGAAGGGATTCATCCTGATCCGGAGTTGGAGTTTGATCAGATTATTGGTCGATTGAGGCGAGAACGGATGGAAAGCCAGCAAAAGCACCTTCAGGAGCGATTACGTCTTGCTCAGCGTGAAGGGCGGCAAGAGGACACACTAGAGCTGGCTCTTGAGATAGCGCGGATTAAGAGACTAATCATCTCAGCTCGGACGAGTTGAGGTTGTTTAGAGGCATTTTTAGCCCTAAGAAGGTGAGGTGGCTGATGAGTTTTTCCGATAAGTCTTGGCCAAAAGAGGCGAGTAAAAGAAAGGACTCTTTTTTAGGAGGAGCTGATTTGAGTGTAGGTAGAGAAGGGGTGTCCCAAGAAGATTTTGAGGATATTCAGGCCCAGATTAAAGATGTCGAGGTTGGTGATGGTGACATGTCCAGCGGGCTGACTCAGGTAAGAGAAGCCCCGGTAAGGCGTGCCGCTCCCGAGGAAGATAGCTTCGGCGAGGTCTTTGGAAAATCGAATGACCCAGTTCGTATGTACCTTCGCAGGATGGGTGAGGTGCCGCTGCTCACCAGGGAAGGAGAAGTGGCAATTGCCAAGCGAATTGAGGATGGTGAAAACGCTGTTTTCGACCTGATCATGCAGACAGAAACGGCCATTCAGGTTATTTTAGACCTGGAAGATCAGCTGCTTAGGGATAAGACAAACGTTAAGGCAATCGTAAAGGACTTGGATGAAGATGAGGATGGCACTGATGAATCGGCCACCAAGAACCGAGTTTTAGACCAACTGGAGTTAGCCAAGGTACTTGACCGCAACATAAACAAGATTCAACTACAGCTGGAGAAGCCAAATATTTCCGCTTCCAGGCGTAAGAAACTAGAGGCCGAGCTTCAGGGAAAAAGACTTGAACTTCGTGACCTGCTTGTCGATATGCGCCTAAATCAGTGCCTCATCATGCAGATTGTGGATAAACTGAAAGGCATGATGAAAAAGATCGAGGATGCTAACGAAGAGATTAAGGAAATCAAGGCGAAAGTCGGGGGTGAGCTACCGGATCTGCGCAGGATGATACGTGAGGCTAAAGCCAGTGAGACTAAGTTGGTTACAAATCGTGCTGGCAGGCGGTTTACCCTTGAACAGCTTGAGGAATATGATCGAATTGTCAAATCTGCTCAGCGCCGAATCCGTAGGGTGGAACAAGATGCACATCTGGATGAGGAAGGGCTTCGACAGACCTACACAGCGATAGTTCGGGCAGAGCGTAGGGCAGAGCGGGCCAAGGCGGAGTTAGTTGAGGCAAATCTGAGGCTTGTGGTTTCCATTGCAAAGAAATACACCAACAGAGGGCTGCAATTCCTGGATTTGATTCAAGAAGGCAATATTGGCTTGATGAAGGCTGTTGAAAAGTTTGAATATCGTCGTGGTTACAAATTTAGTACCTACGCAACTTGGTGGATTCGCCAAGCCATTACAAGGGCTATCGCCGATCAGGCCAGAACGATTCGCATCCCAGTTCACATGATCGAAACGATCAATAAGCTGGTTCGTACGAATAGGGCTTTGACCCAGGAACTAGGCCGCGAGCCAACTCCTGAAGAAATCAGCTTGCGAATGGACATCCCAGTGGAAAAAGTTCGCAAAGTCATGAAGATTTCACGAGAACCAATCTCACTTGACTCTCCAATTGGCGAGGAAGAGGACAACCATCTGGGCGACTTCATTGAAGACAAAAAGACCCCAAATCCAGCCGATAGCGTTGTAAGGGCCAACCTGACAGAGCAGATGAGAAAGGTTTTATGCAGCCTTGGAACCCGCGAGGAAAAGGTGCTGCGCATGAGATTTGGAATCGGAGAAAAGAGCGATCACACCTTGGAAGAGGTTGGTCAGGAATTCAAGGTTACCCGTGAGCGAATCAGGCAAATTGAGGCCAAGGCCTTAAGAGGGCTACGCCATCCTTCAAGGTCCAAAAAGTTGAAAACCTTCTTGGAGTAGGCTTTGTTGGTAAAGGTTTAGTCAATGATTTCTTGGTGTTTTCACCATGCTCAGCAATAATGAAACCGCCGCTTTTTTAGATTCCCTGCAAAAGACTGGTATCAAGCCGGGCCTTACCAGGATTAAGCACCTGATGGCGCGTTTAGGTGAGCCTCAGCATTCCTTTAAAAGTGTTTTAATAACAGGCACTAATGGTAAGGGCTCAACAGCTGCCTTCATTGATGCAATGCTTAGATGCGCCGATCTGAAGGTTGGTTTGTTTACCTCGCCGCATTTGATAGATGTGCGGGAACGCATCGTCATTGATGGTCAGATGATTTCCCATGAGCTGTTTAATCAGTGTGCCATGGAAGTCAAAGCTGCAATGACAACAGGTGAGCGCCCCATCAGAATCACTTTTTTTGAGGCACTGACGGCCATTGGCTTTCTTGCTTTTTCAAAAATTGGACTTGATTTGGCGGTCGTTGAAGTTGGCATGGGAGGCCGACTTGACTCAACTAACATCATTGAGCCCATAGTATCGGTGCTTACAAACGTTACCGTGGATCACCAGGCCTACTTAGGAAACACTGTAGAAAAGATCGGCTTGGAGAAAATTGGAGTTAGTCGGCGAGGGCACACTCTTGTAACTGCCGTAGATGACGACTTATTTATCAATACGCTGGGGCCAGCTCTCAAACGCCGCGGTGTTTTTGTTTCCAGGTTGAATCATGATTTTCATTTCAACTGGGCTGACGCTTCAGGTGAAAATGGCCAATTACTGGATTTTAAAGGCCCCTTTTCCATATCTGGTCTGGAACTGGGCCTTAAAGGTAAATTTCAGGGTGAAAACGCAGCTGTTGCCATTGCTACAGTTCATGAACTAAGACGCCAAGGATTTACCATCAAAGACGAACACATCCGGTCTGGATTGAAGTCTGCCCATTGGCCTGGACGAATGGAGGTTTTGGCCAAAAATCCTTTGCTCATAGTGGACGGCTGCCATAATCCAGGGGCAGCCACGAAACTGGCGCAAACCCTTGAGATGATGGCTTTACCGATTCCAAGAGTCATGATTCATGGCAGTAAGCCAGACAAAAACTACGGCAAGGTACTAGAGGCCTTGGCTCCCCATTTTGATGCCATCATCGAAACGACGATTCCAGGTCTAGCAGACCCAAGTTGTGTGGCGGCAGAGACCAACTCATTAACAGGTCTACATACCCTGATTGCGGTTGAGCCTGACTTGCAAAAAGCCCTTGCTCTTGCCAAGGATTTGGCCAAAGACAATGGTAGTATACTGGTAACTGGTTCCTTATATCTGGTTGGAGCCTTCCTGGAACATTACAGGGGCAAATTCGAATGAATTCAAAAGGTAATCAAATTCCATCAGCCTTGATTGTAGTTGCTCCAAGGGATTTTCGAGATGAAGAATACCTAGACGTGCATGCGCAACTTGTTGAGGCTGGCTTTTTGGTTCAGGTTGCTTCAACCCAAACTGGACGCATAAAGGGCCTCTTTGGAACCTGGATAGAGGCCGACCTTTCTTTATCACAAGCCAAGGCTTCGCAGTTTGACGCTGTGGTTTTTGTTGGTGGTGATAAGGCCTCCATTTACTTTTCCAATCAAACGGCGCTTAACTTGGCTCAAAGTGCTGCAGACCTTGGAATTGTCCTGGGAGCGTTGTGCATAGCTCCAGTTATCTTGGGCAAAGCAGGCGTACTAAAAGATCGCAGGGCTACTTGTTACCCCACTTATCGTAATGAACTTCAGGGGTTAGGTGCGGTTGTTTGCGACGACCCAGTTGTTATTGATGGCTGGCTGGTAACTGCTGATGGCCCGATGTCTGCTAAGGCCTTTGCCTTGGCCGTCGTTGACCGCGTCAACCTTAAACGGTCACTTTCCTAGTAAAAACTCCATCTAATTAATGCCTAAGCTTGCAAGACAGGGCCATTCATGTTTTCCAACCCCTTGACAACATCGCGGTCCTGATAGACCCTTCACAGTGATGGCTTTATGGAGGCACCTAATGTTAGTACGTGTTTTACCGATTGCTTTGTTAGTGGCTTTTGTTGCTGTTGGCTGCAAATCCAAGGTTGAGCCCACGGAAGCTAAGAAGGAAGCTCCCGCACAAGAAGCTGCTACTAAGGCACCAGAAGCGGCACCGGCAACAGAAGCTGAAAAGCCAGCCGAGCCCGCTGCAGAGGCTAAGGAAGGAGGCGCTGGGATGCAAAAAACAGACTCGGGACTGATGTATGAGGACCTAATAGTTGGCGAAGGCGCCGTTCCTCAAGCAGGCCAAATCGTTGTGGTTCACTACACGGGCTGGCTAACCGACGGTAAGCAATTTGACAGCTCTCACAAGCGAAATCAGCCCTTCAAGTTCACCCTTGGCCGGCGTCAGGTCATTCCTGGTTGGGATGAGGGCCTATCCACCATGAAGGTTGGTGGCAAGCGCAAACTCACCATTCCCCCAGAGCTGGGCTATGGTCCTCGTGGTGCAGGCGGCTTGATTCCACCAAACGCCACCCTGATCTTCGAAGTTGAACTGCTCGGAATTGAATAACTAATAGCTACGACACTGAACCTAAAGCTACATCCCAGGTGGTGGGATATCCACAGGTTCTTCTTCTGGTTCTGATTCTGGTGCAGGTTTATCTACTTCTTCTTCCTCAACCGGCCCACGAATTGGAGTTGCCTTAGCAAGCGCAAAATAGGCGCTTTCCTGATGAACCGCTTCTACTTTCCAAGAAGTAATGTCAGTCAAACCTGGGACTCCCTTTTTCTTTAAAGTCTCGGTCTCACGATTTAGTGCCGTACGCAGCCCATTTATTCGATTAGCCTGGGTTAAAGCATAAAAAGTGTTGCCTTTGTTCAAAGTCTCCAGATAGGGAGCCAGCTGATTTTGTTTCATCAAAGGCTTGATTTCACTTGACGTGTAGTAAGTCTCACCACGCCAGGTGATCAACCAAGCGACAATATCCTCACGACAAACCCGCTTTGGCTTTGAACCAAAGGCATCCGGGATGAATCCAAGCCCAATTTTGGACAGTAACGGCTCGTAGGCCTCTTCAATTTCAGGCGGATTCGGCACTATCTCGCAGCGGCTGAAATAGTCCTCAAAGACGTATTTAACACTCCAAGATGGAGTCAGCATTGGCATGTACCAGTTCAGGCACCAGTAGGCCAAAAGCAAGGCTGACCCCCAAAGCCCCAATGTTCCAACCTTTCGGATTTTTGGGGTAAATATCATCAAGATCAAGGCAATAGTCGCTAACACCATGATCACAGTGATAAAGGTCTTATACTGAAGCGGCTTGGCCTTCAGCAACTTATGAATAATCGTGGGCGTGTTTGCATAATAAGTGGACTCTGCCCAAGTCTTGTCCGTGTTTGGCCCAACTGTGGCATCTGGGTCAATAGGGGGATTTTCAGGCCATTCCCGGTCATATTTATAAGTGAACATGTTTCTAAACGACTGCGGATCCGACCGGATTGTCAGCCCAATACCAATCAAAATGCCAATCCCAGCAAGAATCAAAACCCTTGGTACCCAAGTACGGTCATCCAAAAACTCATTAAGCATAATCCCAATCAGCATCGCCGTAGGCGGAAGCGCAGGGAAAATGTAGTGGTGAAAAGTCGTAGCCGAAAGGCTAAACAGCAAGTATGCAAAGAAACCCCAGATGTACAAAAACAGCTTAGTCCTTGAAGGCCCCGACGCATCCTTAAGCCTTAGTCGCGCTAGGCCCCAAAACAGCAGTGGAACCAAGGCAAACCAAGGAAACATCCCAATCGAAAGCCACTTCAACATATGCTCAAACGTACCAGAATCCAGCGCGTGAACGCCCGCCCCAATACGATTGAAGTGGTCATGGACCAAAAACCGGTTATAAAAAGCCTGTCCATGCTTTGCAAACATGCCCAGATACCATGGAAGCATCACAAGGCACATCACCAGCACGCCACGCCCAATCTCCAAGCGTTTCAACGCCCGCCACTCGCCGCTGATAAGCAGATAAAGGCCAAGCAGGGCACCAGGAAGCATGAATCCCAGCAGCCCCTTACCCAAAGTCGAAAGCCCAAAAAACGCAAACGCCGTCCACAGCAAAAATCGCCGCATCCAAGCGTCTTTACGTTCATCAGTAAACAGGGTGCCAGCCTTGTATTCCTTCCACATTGGCACGCCAATCAAGGCTAAAAGCCCTAGTGTAGCCAAGAAGTACAGGACGGTATGAATCCACCCAGTTTTCTGGATTGTCAGCCAAAAGCGCATCCAAGCGCTGTAACGCCCAAAATCTCTATCCGGTGAAAGGTCCAACCCAATAATAATAAACTGGGGTACCGCCAAGAGCAGGAAAAACCCAATACTTCCAAGAGCCCAGCCAATAAAACCCCGATTAGAAGCTGAATACTTAGGCCCAAAATAGGCCAAAATGAAAAACATCAGACCAATGGTCATAGTGCCGACCAAAGGCAGGTCGGTAATTGCCTGACGTGACAAGAAAAAGTACAAGGGAGACGTCATCAGCACGCCAGCCGCCAAAAGGCCTGAGCGGCGCCCGAAAACCCTTGAAATTCCCATGTAAGTCATGAAGACTCCCAAGGTACCCAAGATGGCCCAAGGCAGTCGAATGGCCCATTCACCAAATCCAATGAGCCTCATGAAGATCATCTCGCCATACATCACCAGGATTGGCTTGGAAAAAAACCATTCCCCAGTCTTTGGTTCAGAGCCAATCTGGTCCTTGTAACCCCACCAAGGCGACAACAGATCGCTTCTTTCATGCATGTATCTGGCCACTTCCCCATAGTGGGTCTCCCAACAGTCCCAAAGTCCAAAAGAACCAGCCAGAGGTATGTAGACCAATGCAGCTAAAAGCAGTACTCCAAAACGGACCAACCATTCACGATTTGGCCGATTAAACTCAGGAATAGAGTTAAAATCTTCAGCAATCAAAGGTGGAACGTTTGGTTTAGTAGGATCAACAGTGGGCATTTCCAGGCACCCTCCTTAGGGGCTAAAATTCCGTGAAATCTACGAAATTAAGCAGTTCCCGTCAAGGTTCTCTTTAAGTATGACCTTTGATCTGTCCTAAACCACAAGCAAAACCTAGCGTACAAGAATATTTTGCAAGGCCACGTCGTCTAGTGTTCTGGTCTTTCGTTTTTAAGACTATTTGAATAGGAGGTGTGCTATGAAACACGGCGTACTTATTTTAGCTGCCGTAGCGGCTGTAACCCTGAGCCTCTTTTCTCCTGACCTTGATGCCCGGCCAGTACGACGAGTAGTTGTTGCGCCACCTTCTGCCGTCTATGTAGTTCCCGGTTTTACAGACCTGTATTACTACAGAGTCGGAGCCACCGATGTATTTTTTGCACACGGAGTCTGGTGGACGATGGCTAACGGAGTTTGGTATCAGGCGGCCAACTACAGCGGCCCCTGGTTTGTGGTAGCTCCAGCCTACGTGCCATTTTGGACAAGCAGATTGCCATACAAATGGCACAACAGGTACTACAGCTGGGACCGGGTTCGTTGGAACTCGGCCTATGGTAGAAGGCACTATGCGCCTGCTCCAGCTAGGCACTATGACAGGCCTGCGATGCACTACCATAAGAGGGCGCCAAACAGGCCTGCATACGAAAGCAACAGGGCTCCACAGCGCAACGCTCCTGCAGCCAAAAGCCACCGGCGGGCTACTGATGGACGGCGCGTGAGCTGGAACAGGACATATCGCTAAGCTACTTCAAATTCCTCGCTTGTTTCGATACGTAACTGACTGTTAGCCCCTTCAAGATTCCCTAAAGCTCTTCGTACAGCATCGGCAATTTTGGAAAAAAGCTCTTGATCTCCCCTTAAGCGTTTTTCAGTTTGATCTCGGCCTTGCCCCAGTTGTTCGCCATTGTAGGAGAGCCAGGAGCCGGCCTTGGAGATGACTCCGTGGCGTTCTCCAATGTCGATTAACTCCATGGTTTTATTGATCCCTTCGCCGAAAATCAAGTCAAATTCGGCTTCCAGGAAAGGTGGTGCCACCTTGTTTTTAACCACCTTGGCTCTTATTCGGTTACCAGTTATGTCACTAGTAGATTTGATGGAACCTATCCTGCGAATGTCGATTCTGACGCTGGAATAGAATTTTAGGGCGTTGCCTCCAGTTGTTGTTTCCGGGTTGCCAAACATCACGCCGATTTTCATGCGTAGCTGATTGATAAACACCACGGTGCAGCCAAAACGGTAGCAAGCCCCCACCAGCTTGCGCAGGGCCTGACTCATTAGTCGAGCTTGTAGGCCGACGTGGGAGTCGCCCATTTCGCCTTCTATTTCGGCTCTTGGGGTCAACGCCGCGACGGAGTCGACTATCACCAAGTCGACTGCTTGCGATCTGACAAGCGCCTCGACGATGTCTAGGGCTTGTTCGCCGCAATCAGGTTGGCTGACCAGTAAATCTTCAACTGATACCCCCAGTTTTTTGGCGTAGTTCAGATCCAAGGCGTGTTCAGCGTCAACAAAAGCTGCCACAGCGCCTGCTTTTTGTGCTTGGGCTATCAACTCCAGGGTTAACGTGGTCTTGCCAGATGATTCGGGGCCAAAGACCTCGATTATCCTGCCTCTGGGGATGCCTCCGACGCCAAGGGCAAGGTCAAGCGACAAAGAGCCTGTTGAAAAGGAGGGAATTGACTCGATTGGTCCGGTACCAAAACGCATTACCGCCCCTTTTCCAAACTGTTTGTCCATTGCAAGTAGCAATGACTCCAAATCACCCCCGATATCCAGTTTTGGTTTTTTAGCCATGTTTGCCTCCAAAAGAATTACCTCACACATAAAAAAGCAGCCAAAATCGACTGCGGCCACGCTAAGTTACATTCGGTCCAAAAGGCGGTATGAGATTGCCTCAGAAATATGAACGCTTGAGATGTCGGTTTGGCCGTCTAAATCCGCGATTGTGCGAGCGATTTTTAACACCTTGTCCAAGGCCCTAGCTGACAGTCCTAACCTGTCCATTGCCACTTCTAAAAGGCCTGTGGCATCTGGGGGGATCTTGCAAAAGGTGCGAACTGCCTTGCCAGACATCTGGCCGTTGAAAATGTACGATTCGGTTGCAAAGCGCTGTGCTTGGATATTGGCTGCAGCAACGGTTCTGGCGCGTATTTCCTTGGAGGATTCGCCGGTTGGTAAATCCTGGGACAATTCTGAAAAAGTTACAGAGGGAACCTCGACGTGCAAATCGATTCTATCCATAAGCGGGCCGGAAACTTTTGACCTGTACCTGCTGATCTCTGCTGGTGAGCAGGTGCAGCGGTGTCTTGAATCGCCAAGGTAGCCGCAAGGGCAAGGGTTCATTGCGGCAATCAACAAGACATCCGCAGGGTAGGTGGCGGCGCCTGAAGCCCGGGTTATTGTTACCATTTTGTCCTCCAAAGGCTGGCGAAGTACTTCCAAGACTTCGCGTCGCCATTCAGGTAGTTCGTCCAAAAACAGGATGCCGTTATTGGCAAGCGAGACCTCTCCTGGCCTTGGGCGGGAGCCTCCCCCAATGATTGCGACCGCTGACGCTGTGTGGTGGGGGGTGCGAAAGGGGCGCGAGCTGATTAGCCCACTTTGGCGGCCCAAGAGGCCAGCAACGCTGTGAATCGTGGTGGTTTCCAAACTTTCTGAGTAGGTCAGGTCAGGCAAGATGGAGGCAATTCGCCTAGCGAGCATGGTTTTGCCAGAGCCAGGCGGCCCAATCATTAGCAGGTTGTGGCGGCCTGCCGCTGCAATTTCGATTGCCCGCTTGACTGTGGTTTGACCACGCACATCGGCCAGATCCAGACCGGTTTGTCTTGTTTTGAAGGCGACTTTGTTCGTCAAGGCAGGTATTGGGTTGCCACTTTGGAAGAACGCAATTAACTGCTCTAAAGAACTTGCAGGAAGGACTTTGACGCCTTCAACAATTGCGGCTTCATTGGCGTTTGCCTCGGGGACTATGACTTCTGAAAGGCCCTGTCTTTTCGCGGCGGCCACCATGGGGAGCACCCCTGGAATAGCGCGGATCTGTCCATTTAGCGAAAGCTCCCCAATTATTAGCCGATTCTTGAGTTGCTTGGCTGGAAATGCCTTAAGGCAGGCTAACACGCCAAGAGCAACAGGGAGATCGAAAAGGGAGCCGTGTTTTCGTACGTCCGCAGGGGCCAAGTTAACTGTTATCCAACGGGATGAGGCCCTAAAACCCAGGTTTCTAATTGCAGATAGGACGCGGACTTTGCTTTCCCTGACCGTGGTTTCAGGCAGACCAACGATGTCAAAATGGCCAACACCTGGATGGACGTCGACTTCAACATCAACGGCGATGCCTTCGATTCCATTCAACACTGCAGAGCGTGCACTGACATGCATTTGTTACCCAACAAAGCAGACTATTGTTTATCGAACTGTGTGGGAAAGTGTTTCACCAATGGAGGAGGTTGGACGGGGGCAGGGGCGGGGATAGGGACAGGGGGATTTTTGGGGCGTGATCTCGCGGTTTTTGGTGGTCGGTGTTACATTTCCTAAGATTGCGTCCGGGGTTTTGGATGAGGCTGCTTAAAGTATTGCGACTGCTGGCCGTTGGGATTTACCTGATGGTAACTCGGGTTGCGCTTTTGGCGGCCTTTATATTCTCTTGCCTGTTCTTTGTCTTGAACAGTTCCCCATTTCCAGATGCCCTTTCTCAGGGATTGCGCCAGGTATTACCCGGGTTTTTGCAGTTTGGAACGGTTCAAATGAGCCCAATCCCTTGGCGTGTTGACATCTTGGATGTTCGCATTGATCGGCCTAATGGCGAGTCAGTTGTTAAGGCGTCATCAGTTAGGGTCAATATCGAGCTGCTGCCTTTGATAGACCTGCTAGTTGGCCGGTCCTCCAATCTTTTGCACCTGCATTTTTCTAAGGTGCGTCTGAATGACTTCGAGGCCAGGATTTTTTTCGACGACCAAATGCACTTCGAGTTTCTGGACGCTTTCGTGAAAAAAGACAGGCCTCAAAGGGACGAAAATGCCCCCAAAAAACTGCAGGTTCAGCTGACTTTTGATGATATTGAGGCAGATGGTGGCGCCTGTTATCTTAGATTTCCGCAGTGGGATCTAAACGTCAGGAGTATCCGAACTGCTACTAGGCTTTATTTGGTCGACAATAAAGTCAAAGTTGAATCCGACTTTGTGGATATTGGCCCTGGCCAAGCCAGAATAACTGTGGCACCTGACCTCGCCCTACTTCCACGGTCTGTGGACATTGCCGAGATCAAAGTCAAGGATTTCTTGCTCGACGGGAATCGCATAGAGGTAGGCCACTTTAATCTTTTCGCCGATGGCATCGATGTAGAACTGAACGACGGTGCGCTTAACTGGGGTAATGAACTTGAGTATGCAGGTGAAGCGGCTATATTTTTGCCGGAAGGTAGCCCAATTACCCAAACTGTGACTCTTGACCGGGGTTATGGGGAATTGCAGCTTCATGTAGTTGGAGAGGGGAATAAGCATGACCCACGATTCTCACTCGACCTTGCTTCTCCCACGTTCAGCATTGATGGGCAGGTTTTTAGCAACGCCTCAATATTCGGGACTGGTGGACTAACTCCAGCTGGTTATTACGAGATATCAGCTATTGATGCCCAGGTTTCTGTTGTGCAAGGCCGCTTGCGGATAATGGATGGGCGTTTTTTGCCAAAGGGAAATGACACAGATGATCGGCTGATCTTTTCTGCCAAGCTTGACGCCACAGATGTGCCAACTGTGCTGGCTGCCAGCTTCTTGAATCTATCGATTCCTCCCCCACCTGCACCTGTGCCAACGACCTTGGGATTTGACGCCACTGCTGAGCTAGCCCTTGATTTTGGTGAAGACCAGGTTGATGGCGCTTTGGCAGTTGTTGGTAGATTTTCGGGGCCCTTGCCTTCTAAAACGGTGCTTGATGGGCGCGAGGCTACTTTACGCCTTGATGCAAAATGGGATTTTAAAGGAGCTCCAGGCAATTCTCGCATCAGAATCAACGAATTGGACCTGCGTTCCGGGCTTGACTGGTTGCGTCTTCGCGGAGACGTGGACTTTGTCACTGAACAACTGCGCCTGTCCGGTTTTGTCAAAAAGGAACTGGAGAGTGTATTAGGTGCTTTTGGCGTCAAAGCCGCCGGGCGTGTTGAGCTGGCTGAGATGGGAATCTCAGGCTTGATTTCAGACCCCACTCTTAAGGCGAAAGTTTTAGGTGAACGGGTAAAGGTCGGTCAGGTAAGTGTCGATTCCGCAACTACTTTTGTTAACTATGCAAATGGTCAATTGTTAGCCTCGCAGGTAGAGGCCAATCTTCCATTCGCTGATTTCTCATCGGATAGCATACGGTTAGACATATTTAGCCCAGGAACGTGGGACTTGAAGCAAAAGCTGTTACTGACAGCGAAAAATGCCGTTGTATCAAGGTTTAATCCTGGAGCTATTTGGTCTGATGTCCCTATCAAGGGTTTTGGACAGGTCAAAGCAGACACATTTGCTATTGATTTAAACAAGTTGGAGATGGCTGGAGAGGTCAATGTCGCCTTTGCAGAATTAGACGCTTTTGGCAGGGGGTTTGAGGCTTTAAAGGCCGTTGTGAAGTTGGACAAGGACCTGATTTCTGTGCCTAGGGCTACCGTTGATGTCAAGGGTGGTGGTGCGTTGGAATTGTCTGGAGAGCTTTTTACAGCATCCAAAAAACTTGATGTGCGCTTGGTTACTACGGCTGTATCGCTGCCTGTAATTGCAGGCACTGATGAAGGCTTAGGATTGGAAGGACTGGTTGACCTGAATGTTGCTGCATCTGGACGGTTAAATAACCCCACCATAAATGGGACTGCCACTGTTAACGGGGTGCGCTTTAAAGGCATAAAAAGCGAGCGGTTAGCCTTTGAATTTGATCGAGAGCCAAGCGAGGACATGCACATCAGGGCAACTTCATTTTTGCCCAAAATGAGCTTCAACCCTTCGTCAGTTTTAAGCTGGGAAAATGGTCGGTTTTCGAATCTGTACATTTTGATCGATATAAATCGGCTAACACCTCAAGATTTGCTGCCATCGGTAAAGGTACGTGACGTCTGGGGGACTATGACTGGTCATATCGAGCTGTCCGTACCCTTGGCTACCCCTGAACGCCTGACTTTACAAATGGTATCGCCCCCGCAAGGGCTGCGGGTGGGTTTCTTTAACCGCGAAGTTATGTTTACCAACCAAGGTCGTTTAGTTTTAGATATTTTGACGAACGGGACTATTGTACTGTCGGGAGTTTCACTGTGGGATGGCCAGAAAACCTTTGAATTGTGCGGCATTGTCGCCAATCCAGATGGCAAGATGAAGTTGCTGGCAAAGGGGGCGATTGGAGCCTATGGTCTGCGGGCTTTCAAGGATTTGGTTTCCAGTGCTGAAGGATACGTTTATTTGGATGGTGCAGGCCTGTACCTAGAAGGGCTGCCGCAAGGATGTAGTTCCAGCATCTTAGAAGGTAGGGGGCCGATAGAGATTACTGGGTCCTTGGATTCGTTTCCCTTGGTAAATGGGGTGCTGCGCTTTGGGACCATTAATGTCGGCCTAAGGAGGATGGCTGACATCGTCTCCTTCCAATCGGGTGGGCGGATTATTCTGACGGCTGGAAAGAGGCAACGGGCTAAGATTGACCCTGATAATTGGATTCGAGGCACATTCGGTGATGGGGCGTTTTCGATTTTTGGAGAGGTTTCCTTAAAGGGTTTACTACCAAACAAGGGCGAAATAGGTTTGACTGGCTCTGGTATTAGATTGACTTCACCGGGCGAGTTCTACGTCGTTGCTAATCCAAACTTAAACGTTAAATTTGCGGGTATGGCCGACAGTGGTATGTCAGATGTTCTGATTTCTGGGCAGCTTGCTGTGATAGACGGGGCGTACCACAAGAATTTTGATGTTATGAAGAAGGCCTTTTCTGGATTTACTGGAAGGCGAGTTGCTGCCAGAACTGGAAGGTCGCTGGTTGCTGCGGTCCCATGGCTTGATACTGCGAGACTTGATGTCGGGGTGACCGGCAGCAAGTTTGGGGTGCGAAGTAAAGTAATCGTTGGGAGTACCGACTTGGAGCTTGGGATGGACCTCAGGCTAAAAGGCACCATTGGCAATCCTGAGTTGTGGAATCGAGTAGAAATAGTTCCTGGGGGCAAGGTCACTTATGATGTCGTTCGGCGCCAATTTGAAGTGACAAGAGGCACTTTGGACTTTTCGGGGCCGATTATGGAGCCGATAGTAGATGTAACCGCTAGGACAAGGGTGGAGTACTCAGGCGCATCGACAGACACTTTGGTAGCTGCCAGCCGTTTTACCCCTGACGATTTTGGTGGCATGGGTGGTGACGATGCAGTTTTAATCACGCTGAATGTAAGCGGTCGTTATCCAGATGTTGATATAGAGCTGTCTTCTAACTCTAAATCGTTGACACAAACGGACCTACAATATCTGCTGTTAACTGGCTCGACTCAGTCAGACAGTGGTTTGCAAATGGAAGGTTCGTTTAATGTTGGGCTGTTAACTGAGGATGTTACAAACCTTTTGACAAACGTACTGCTTGGGTCGTTTGTAGATGCGATTAACTTTGGAGTGACCCCAACTGGTGGGGTAAATGTTGACGTTATGGCACACATGGGGTCTAGGCTTAAGTTTGACACCAAGGTGCTTCAAGGGCAGGGAACCAGCCGATTTAGCGCTGGATTTCACGTTAGGTTGACAGACAGGTTGTCATTGCAGGGTAAGGTTCGTGGGGTAGAGCAATCTATGGACCCAGACGAAATCGGGCAGACCTATGAAACTAAGCTGAGGTATCGAATTCCAATTGATTAAAGGGACTTTTAGCCACAGCAAGTCATTACTTTGGGCGTTGGTGCTCCCTTTAGGGTTGCTGCTGACCCAACCTGCTGCCTTTGCCCT
>DUVQ01000174.1 GCA_012840965.1 Oligoflexales bacterium | reverse complement strand
GACCTGGATATTCATTTCGATCACTGGTTTTCAGAACGCACGTTGCATCAATCAGGTCGCGTTCAAGCCTCTGTTGATGCGTTGCTTGCCAAGGGGGCCGCGTATCGTGATGAAACTGGGGCCGTCTTGTTTAAGATGGATCTGGATGACGAAGATGACAGGGTCATAGTCAGAAGCAACCAGATACCAACCTATTTTGCCTCAGATATCGCTTATCACGATGAAAAGGCCAAACGCGGATATAAACGGCTTATCAACATCTGGGGAGCTGATCACCACGGCTATATTCCTAGGGTCAAGGCGGCCTTGGAGGCATTTGATCACGATCCAGAGTTGCTACATGTAGTTTTGGTCCAGATGGTTTCCCTAATACGTGGCAAAGAAATTGTTCCAATGGGCAAGCGAACTGGTAAGTTCGTGACTTTACAGGAGATCATTGACGAGGTTGGCAGTGATGCCGTCAGGTTTATCTTCTTGTTGCGGCGGGCGGATGCTCAGATGGAGTTTGACCTGGATCTAGCTCGTTCTCAGACGATGGATAACCCTGTTTACTATGTTCAGTATGGTCATGCTAGGGTGGCCTCAATCATTCGAAAGGCCGTAGAAATGGGTATTTCCGTGCCAGTACCTAGCCCTGAGATGGCTCATGTTCTGAACCTGCCAGAGGAGCAATCCATAATTCGAGGGCTTAATCGTTATCCATCGGTTATTGCTATTTCCGCAATGCAGGCTGAACCTCATCATGTGGCGTTTTATCTGATGGAAATTGTTAAAGAATTTCATTCCTACTACACGCGCTACAAGGGGTCTGAAAAGGTGATCTCGGATGATGCCGTCAAGACGGCGGCAAGGCTTTATCTCGTGTCCCGTATCCAGGCTGTGTTGGGACATGGTTTGGGGCTTTTAGGTGTTAGCGCACCCGAATCCATGTATTACGGGGCAGAGGATGACGAAGCCTAACAATGAACGTCCCATCGTAGAGGTACAGATTCGTGACTTGGATAAGATTCGCGAACGGACCCCTTTGCGCATTGAACCTAGGCACATAGTTCGAACTATCCTCATAGTTTTGTTATTGATAGCCTTTTCCTTTGTAGGTGGCTATTTTCTTGGCTCTGGGATGTTTGCATCCAAAGGGCCAAAACGCCTTTTACCTGTTGTTAGTCCAAACACTCAGCAATGGCAGCCAATTCCAGGAGAGGAGCTGCTTGGTATTGGGAGTGATGAGCCTGATTTCGAAGAAAAACCGGTCATACAATCAGTTACAGGCTCAGTTAACCCTGTGAACGAGCCTGAGAAAGAAGAACCTGTTGGCGAAAATTTAGATACTCCTGAAGAAGTAGAGACAGAAGTAGCTGGCATTGAACAACAAACGGAACCTGAAGCCCCTGTACAACCAGAGCTGGTGGCTCACGCTACAACACCAGACTTAGAGGCAGCCACTCCTGCACCTGTGTTTGAATCCGCAGCACCTGAAGCTGTGCTCTCAGAACCTGAGCCTGAGCCTAGCCCGGAACCGAGGTCTCTTCAATTGAGCACCCAATATAACGAAAGACGACCATGGGAGCCATTTGAACAAGCAATAGGAATTCCAGAGTTTTTGCCAGCACTTTTATTTTCAAATCCCAACGCCACCTGTACAACCATTGACCTGAATGACTCAGAATGCCAATCTGCCTTTGAACCCGAGCCAGAACCAGAGGTGGAGGTGGAGCCTGCCTCGGAACCGGAGGAGGAGCCAGAGGAGGAACCTGCCTCGGGACCGGAGCTAGAACCAGAGGAGGAACCTGCCTCGGGACCGGAGCTAGAACCAGAGGAGAAACCTGCCTCGGAACCGGAGCTAGAACCAGAGGAGGAACCTGTCTTGGGACCGGAACCTGAGGTCGATTCTGAGGCCCAGCCCAAAATTGAAGCAGAGCCGGCTTCTGAACGTGAATCAGAACCCGCCCCTGTCCCTGTCCCCGCCCCTGCCCCTGATCCTGCCCCTACCCCTGACCCCGCCCCAGCCACCAAAAACTACCACGTGCAGATCCGCGCCTACCAAGACGAAGCTGCAGCCTCTGACTACGCCAATTCCTTGCAACAGGCCGGATATCCCGTCAAGGTCATCAGCTTCGTAGATGCAAAGGGAAGACAGTGGTTCAGGATAAGAGTGACAGGCTTTAAGAGCAAAACAGCTGCGAAAGAGTTTTCAAAAGATTTCAATTTGCGCAACAATGAGCAGTCCGTTGTTGTGGAGGTCCAATGAGCATCATTGTTAAACCCCGTAAGGTAGACAAACCCTGGGGATTCGAACTGGTACTGGCCTATACTGACCGCTATGTGGCCAAGCTGCTTCACATTAATAAAGGTCAACGACTTTCAAGGCAGTATCACGAGATCAAGGATGAAACGCTTTACGTGTTGGCTGGAACCTTGATCTTCCAGCTTGGTCAAGGCAGCGAAATGCAGGAATTTATCGTCCCGGCAGGACAGGGGTTCAGGATTTTGCCAGGAATGATCCATCGGTTTATAGCCCCTGATGATAGCGATTGTGACCTCATTGAAGCATCAACCCCAGAATTGGACGATGTCGTCCGGCTTGAGGATGTGTACGGTCGGGAAGGCACCAGCGAACCATAATTTCTAGGAGGAATAATTAAATGAACTCTAATCACCCTGTTGAAAGCCCAGATGCGCCAAAAGCTATTGGCCCATATTCCCAAGCTATTGAATGCAGTCCTGGACGGTTGCTGTTTTTGTCAGGGCAAATTGGGATAAACCCTGTTACAGGCACCATGGTAACTGGTGGAATTGAGGCCGAAACAGCCCAGGTTCTTGCAAACCTTGAAGCAGTGCTGATTGCAGGCGGCATGGCCAAGTGGAATGTTGTTAAGACCACGATTTTACTAACCGATATGGCCGATTTTGGAACCGTAAACCAGATGTATGGCGAGTTTTTCGGTGAACACCGTCCTGCCCGGGCCACCTTTCAGGTTTCAGCACTGCCAAAAGGTGCGCTTGTCGAAATCGAGGCCATCGCAGCCATCTAAGGTCTCATAAGCGAATCATAGTAGGCGCGAACTACCGCCTCAAACCTAGCTGGCACCTGCTGGTCAGAGTAGTTTCTGATCTCGTCAGTGAAGCCTCCAGCGCTAGTTGTCTGGACATGCTCAGGCAATTCGATCGGGTCTTCTTCAGCCCAAGTTGATGCAGACTGGTACTTGATTTCTCCACGCTCCAAAGACCTACGTAATCTCATAACATCTTGGATTGCTTGACGTTGATGGGCTTCTGCCGCCACAAAATTTGTTTCTCGCAATCGTTCGCAAGCCTCCTCCATATTCTGCTTGGCCGAAAAGGCGGTAACAACAATCTCATCCGCATCAGAATCGATGGATTTTTTTAGAGCTTCAGAAAATTTGGTTGCCAATGAAAGCGCTCGCTCCTGATCCCTTAAGATAACTGAGGCCTCTTCACGATCATCCTTAGTCACCATGGCTCTTCTAGCTTGTCCCCACAACCTGAGCTCGCTATTAATTTCACGAAGTAGTTCATAGCTTTTTGATAGTCTGATTGCCAAAGACAACAATGATTTCGACGCCTTCTCTTCTTCAGCCCATTCAGCCGCGCTGCGCATGTCAATGATGGAATTTCTTGTATTTTCAAGGGCCGCTTCCACAACTGAGGCCGCGTTCTTTAGGTCGCCCTGATTTAAAAGTTGAACAGCTGTAGACAAACTGCCTGTAATTTCAAGCAGGTTCTGGGCGAAATCGCCTATGTTGTCACGCTGTTGCAGGCGTTCAACTATCTCTAAAGCCTTTTGTCCAAGCGATGCCAGCCTCAGGTGATCAGGGGCCTTTTGTACCGACAGATCATCTGAGCGTTTGCGCATCAAAAAGGCAGTCTGTGCAGTTCTGTCCATGACCTCCTTTTGCAGACTCAATGCAAGCCTCAGGTTAGTCAAAACCTCGGGAGGAATAACGTTTTCTTGTTTGGCCGTCATCAACCCAGGCATGATTCCTGGAATGTTCACGTTTCTAAAAGCCTCGATAGTCTTATTCAACGCCACATGAGTCGCCTCCAGTGCTTTTCGTCGTTGCGCCCTAGAGGTGTCGCTTCGCAAAATCAAGTCTTCAAAAGCTGTAAGTTGTTCATTTGCTTGGGCCAAAAGGTTACCCAGATTTGCAGGTGTGAATCGAAGCATTCCACCATGTAATTCTGCGCTTGCTTGCCACTCTCGTCTCAAATTATCTAAGTACTTAAAAGACCTTCTGGTGCGGATAATGATTTTCATAGCCTCATCATTGGCCTCGCGCAATCCCACTTGCCTTAAACGGGTTACATCCCGGGTCATGTTTGCTAAACGGGCGCTTAAGAGACTTGCCGTGGATGTGGTGATCGATTCGTCAACCATCAAGATAATCTTGGAAAGTTCAGATGTTATGTTTTCAGGTTTAACTTGTGGGAGCGCCTCAATACCGTTTGCAATAGTTTGCCACGTGTCTGGAACCGACTTTATGCCGTCAACAATTCTCTTCACAAACATCCCTGCTTCAGCAATGCGCGTTTCAAGATGTCTAACTTGTGGATTTTCTGGATCTAAGTATGTTTTTGCCAACATCTCCAATAAAAGGTCCATTAGCTTTTGTTGGTCAATTATGTAAGCATTTTGGCGCACTCCGGGGCTGTCCAAGATAAAGCTTATTGCCTTGGAACGTCCTATCTGATCATCGACCAACAAATCAGAAGCCTCGATGATCAAATCAACCATGCCACCAGCTTCCAAAATGTAGTCAGGTAAAACAAAGGTGACTTCACCAGAGGCCGTTTGTGCTGTTGAATCAAGGATTCTAGTTTTTACTGGGGTGCGAACCCAATCCAAAGGAAATTCATAAACGATATCAACAGTTGCCATCCCAGATTCGGCATGGACGGAAAATGGGATTACAGCGACTTCTCCAGCCTTCAAAGCCCACTGTTCAGGTGGAGTTACCCTGATTTCAGGCGGCTTAGGTGAAATAATGTGGATTTGTCGCCTAGTCCTTTCGGATACCAAAACACCTGGGACTTCCAACACTTCTAGGTGCCAGGTTGAACTGGATTGTGTCGGGAATTTCACTGAAAATGAATTGTTTGCACCCAAGGTCAGGCTGTAACGCTTTTCGTCTTCCCCTGAAACCACCAAATGTCCAACCATTGCTGGCTGATTCAGACGGCCAAAAACATGGATCTCAGTATCCTTCAAGGCAGATATGTCACCACTTTCTTCACATGGAATTTCAACTACTTGGCCATCTTTGCCAATCTTGTTTATCACGACGTGGATGTCAAAAACCAAAGAGTCCACGCTTGTGGCCGGTCCCAAAAGCCAATCAGGGGTGCTTTCGACGGCCATGCCAGCCATTGTTCTCATTCCCCTTAAAGCAGACCATGGTGTAAAGGCAAGCCAAGAAAGGCCAATAACTACAGGCACTAAAAGTGCTAGCAGCGGCAGTTTCAGCCTGCTAAAACTCAAAATGGATGAACTCTTAGTATCTTGAAGGATCTGATTCGTTTGCTTTATCTGGGCCACTAAAAGCCCTGATGAAAAATGATTCGCATCGATATTTGGTGCTAATTCGACTGCAGTTTCAAGGTGTTGCCCTAATGACGGTACTCGTTTTTGCGCCCACCTAGCGATGCGGACAGGTTTTCTTGAACGAACAACATGAAAAACCCACCATCCAACCGTGTAACCAGAAAACATCGCCAGCCCGGCCAAAAGCCACTGACGCAGCAGCGTGAACTCGGCAATATAAGAAGCCAAGGCCGACCCAATAAGCCCAAAGATTGCAGCCAACGCCAGCAGCGCAATCATTGCCTGCAGAGATCGCTCCACAATTAGTAGACGCCGCAATCGGCGAACCTGGATGGTAAGTTGATCAAGCGCGATCATGTTGGAACTCTACAGGAAAATGGCTCCTAAGTCTTCTCAGGATATGGACATAATTCGTTCAATTTGCAAGTGGCACATTTTGGTTTTCTGGCTAAACAGACCTCGCGACCAAACCATGTGACCCTGTGGCTATAGTCTGACCACTGACCTTCAGGCAGCACTTTACCAACATCTTGTTCCACTTCTACAGGGTCAGACGATGTTGTAAAACCTAAACGGTTGCTGACCCTTAATACATGGGTATCAACCACAATACCCGGAATTCCAAAGCAATTTGTCAGTACTACATTTGCCGTTTTGCGCCCCACTCCAGCTAGTTTGGTCAGTTCTTCCATACTGTTTGGCACCTCGCCACCGTGAAACTCAATAAGTTGCTGGCAGCACTTTTTTAATGCCTTGGCCTTGTTTTTGTAAAAACCGGTTTGTCGGACCAATTCTTCAAGCTGTTCTATTGGTGCATCGGCGATTGCCTGTGCTGTGGGTAGCGTTCCCATAAGGACAGGCATGACTTGGTTAATCAGCACATCCCTTGATTGGGCGGCCAAAATGGTGGCTATCAGCAACTCCAAGGGGGTGTTCCAGTTCAAAGGACTAGTTGTGGCGTCTGGATACCAGTTCGCTAGAATGTCCACAACTTTCAATGCTCTAGTTTTCATCTAACTCCACCAAATTCCAAATCGCTAGCGCTGGACCTTTTGGAAACCAGCCTGATCTCTGGGCCTAATAATAATCTGATCAATGTTTACATGGTCAGGCAGGTCGACAGCCCAACGAATACATTCAGCAATGTCCTCGGCTACCAAAGGCTGCATCCCACGATAAACTGCATCTGCCTTTTCCTTGGAATCAAGTCGGACCACCGAGAATTGAGTCTCCACCATGCCAGGATCAACGCTAGTGACGCGAATTGGCTCTCCAAGCAACTCAAAACGCAGCGTCTCTGATACAGCGCGCACAAAGTATTTAGTCCCACAATAAACTGAGCCACCTTTGTAAACTCCATGGCCCGCCACACTGCCCAAAAAGAAGATATGTCCCCAACCTGCGGCTTTAATCAAAGGAATGCAGGCTCTAGTCATGTAAAGCACACCGTTGATATTGGTGGAAATCATCTGTTCCCACTGGTCGTCAGTCGCATCTTCAAGACAAGCCGTGCCCTTTGCCAGACCAGCATTGTTGACCAACACATGAACTGCCCCAAACTCGCTTTTAGCCAATTCAACAAAGGCGTTAACAGATTCTGGGTCTCTCACGTCAAGGGCTGTTCCAATGGCCTTGATACCATGCTTACTTTGTAATTCATCTGCTAGCGCAGTCACTTTTTCAACGGTTCTGGCCCCCAAAAGCAGATAAAAACCACTTTCAGCCAAGATTTTTGCAGTAGCCTCTCCAATTCCCCAAGAAGCCCCAGTGATTAAAGCAACAGGATGCTCAGGTCTCATCTTTGACCTCCAATATCAAAAGTATCAAACAGCCGCATGACCGCGACAGCCTGGATAAACCCAAAAGGCCACATGCCAACCTGAGTTTAGCCTTTTTTCTAACTCCTTCAACGTTTACCGTTTTTTTGTTTTTATAACGGATCTTTTTAAGGAAACGCTTGTCAAATCTGATGGTTAGTGTATAGCTTATACCCTCGGAGTTTAGACTCCCTTGGCTTCGAGGAGTTGCCAGTGCATTCATTGACCATGAAAAACGTTATTTTCTTGGTTGTTTTCATCGCAATCACCCCAAATTCGTTCGCAAGAACACCAACTGTTTTGACCTTGGATGAAGCCCTTCAAAGGGCCATGGAACATGCGCCTGCCATTGCTGGTGCCAAAGCAAACATTGAAATATCTGAAGCAAAGGAAAGGGCCGCAGTATCTGGCTGGATTCCATCCTTGTATGGCTCGGCCTCGTATAACCGGCAGACTGGTAACTTTGCCCCAAGGCCTGGGTTGTCAGCCTCCAATTTTGGTGGCGGCAGTGGTTTTAAGTATGAAAGCACGCACAAGTCCTATGATTATTTCATTTTTGGTCTGAATCTGACTCAAACCATTTGGGACAGCGGTCGAACTCATGGCAATCATCAAGTCGCAAAGGCCGAAATTGACGTCGCCAAGCAAGATTTTGCTGTAACTAGACTTGATGTCTGGGCAAATGTTACTAACCGGTACTTTGCGGTGCTTGCTAATAAACAGATGGTGGCCGTAGCTAACAGGACCGCAGCTCAGGCTAAAAGGCATGTAGACAAATCAGAGGCTTTTGTTGCAGCTGGGTTGCGGCCAAAAATCGATGCGGTCAGGGCCGCCGCCGAGGCGCATAATGCCGAGGCTGCCCGATTATCCGCTGTAGATGCCTTGGTCATAGCGCAAGCCGCCTTGGCCGCTGCCATTGGTGACCCTGATCTGCGGCTTGTTGATGCCATACAGATCGACTTTTTTGCCGATGTTTCTGGAGTTGACGTTGATGAAGGTTACAGATATGCCTTGGCCAATCGCCCAGAGCGCTCAGCCTTGGCTGCAAGGGTTGCAGTCCAAGAGGCCTCTGTCCGGATGCTCAAAGGCAGATGGTATCCAGCTGTTGCAGCCAACGCCTCAGTTAATGACAGTGGAATGGCTGTCAATGAGCTGGTTTGGAACTGGAGCGTCGGAATCACGCTAACAGTGCCGATTTTATCTGCTGTCCAGACCACTTTCGAGGTTCGTGAGGCCAGCGCCAGGTTATCCAAACTTAGATCTGACTTGGATTCTATGGATTTAGGCATCAGGCTAGATGTTGAGCAGGCTGCTGCCGCTGTAAATGAGGCCAGCGCCAAAATTCAGCCAATTTTGGCCGCTCTCGAAGCCGCCCGCGAGGCGTTTGAATTGGCGCAGGCCCGTTACGATGTGGGGACTGGGAACTCGGTAGAGCTGCTAGATGCCCAATCTGCGTATGCAAACGCCCAGGCTGCTGAAGTTCGTGCACGTTTGGACCTGGAGCTTGCATATGTGGCGTGGCATCGAGCCATTGGTGTGATTCCAACTAGACCTGTCAGCAAGGAGGTGCCATGAAACGGGTGCTTGCGATATTACCCTTACTGGTGCTTTCGTTTAGCTGTGACAGCGGTCAAAAAGGCGGACCTAGAACCCGACCAGCTCCTCAAGTTGCAGTTCAAGACGTCAAGCGTGAAGACATCGAGGTGCGTCGCTCTTATCTAGTCACTTTGCTGCCAGGCGAACAGGCTGGCGTTTTGTCCAGAACCTCTGGATATGTTCAACAAATTCTTGTAGATCGCGGTGACCAAATCAGTAAAGGCGACCGCCTAGCGCTTGTCGATAACCAGGAAATAGATGCCCAACAAAGGCAGGCTGCAGCCCAGGTCGAGTTAGCCGAAGCATCTTTGAATAACGCGAAAGACCAAGCCAAACGCCTTGGTGATTTGGTATCAAAGGAACTTGTTGCCCCTGCAGATGTAGATAATGCCGAGACCGCCGTTAAAGTAGGCGAGGCCCAGCTTAAGGCAGCGCAGGCAGCTTTAAGTGCCTCCAAAACGCGCTCGTCCTGGTCCGAAATTGTGGCCCCTTTCGATGGGTACATAATCACGCGAGGGGTCGATGTCGGAGCGCTGGTTGGACCTCAAGGTCCCGTGCTTTTTCAGGTGGGAACCAACAAAACAGTAAAGGCGGTTGCAACTATTCCACAGGCAGATATCGCCAAAATCGCAGTTGGGCTTGCTGGTGAACTAAAGATCGAAGGTACCCAAGAAAGTTTTGAAGGGGTGGTGTCGCGTTTTGCGCCCGCTTTAGATGAAAAAACCAGAACACTTGCCGTCGAACTAAGTTTTGACAATCCAGAAGGGCGCTTAAAACCAGGGATGTATGGCCGAGTATCCTTGGTTATTGATGAATTGAAAGACGCCTTGGTTGTACCCCCAAGAGCAGTTGTTCGCAGAGGCGAAGTCGGTTCTATATTTGTGGTCAAGGATGGAAAAGCAGTTGAAGTGATGGTAGGGCTCGGACGCACGTTGCCAGATGCCAGAGTGGAGGTGATTTCTGGGCTAAATGATGGCGACACGATGATCACGCTTGGACGCGACCTTGTTCGAGACGGCCAAGATGTGCGCACCGTCAGTGAAACAGACTTAAGGCGTTAAAATGCTGACTAAAACTGCGTTAAACAATCCTGTAATGATTCTGATGCTAGCCGTAGCCGTTGTGGTCTTGGGCTATGTCTCGGTTACTAGGATTCCAGTGGATCTGTTTCCTGACATAACGATGCCAATGGTGTTGGTCGGCGTCATGTACCCTGGTGCTGGCCCAAAGGATATCGAGGCCTCAATAACGGAGCAGCTAGAAAGGGCCGTTTCTTCGGTTCCTGGCGTGTCCTACATTGAATCTACCTCTCGCCAAGGCATCTCTACTGTTCGCGCCAACTTTGCCTGGGGAACCGACATTGATGTTGCAGCCTCAGATGCGATTCAACGTGTCCAACAGATGATGAATGCGCTTCCCACTGGGGCGTTATCGCCTTTTGTCATCAAAATGGACGTTTCAAACTTCGCGATTGTTGGCCTGAATCTGTATGGGGAAGGCATTGATGAAAGGGCTATGTATGACTTGGCTTACAACGTGATTCAACCTCAACTTGAGCGCGTGCCTGGCGTTTCCACCGCGTCGATTTCAGGCGGTCTTACCAGGCAGATCCAAATCATAGCTGACCGTGATGCCCTGGCATCCAGGAACCTTACCGCCCAAGATGTGGTCAATGCATTAAGCGCCGCCAACTTTCTTTTACCTTCCGGAATGTTAAAGGTCGGTGACGTCGACTTTAATGTCTTTGCCATAACCCAGATTAGCGATGTGGATATGCTTGGAGACGTCGTCATTCGCAAAGGACCAGGTGGAAATTCGCCAATCTTTGTGCGAGATGTCGCCAAGGTCATTGATGGTGCCGAAGATAAAACCAACATTGTGCGTATAAATGGAGTCCCAGGTGTCAGCCTCTGGGTGCGAAAGCAACCAGGTGCCAACACCATCAAGGTCGTACAAGATGTGCTTGCGGAAATCCCCAAGATCAGAGGGATACCTCCTGGCATGACACTTGAGCCTGCCTTTGACCAGTCCACCTACATCCGCCAATCAATCAACAGCCTTTTAAACGAGGCCTTGATGGGTGGATTGCTGGCCATGGCGGTTATTTTCTTGTTTTTACGGTCGTTTAGTTCCACTTTCATAATCTCTTTGGCAATTCCCTTATCAATCGCCGCGACGTTTATCTTGCTTTATTTCGTTGGGGGGCAAAGTCTAAACACTTTCACCCTTGGAGGCTTGGCGCTTGGGGTCGGTCGTTTAGTTGACGATTCGATTGTTGTCTTGGAAAACATCTTCAGACACAGGTCCATGGGAAAAAGCGGGCGTCAGGCCGCCTACGATGGGGCGAAGGAAGTTGCTATGCCGGTTTTGGCCTCTACCATCGCCACAATTGCAGTCTTTTTTCCGGTCATATTCCTGGTTGGCATAGCCAAATTGCTCTTCATTCCGCTGACTCTGACCATCGTGTTTGCCTTGGCGGCCTCCTACTTGGTTGCCATGGCTGTAATCCCACCGCTAAGTGTTCGATTCAAAATGAGTTCCCTTGACGCCTCTACCAGAAAACTGGGGCCAATTATGGGGGCATGGCAAGCTGCCTTAGACTGGACGGGCGAGTTTTATGAAAAGGCCTTGAGGTGGGGCCTAAATCACAAGGTTTTTGTAGTCACCCTTGTTGCATTGCTCTTTTCTGGCGCCATGTTCATGCTGCCCAGGATCGGTACCGAATTTTTTCCTGCAACCGATGAAAGCCAGTTCTGGATATCAATCCGTGGCCCACTTGGTACAAGAGTCGAGCGGACGGTGGAATCCGTTTATGTAGTCGAGGAAGCGATAACTGCCGCTCTTGGAAAGGAAAACGTCTCTTCCATTGTTTCTGACGCCGGCATTCGCCAGTCAAGCGGCGGTTCCATGTGGTCTCGAAACCCTGGCCCACACGCGGCCAACGTTAGAGTAAGGCTTGTGCCCCCCGCAGACCGACCGTTTTCTGACAAGGAAGCTGTTGAATTGGTTCGAAAGGAATTGGCAGGCAAGCTGCCAGGTGTGCGCCTTTTCTTCGACGCTGGTGGCATGCAACGCAGGATTATGAACTTTGGTTCAGAGGCACCCCTGGACATTGAAATAGTTGGTCACGACCTGGAACAGGCAAGGCTTTTACACGGTCAGATCCGAGAAATCGTGGAATCTATCCCTGGGGCAGTAGACGTCAGAGTCAGTCGCGAAGATGACTACCCTGAACTGGATATTGCCATTGATCGGGAAAAGGCGGCTAGGCTTGGACTTTCAACCAGGGAGGTCGCCCAAGGTGTTTTAACCTCTGTGGCTGGAAACTTAAATATTCCAGGCATTTACTCGGATCCAGTGACTGGCCACGAGTACCACATCATCGTGCGCTTTCAAGAACAAGATCGTAATGATCTTTATGATTTAGAAGACGTGCCTTTGGTCACCACCGATGGCCAGGTGTTAACACTTCGGACCGTTGCCGATGTGGTACCTGCAGCTGGTCCAGTCCAAATCGACAAAAAGTACATGGATCGCGTGGTTCACGTCACCGCTAACGTTTTTGGACGCTCGCTTGGCGACGTGGCGGCAGATGTTGAAGAAAAACTGGCGGATATAGTCTTGCCTGAAGGGTTCACAGTCCGGCTGGGCGGTGAACGTTCACAACAACAAGAATCGTTCATGGGCCTATTCATGGCCATGATTTTGGCCCTGATGCTTGTTTACATGACCATGGCAAGTCAGTTCAAGTCACTACGCGAGCCATTCATCGTGATGTTTTCAGTCCCAATGGGAATGATAGGGGTCGTAGCCGCTTTGTGGTTAACAAGTACTCCTTTGTCTGTAAACGCCTTCATGGGCATCATCATGATGGTCGGCATCGTCGTTTCCAACGGTATTTTGCTGGTTGATTTCGCCAATAACTTGGCAGACGAAGGCTTGGATGTCACTGAAGCGGTCGTCCAAGCTGGCCGGATCCGTTTGCGCCCAATCCTGATGACAACTGCCACAAGTTTGTTGGGGCTGCTTCCCATGGCGGTCGGAATCGGTGAAGGCAGCGAGACGAATGTGCCTTTGGCCAGAGCTGTTGTAGGTGGGCTCACGGCCTCTACTGTATTTACTCTTGTCTTAGTACCAATCCTTTACGTGGTATTTCGTAAAAGAGGCCCGAAATTTACCGATCCAATTGTCACCTCAGAATCGACAGCCAAAGACACCAACTAGGCGGTGATTTAAGTTTGGCCCATCGACACCAGGTCGTTCCCTTTCTATAATCGCGGCTGTTGGGGAGGTAGCCGTGAAAGTTATCGTCCAGAAATTTGGGGGTTCGTCCGTAGCCGACCTGGACCGAATTGAAAGGGTCGCCAAGCAAG
>DUVQ01000173.1 GCA_012840965.1 Oligoflexales bacterium | reverse complement strand
GCCTTGGTGGCTTTTGGACCAAGGGCATGCCCAAGCTTGTCTGCAGCTTCAATGGCCTTTATAACATCCGCGTCATCAGCTGTTTTTTGGGCACCCCTCGGGGCCTTGTGGTCTACATTACGTAGATGGCTCCGCTTGGCTTGATAAGGGCCTTCACACTCAAAAATGGCCTCAGCCAGCTTTAGAAGTTCTTTGTAATAGCTGTCCCTAACCCGTTTCCCACCGGCCATGAAGTCGGTTAGATTTGGCACTGGAAGTTCAAGTTTTTCTTCCAAAAATTTCACCAGGTCCACTTCTTCTTTCATCAGGTGCTGGTCCTGACCAAGGAAGGCCATCAACACGCCTGCTAGGACACGAGGAGCTTGGTGGCCAACCTCAATTAACACATCTCTGGTGAATTCTTTGGGGCGGGAGCGCAAAAGCTCCAACAACATTCGATTATTGATCTGACTTTGAAGGCCATGATGGCTTTCTGAAAGGCAAGCCTGCAGAAGTATTGCAACATCAACCACACCAAGTGCACAAGGTGCAGGCCAAGCAGCATCAGGGCTATCAATTCCGGGCAAAGGCCCTATAACCTCGCCTAAAAAGCCAGCAATCCAGGCTTGCTGACCAGCAAAGGCCAAGCCACCCCAACCATGCTCCAGTTTTGATACAGATTTCTTGGAATCCCTGATAAATCGCAACCTTGCACTTACTGAGTCCGAAAGGCGGCAGTGCTTTAACACATAGTCAAGCTGGGCAATAGCAAGCTCAGGTGCGACCTGAAGCAAAGCCATCTGCTGTTTTGATGGAATGACATCCTTTTTGGCCATCTCGTAGATTTCATTGGCAGATAAAAGGCCTTCCAAAAGATGTTGAAATTCAGGACGGTGTCGCAGCGGAGGGACTTCTACAGGCGGCTGCTGCTCCACTGGAATGCCGGGCGCGGTGACTGTTGCAAGCCATCGCAGCAAGCCACCAATTTCATAGTCGTATTCAGTGTCAGGCATGGCCTCCAAAATGGCCATTCTAGCCTTGGCAACGTTCAATCCCCTGGCCTCAGTGACATCCTTTATCAAAGGAACCAACTTGTCGGTCATAGAATCATTTTCGACCAGGATTTGCGAAAGCAGAGCAGCCAGTCGCTTTCTGGGCAGGATGTCTCCCGGGGTCTTGATATTTTGCTCTTTAAGATAGTTCTTGATGTGCAGCACACGACGTCGAAGTCGGGCCAGATCGTGGGCAAGCTCCTCGTTGAACATGCGGATTACGGCCTCAATGTGCTCTAGGCCGTCTTCAGAATCAAGCAGGTCCAAAAGCGGTGCTGGATCGCCAGCAGGGTCTAAAAGGGCGTTAAAAAACCTGGCACCGTAAGTGCTGTCCTTTCCGCCTAGAACAGAAAAGCGCCCACCGGGGCTTATACTCACCGTTAACTCGCCTTGCCTAAGGTCTGAAACCAAAAGGGAAACAGAGCCAGTAGGGCTTTGAATCATTACGTCTTTGCCAAAAAGGTCCCATGCAAGGTCAAAGGCAAAACTGGAGACCCCCTCTGGCTGGATTGCTCCTTCCTTCCAGCTGATTTTCGCGATTGAGCCAGCGGGTAAGTGAATGATTCTATGTTCCAGATTGATGGACGCCGAATTGACGGTGAAAGACGCGTCTCCTCTGGGTTTCAATACAAGCTCTCCACCAGGTTCTGTTGGACCAAGTTTGACACCCAAATCAAAGCAAGTGTCGGCATCCACAAGGCCTTTTAGTAGGTTATCGTTGAGTTGCAGCTCTGGAATTGGGTTGATGTCAGCATCCAGTTCGGCAGACATCGAGCCACACCCGGATACCGCCAAATCCCAAATCTGATCATCGTATGTAACCTTGCCCTTGAGCGAGCCATTGGGGATGCTGGCTATCACGTTATTGCCTGAGCCCTTGACCAAGGCCTGCTTGCCAAGGTGGATATTTGATGAAAATGAAACCCCACCTTTGGCGGGATAGATTGTTGCAAAACCGGTCTTGCTGGAGTGGATTGTTAAGGCACCATGGCAGCTAAAATCCTTGAGAGTTACTAAAAAACCGCGTTTGACATCAGTCAGAACGTGGGATGAGTTCGCTTGAATATTGATGGCTGGCCAAGTGGAACCTTTTTTCAGTAAGACGTCAAAATCCCCCTCAAATCTTTCCCACCAATCCTTCTTGGGGGTTGTCAAATCAAATCGTCCACTTCCGCTACTTTTAGCAACAATCCCCTTTGTGCCCAAGGCTGGAAGGATGGCAATTTGTGGCAGGTCAAATCTCCATAGATTGCGCTTTCTTTTGGCCTTGAAAGAGGCTGATAACATGACCTTTTCTGGAGTGGATAGCGAAGCTCGCAACTGGGTTCTGTCCACCAAGCCGACACGACCGGCTAATTCCGGTAACGAAAACACGCCATTACAGTTACCATTTACTTCACTAACCATCCTATGAAGAGCGTTAATGATGCCTAAAGGATTTGTCTTGCCCTTTACCAGCTTGGAGCCGGCAAGCGGTGAAAAGGTAAATAGCTGCTCCAGCGAGGCGTGAAGCGTTGGTAGTATTGCTTGTGGTAGGACCACATCTGCAAATGGATACTCGACCCGATTTCCTAGGTTTAGGATGCCGTAGAAAGAGAAGGTAAGTTCCCAACGCCCCTGTTCCGGAAGCCATTTTGGCTTTGCAACGGCTTTTTTAACCAAAATTTCAGACTGTTCCAGCCTGCTCCTTGTTGCAACTCTTCTGCCTGCACCTAGCACTTGGCTGGCCAGCCAAGTAGCTAGGAAACGACTGGAGTCATCACCTTTACCCAAGGTGAGCGCGTGCAGGCCAACAGCATCAAGGGTGGCTCCTCCAATCTTATTAACCAGTTTGCCTACTGGCCCTTCAGCGAATTCGCGGATCGAGGTGACTACTTCAGGTTCAATGATTGACCTTAGCTCAACTAAGGTCTCGACAACATTTAGCAAACGCAGATGATTGGTGAGCTCAAGCTCAATTTTATGGACCAAGGGGCCGACTGCCCAGCTTCCCTCTCTTGGAGGCCCTACCTCGATGTTCACTTGGGCCTCGGTTTTATCTGGGATCTCGATTTTGAAGCCAGGCCCATCGCCAACTGGGATTTCGTGGATACCTGCGACAAGTGAGGCTTTAGCATCGAGTGTAAGTTGCGCAATTTGCTTGGAAGTCACGTTTTCCAGAATAACTGCGCCAAGCTCTGGTAACTTAAAAGGGGCAAAGTGTTGGGAAGCAGTCTCATCAAAGCGCCGCCCAAAGTGCAATTCCACCAAAGGCACTACACCATTATGTTTTGTTCGAAACTGCACTTTGTTAGTGGTTCTGGACATAAAACGAATCCCCAAATGACGGGCGCTATTCTAACGCAAATAACCCCCAAATTCAGCCGTTCTTAGCAGCACTTTCTGGAAAAAGTGGCAGCAAAGAACAAAGTAACCCCCTGGCCCTGATCCTGTCCCCGTCCCTGGCCCTGGCCCCTGCTACAGATCTTGCTAATTAGCATGTTTTGACTCCTGATCGTTTGTTCTTTTTGGCGTTTTATCTCTTCGTTACAGTTTAAAAACATGTCCGGGGGCATCCTTCCGGGCCCAAAATCTCCCGTAGCCACCCCGACTGTCTCTTAGTGACATCGTCCGGGCGAGATAT
>DUVQ01000172.1 GCA_012840965.1 Oligoflexales bacterium | reverse complement strand
GAACTGACCGTTCCAAACGGAATTGGAATCGCCAGAAATGACGATGGTGGCTCGTATGATAGCGCCGAATGGGTTTTCATGGACCTGCGATTGGCAGGGGCTTTGCGCAATTCGGGCGTTACAGCGAACCAGGAAAAAGCAGACCTGCTAATTGACTGGATCACGGCACAAGCCATTAACAACATGGGATTAATTTCCGAGCTTCACACCAGAGAAGGCTCCAAATACGACGGTTCCCCACCAATGGTTGGTTTTGGGGCTGGGGCCTACATAATAGAGCTTTGGCATCGAGAGAACGGTGACGCCCCAACGGCTTTATGTGGAATCGAATGGTAGATATGGCTGTGTAACTCTTTAGCTCGGGATGTCTGATGAACTGGCGAGGGGTCAGACTTGCAGCCGTTTTCGTTGCTCTCATCTATCAAGGGTGCGTTGACGAAGAATCGGAATTGATTGAACAGCGTTCCTGCTCTTATGACTTTTATTACGAACCTGAGGGCAGACCAAAAAGCGTTGCTGTAATCGGTGATTTTAACGGCTGGCAACCTTGGGAGTTGGCACCGGCCAAACCCAGTGGATTTCGCGGCAGTTTCACCATAGGTACTGGACGACACGCCTACCGCTATTTGGTCGATGGCAAGGAAGTCCTAGACCCTGAAAATCCCCTGACCATCTTTGGTCGTGATGGCGTTGAACATAGCGCCTTGGTCCTAGAAGACTGCACGTGTCCTACCTGGCGCGTAAAAAGCGCCGAGGTGCTTGATGCACAAATGCGGCTTGTAGTTGAATTTGTTGCATCTGCTAGCACCAGACTGCCGCTTGATTACCAAACCTTTGTCGCCATGATAGACGGCCATCAGCTGACCGAGTCGTTTGTAACGCCACCTGTTGATGACAGCGGTGTTTTTACTATAAAATCCCAGGAGTTACCCAAGGGAAAACACCGCCTACAGATCAGCGCAAAAGACGCTGGAGGTGTCGAAACACAACCGTTCACCCTACCCTTTTGGGTTGAAGACAAAGCCTTTGATTGGTCTAAAGCGCTTGTATATCAAGTCATTACAGATCGTTTCAGACGTGGCGGCGAACAGCTTGACACCAGCGCGGGCATCACCTTTAGAAATGGCGGAAATTGGGCTGGAATTACCGAGGCTATCAAAGATAAAACCTTTGCAAAGCTTGGGGTTAATGCCATTTGGATCTCGCCTGCTATCAAAAACGTGGAAGGTGAGTGGCCTGGATTTGATGATCGGGTGTACCAAGCCTATCACGGCTATTGGCCAATATCACAACGCGAGATTGAACCCCAGTTTGGTGACAAGCGCGACCTGCATCAACTGATTTCCACCGCGCACCAAAATGGCATCAGAGTCATCTTGGATGTGGTCCCAAATCACGTCCACATCAATCATCCCTGGTTTTCGCAGCATCGTAGAGAGTGGTTTAACCACCCAAATATTGACTGCGTGTGTGGGCGAGAGTGCTCTTGGGGTGCCGACATTGAACACTGTTGGTTTACAGATTATCTGGCCGACCTAAACTGGAAGAATGCTGAGGTTTTAGATGCGGTTTTGACCGACATTGCTTGGTGGATTCACGAGTTTGACCTAGATGGCCTGCGCGTTGATGCAGTTCCTATGATGCCGCGGCTGGTCACGCGTCATTTGCGTGATTTGACCAATCGCCTGTTTCCAGCCGAGGCCCCACACTTTTACTTGGTGGGAGAAACCTTTACAGGTTCCATGGGACGCGACCAAATCCGCTGGTACTTGGGGCCTTATGGGTTAAGTGGTCAATTTGACTTCCCCCTCATGTGGGCGCTACGCTCGGTAATCGGCCAGGGGCACGGTTCGATGACTTCGCTGCTGGACGAGTTGGATGAAGGGACCAAGGCTTGGGCAGGGTCTGGAGCTGTGATGAGTCACATGATTGGAAATCATGATGTTGCCAGATTTATTACGGTTGCAACCGGCGATGAATCAAACCCTGACGCACCACAACCAAGCAACCCAGAACCTTACAAACTTACGGCCTTGGCCCAGATTTTTGTACTGACCCAGCCTGGCATTCCGGTGCTTTATCAGGGGGATGAGATTGGCTTGGCAGGGGGTGGCGATCCTGACAACAGGCGCCCAATGCCTGCCGTTTTAACTGCTCATCAACAATCGGTTTTGGACCAGGTTCGCGTTGTCGGCAGACTGCGCACAGACACTGATGCTTTCACAGCTGGCAAAAGGTCTGATTTGATTAGATCAGACGACCATCTTGTATATCGAATGGATGGGGTTCAAGATTTTGCGATAGTGGCGCTCAACAGGTCGAAAACGCCTGTTAAAGTGATGGTAGACGTCAATAACACTGACACAGAAGGCCTGAAGGACTGTCTGGGAGGTCTTGTTTCGCCGCACGACGACGGCAAGCTTGAGATAGTTATCCCGGCGATGGGGGCTCAAGTGATAGCTCCAAACTGTTCAGGCTAAAATGGAGGTCTTGATTCATGAAAAGCTCATTCTGGATGGCCCAGCACAACAAAAGCCGGGTAGGTTTTGTGCTGGGCACATTATTGCTGGGTTTTGGCATGCTCTTTTGGGCGTGCGGCGACGATGAAGATGAACCAGACATCCCAAGGCAAGATATTGTATACCCGGAAGATAAAGGGTCTTGGGATCCTGGCACTCCAGAGAATGGCTGTGGTGGATACGGCTACGGCGGTGAATGCCCCACAGATGAACAGGCTATTGATTGCTCAAAAAGCCCTTGTGTATTTGGCAAGTGCACAAAAGCCGCCAGTGGTAATTACTGTGATTGCTTCGAGGGGTACGACGGAAGACTGTGTGATCAGTGTGCCGAAGGCTACAAAGCGGATAACCTGCGCTGCGTTAAGGAGGGGGAATGAAACAGGCCACAAAAATCCTGGTGTTGGCTTTCCTGTTATCGATGAGCTCCGGTTGGGCCTTGGCCAGTGAACCTGAAAGTCCGTTTCCTTATGTGGAGGAGCAGGGACAGGGGCTGGAGGCGGGTCAAAAGCAGGAGCAGGGACAGGGGGCGGGGCTGGAGAATGACGTTAGGTTGGTGCCTGTTGAGTCCGCTGCTACACGCAATGTGGTAAATGCGCCAAAGCCAAGCAGCTTTAAAACTGGGTTTTCCTTTGGTACTTACGGGCGTGTTGGATTTTCCACCGACTTCAAGGGCGCTGGTGGAAAAAGCACCAACATGGTCTCCCACGCCCCTCGCCTCTTGGAAGGCTCCTACGCTGAATTGGATTTTGGATATGGACTTGCACTTCAAGACGGTTTTGCGGTCAGAGTCTTGGCAACTACTGCCTTTTTTGATGAATTCTTCCATTTCACGGGCGATGCTGTTCAGGCGATAGCCCTGCGCAATCTGTACGCCGAGGCAGAAGGATTCACCAAAACCAACCTGAAACTTTGGGTCGGCTCCAGGATGTACCGAGGTGATGACATCTATCTCTTAGACTGGTGGCCGATGGACTCTTTAAACACCTTGGGCGGTGGATTATCATGGGAAAACAACATGTTCAAGGCCCAGATCCACGCCGGAGTCAATCGCCTTAAAGATGGCAATTCCTTCAGGCGAATCAGCGTTCCAGCAACTTTTGGGGCGGACACCATCACCATCATGGAACGCCAACGCATGATTGCCTCGGGTAAATTCACTTGGTTTGGCCACAACCTGACCGAAAATCTGTCCATGAAGGTCTCTGTTTATGGAGAATTTCACCGTCTACCAGATGGAAAGCTGCGCTATAGCGACGATTTGGACGGATATTTCCAGGAATTTGCCTTAAAACAGGACCCCACCCTAGCCGCTCATTTGCCGGCTGACCTTGGAGGTGTGGTCGGCACCCAAGTCGGTTTTTGGGGCTTTGGACCGTACTCCCACGTCAATATCTTTGCGCGATTCGCATGGGGATTGGCCGCTTATGGCGAGTGGGGAGTGCCTTGGGGAATCAGCCTTGAAAGGACATCCGCCGGTGCAAAGGACTTTGTTTTGGCGGCCTCGGCAAACTGGGAAAACCGACACTTTGGAATCATGGCCGCGACTTTTGGGCGCTTGTTCATTGACGCGGACGAAAATCGTTACGACCTGGATGACTACTGGGAAGGGGCCACTGTCGTCAGGCCAGCTTGGTTTATCACAGACCATTTCCACCTTGGTGCCGAACTGTCTCACCAGTGGAAAAAGCCAAGCGGTCTTGGTCAAGACGACACGTTGCTAAACCCTCACATAGTCCAGATGTCGCTGTTGCCATCCTTAAGCCTGAACCGTGGCATGTATCAGCGACCACAATTTCGCTTTGTTTACACGGCCAGTTGGCTAAACAGCGATGCCAGAGCCATGTTCCCTCGATTTGACCATCGCCGGGACCAAAAATGGCAGCATTACCTGGGCTTGCAGGTTGAATGGTGGCTAAACAGTGCCAGTTATCCATAGGGAAGTCCCTGGGAATTACATGAAGCTCCCCGGGGGCGTCACTTTGGAGGTTGATTATGGATTTTTCGAAAATGAAAACAGTTTTTAAGGCGTTGATCGTTACTAAGGCAGTGATCAAGGTGGCGGTCATCCTAGCCATTGTATTTAGCACGCAGGCTGGGTGCATTGACTACAGCCAGGCTGAGCAGGAAGCCGACTTAAGAACGATTGTTACTGACTGGCGAGATGAGGTCATCTATCAGGTTTTAATCGACCGCTTTGAAAACGGCGATTTAAACAATGATTTCAACGTGTATCCCCAGTCTGCGGCTGGATACCATGGTGGTGATTATCAAGGGCTGATCGACCGCCTTGACTACATCGAAGAGCTTGGGGTGACCACCTTGTGGATTTCTCCGGTCGTGAAAAATGTTGAGGAAGACGCCGGAGTCGCAGGCTATCACGGCTACTGGGCGCAGGATTTCACCGAGGTGAACCGACATTTTGGGGACCTTCCGAAACTTAGAGAATTGGTCCGCAAGGCCCATGACCGCAACATCAAGGTCATCCTTGATATAGTCACAAACCACGTTGGACAGCTGTTTTACTATGACATCAACCAAAATGGGCAACCAGATGAACATGTGATGGGATCTGGCACAAAATCCCCAATGACCAGGGTTACCGAGTGGGATCCAGACTTTGATGAAAGGGGAATCCAGGCGGTTACTTCGCTCGGCGAGTCAGGGCCAGCCCCCATCAAGTGGATCTGGGACCCAGAAATCAACAGGGTGCCACCATGGCCTGCAGAATTCGCAAATCCTGATTGGTACAACCGCATGGGTAGAGTGACCGTGTGGGGGCGTGAAAAACAGGCCTGTTATGACGCTGGTCGAATCAACGCGGAGCAGCTAAATGATGGCTCTTGGTGGGGGTCTCACCAGGCTTGCTTCGACTACGTCAGGATGCAGGAAGTGCTTGGCGACTTCCCAGGTGGATTAAAAGACATCAAAACCACGCTGCCAGAAGTCCGGCAGGCGATGATCAAGGTCTATGGCGACTGGATCGAAAAGGCTGGTTTTGATGGCTTCAGGATCGACACAATCAAGCACGTTGAGCACGATTTTTGGCGAGTTTTCTGCCCTGGCATCAGGGAGCGAGCGGCATCTTTGGGCAAGCATAACTTCCTGATGTTTGGGGAGGCTTTCGATGGAAACGACCAACTTATCGGCAGCTTCACCCATGACAACATGATGGATTCTGTGTTTTACTTTTCGCAGAAATTCGTGATTGACGACGTGGTCAAAAATGGAGCACCCACAAGGCGGCTTGAGGATCTATGGAAGGCCAGAATCCCAGGTATGGCACAAGGCCAAAGCCTGAATTATGGTGAAACGCCGCATACAAAGGGTGTGACTGCTGCCGATGGTTCAGGATTGGCGCCTTGGCAGGTGCTGGTCAACTTCCTGGACAACCACGACCTGCCACGATTCTTGTATGACTATCACGACAAGGACGGCTTAAAGGTGGCGCTGGCGCTGTTGCTGACCATGGATGGAATTCCATGCCTTTACTATGGCACCGAGCAGGATTTTTCTGGTGGAAACGACCCAGCAAACCGTGAAGACATGTGGCACACAGGATTTGCCACCGATGGAGATACTTTCAAGTGGGTCAAGCAGTTGATTGACCTGCGCAAAAAGCAGGCACCATTGCGCCGTGGCAACATGAAGGTGGTGTGGTCATCGGAAAACTCCGGCACGGAAAAGGACGCTGGGATTTTGGCTTTTGAGCGAACGATTGAAACGGCTGTCGGGCCAGAAACCGTGTTGGTGGTCCTAAATCTAAGCAAATCAAACGCCACTTGGACCAGCGCCAAGGAATGGGGCGGCGAGCACATGAAGACGTCGTTTGCCAAGGGAACCAAGCTTGTAAACATGCTTGATGAACCAGACCCCACCGACGATGTAACAGTTGGAGACAACGGGGAAATCAACATAAAGCTGCAGCCTAGAACTGCAAAGGTGTTTGTTGTTCGATAGTTGGGGGAAACAATGGCGGAATTAACCCTGCGTGGAATTGGTAAGGTCTACAACAAAGACGTTCGCGTTTTATCTGGGATAGACCTCGACATTAAGGACGGCGAGTTTTTGGTGTTGGTTGGCCCATCTGGATGTGGAAAATCAACCCTTTTGCGTATGATTGCGGGCCTTGAGGAAATCACCGAGGGGACCTTGGCAATAAATGGCAAAGTGGTGAACGATTTACCCCCAAAAGATCGGGACCTTGCCATGGTGTTCCAGTCCTACGCCCTGTACCCCCACATGAGCGTGCGCCAGAACATGGCATTTTCCCTAAAGATCCGCAAAGTGGCCGATGATGAGATCAACACTAAGGTCGAGGAAGCTGCCGCCATGCTTGGCCTGGATAAGCTGCTGGACCGCCTGCCAAAGGAGCTTTCAGGTGGACAGCGCCAACGCGTGGCGATTGGACGGGCAATCGTGCGACGACCGCAGGTGTTCTTGTTTGATGAGCCGCTGTCTAACTTGGATGCGAACCTGCGTGGTCAAATGAGGGTGGAGCTGAAATCACTGCACCGCACCCTTGGAACCACGATGATCTATGTCACGCATGACCAGATTGAGGCTATGACCTTGGCGGATCGCATCTGCGTCCTGGAAGGCGGCCATGCTAGACAGGTGGACACTCCAAGCGGCCTATATGACACGCCAAACTCCCGTTTTGTGGCCTCGTTCATTGGTTCGCCGCCTATGAACTTCCTGGAAACAACCGTCAAGGAAGGTTCGCTTGTCGCCCCAAGCGTCAACCTGACTCTGCCGCCAGATGTTGGGCCATTACCCCCAAAGGTTTTGGTTGGTCTACGCCCTCATGAGTTGGGCCTAAAACCTACAAATGGCGGCTATATTGACGCCACGGTGGATGTAATAGAAACGGTGGGTTGGGACGCCCACATCCACACAAAAGTCGGCCCTGATGAAACAGATGTTTTAGCCCAGGTGGAAGCTAATCTTATTGCGGACTATGAACACGGTTCACCTATCAGGTTTTGGGCCAGTGATGGGGCAATCAAGCTGTTTGACCCTGAAACTGAAAAAGCCCTTTGGCCCAAAGGGAGGGCGTCGTGAAGCCAAAACCTGTCACAAAAATCAAGGCCATCCCCTGGCTGTTAGCCTTTGTGGCGCTGTTGCTTGTGGCCGTACCTGCTAGTTCGGACGCCCAAGTGCCCATCAAGCTGTGGCACTCGTACCGTGGGGCGGAACGAGAGGCGCTGGACAGGCTGGCCCAGGAATTTACAAAACAAAACCCAAACTGGCCAGTTGAGCCGCTTGCAGTCCCTTATGATGCGTTTGCAAACAAGCTGACGTCTGCGATTCCACGAGGACACGGCCCAGATGTCTTCATCGCGGCCCACGAACGGCTTGGTGACTGGGCCCTGGCAGGCCTGTTGGCGCCACTGCCGGCCGATGAAACCTTTGATGCCTTCTTTGACACCACTGTGGAAGCGCTAACTTGGGATGAAACAAAATATGGATATCCGCTGGCGTTCAAGTCCCTGGCGCTTTTTGTCAGGGACGACCTACTAAAAGGCGACGTCCCAAAAACCACTGATGAACTGATTCAAACGTGTGAAGGGCTTGCCAAAGAAGGCTTGCAAGGAAAATCAACCAATCCCTGCATAGCCTGGGAGGCCGGCAGCTTTTACCATCATGGACCATGGCTTTTTGGCTTTGGAGGCGGCGTCTTTGACAGCGATGGCAACCCGGTCCTTAATCGCCCTGAAAATCAGGATTCACTACAGTTCATATCTGACTTGACCAACAAAGGCTTTTTACCACAAGAGCCCACCTCGGCGCTGGTGACCCAGTTGTTTGAAGAAGGTCACACTCCCATGGCTATCAATGGCCCCTGGTTTATTGGGGAATTGTCACCGGACCT
>DUVQ01000171.1 GCA_012840965.1 Oligoflexales bacterium | reverse complement strand
GGGCCTGGGTCAGGGGCAGGGGCAGGGGCAGGGGGGACAGGGACGGGGGCAGGGGGAGAGATCAGATTTGCCACCCTGTTCACTTTGCTTAGGCTGTAAGGAACAGGGTGGGAACGTTGGGTTTACAGGGATTTTTTACAGAAGAACCAGTCGGTGCACTCGTAGCCTTCTTTCATTCTGGCTTCGGCGCCGGCTACGGTCGCTGGCGGGGGAACGATGACCTTGTCGCCAGGCTTCCAGCCCTCTGGGGTTGCCACTGCGTGCTTGTCGGAAGTCTGCAGAGCCTCGACCAAGCGCAGGAACTCCGGAATTGAACGGCCATTGGACATCGGATAATAGACCATGGCTCGCAGGATGCCCTTATCATCAATGATAAAGGTGGCACGAACAGCAGATGTGTTACTGGCACCAGGCTGAATCATTCCGTAGGACTGAGCAATGCGCATCGACAAGTCATCAATGATTGGGAAGTTGATCTCAACGCCAAATTTTTCCTTGATGGTGCGAACCCATGCAACGTGGGAATGCACACTGTCAATTGACAGACCAAGCAGCTCTGTGTTCAGCTTCTGGAACTGAGGATAAGCCTTTGCAAAGGCGATAAACTCGGTTGTGCAGACAGGGGTAAAGTCCGCTGGATGTGAAAACAGCACCAGCCATTTGCCTTTATAGTCCGCCAAAGTTTTGGGACCATGGGTAGTGTTGGCACTAAAATCTGGAGCTGGTTTATTCAGTTGAGGGAAAACCAAGGTTTCTTGCAGATCAGACATGTTTCATCCTCCAATATTCAAATAAAAACAAAATATTGCCTTCACCAATGAAGGTGACTATCAAACGGCTTCCCTATAATTGGCACCCCCACTGAACTTGTCAATAGCTCAAACAAATTTTCCTGCCCCTGTCCCTGTCCCACCAGCTCCTGCCCCCGCCTCCTGCCCAACCATACGGCCTTGCACTTGCGGTGAATAGTTGGCATAATCGCTGCATGATTTGCGGTGATTGTTTTTACATCTGGCAGAGTAAGGATTGGCCTGATTGGCAGTTTGATTTGGCTGCGGTTGCTGGTCCGCTGGCCGAGGTTAGTCTTTTGCAGGGCCGATTGTTGGGGCGATTGGCTGGTGTTGGCTTGGGTTTGCAAAAGCAGGCTGATTTGGAAATTCTGACGAATGAGGTTGTTAAATCCAGTGAAATTGAGGGGGTACGGCTTGATATTCAGTCGGTTCGTTCTTCGATTGCCTTGAAACTTGGGGTGGACATAGGTGCACTGGCACCGAGTGACAAATACACTGATGGCGTCGTTGACATGGTTTTGGATGCAACCAGCAACTATATGGAGGCACTTACTTTGGAAAGGCTGCTTGGTTGGCATCGAGCCTTGTTTCCCTCTGGCTATTCCGGGATGTTCAAAATTACTGTTGGTGCATTTCGTAAGGATGTGACTGGCCCTATGCAGGTGGTGTCTGGTCCGGTGGGAAGGCAAAGAGTGCATTTTGAGGCACCGCCTGCAGAACGTTTAGAGGTCGAAATCCAACAGTTTCTTGACTGGGTTAATAGCGAACAGGGGCTTCATCCACTAATCAAAGCTGGTTTGGGGCATCTTTGGTTTGTGACTTTGCATCCCTTTGAGGATGGCAATGGCAGGATCGCTAGGGCGATTGGGGATATGCTGCTTGCGCGGGCGGACAATAGCCCGCATCGTTTTTACAGCCTTTCAAGCCAAATCCAACGTGAGCGTAAAAGTTACTACGATATTTTGGAGTCTACTCAAAAGGGTTCGATGGATGTAACAAACTGGCTTTTTTGGTTTTTAGACACATTGAACAAGGCCATCGCGGGCGCATTTGCCGATCTTGAGTCTGTTTTGACAAAGGCCAGGTTCTGGCAGCATTGGGCATTAGTTTCGCCCCGGCTAAATGCACGTCAAATCAAGATGTTAAATATGCTGTTGGAAGGCTTTAAGGGTAAGCTGACTACCAGCAAATGGGCAATCATCAACAAGTGCTCTCAAGACACTGCGTTGCGCGATATCAACGACTTGGTATCCCTTGGAATCCTGCAAATATCAAAGGAAAAAGGACGCAGCACCAGCTACTTGCTGGCAGAACTTCCATAACCCCGGCCCTGTCCCTGAACCTGACCCTGCTAGTACATCTGTTCTGGCTCCTGATTGTTCGATCTTTTCTGCGTTTTATCTCTTCGTTACAGTTTAAAAACATGTCCGGGGGCATCCTTCCGGACCCAAAATCTCCCGTAGCCACCCCGACTGTCGGCAACTCCCGATAGCGCCCTCCAGGATTGCCCCCGGACCATGTTGCTGGGTGCCCTCTCGACCTCTTTTTAGCTCCAAATTCTGCTAAACAGCACAATCGTCTTCCATCCCTACCTCCTGCCCCCAAGCCCCCGCCTCAATCATCCAATAAGCCTTCAAACAGGGCGCTGCTTAGGTAACGTTCACCGGAGTCTGGCAGGATTACCACGATGGTTTTGTTTGCGAACCTGGGCTCATAGGCTAGCTTTATTGCTGCTGCGGTGGCCGCTCCGCTTGAGATTCCGGCTAGGATGCCTTCTTCCTTGGCCAAGCGTCGCGCCATTTCCATTGCCTCATCGCTTGACACAGTCATGACCTGGTCAATCAGGGGCAGATCCAGATTCTTTGGTACAAATCCAGCTCCAATCCCTTGGATTTTATGGGGGGCGGGTTCCAGTTTTTGATTGGCTAAAGTCTGGCTGATTACTGGGCTTTCCTCTGGTTCGACTGCAACACAGTGTACTGACTTCTTTTGGTCCAGTTTTAGATACCTTGAAACCCCGGTAAAAGATCCACCGGTGCCGATGCCGCTGACATAGACGTCAACCTCGCCTTGGGTGTCGTTCCAGATCTCTGGCCCTGTAGTCGCTCGGTGGATCGCTGGATTGGCAGGGTTTGAAAATTGGTCTGGCATGAAGGTCCGTTCAGGATTGGCCTTGACGATTTCGTGCGCCGCTTCGATGGCACCTTTCATTCCAAGCGCAGCCGGCGTTAAAACCAGGTTTGCCCCAAGCACCTTTAGCAGCCTGCGCCTTTCTAAGCTCATGGAATCTGGCATAGTAATCGTGATCTTGTAGCCCCTGGAAGCAGCAACAAAGGCCAGTGCAATCCCAGTATTGCCAGAAGTGGGCTCTACGATTTCGATTCCTTGCTTAAGCTTGCCGCTTTTTTCGGCATCCCAGATCAAAGATGCGCCAACGCGGCACTTGACCGAAAATGCTGGATTGCGGCTTTCAATCTTTGCCAAAACCTTTGCCGTGGTGTCTCCAACAACGCGATTTAACTGAACAAGTGGTGTCTTGCCGATTGACAGTGAATTGTCTGTAAAAATCTGGCTCATCATTAACTCCTAGTTAGATATAATTGACCCAAATGGTCAAGTCAGTAAAGTTTATTTTTGCTGTAATTTCCTGTCAATAACACAGCTGCAAACATCAATCGATTCGCGTAGTTAACCTAGTAAACTCATCACAATGGGCTTAACAGCTTTGTTAAACGTCACAGGCTCTCCTTCAAAATCCTCCCACATATAGGTGAAGTAATCGAAGGTATGGGTATTTTTGCTGTAGTTTATTAAAGGTACCGGCCCAAATTCCTCGACGGAAATGTAAGCCTCGGCATTGGGTGGAGCCCCTAGCCGTTTGAACATCCCAACAAGTTTGAACACCTTGCGAAAATCATTGAATAATTTTACCTGAGAAGGATACTCATCGATCATCGCCATTTTGATGTCCAACTCTTGCTGGGTCAGGCGCAGCTTGATGCGTTGCCCTTTGTACAGAGGGTGAAAACGCATGGCCACCAAAATCATGTACTCGTAGGCAGGCATGTGGTAAAAGGCGGGCCGCTTACCAGTTTCCAGCGCCAAGCGGTCAACCGCCAACTTGGCACATACATGGGTGATGTCGTGTTCTGGATGCCCTCCTTGCCAAGCCAGGGTGAAAACGGCGTCTGGGCGCACTTGTAGAACAGCATCGATGACCCGATCCCGAATATTACGGAAATATGGCATCGCTTCACCAAGTGAAGCATCACCTGAATTAACGCGGCTCATCCATCGATATGTTTCCACCTCTGAAACATCCAAGCAGCCAATCGAAGATTGTGGCACCCCAGCCAAAGCAACTGAATTCACCCCTTCCTGTTTGCGGATTTCCCCGTAATCGTGCGGCGATTTATCGCTTTCAAAATACAAGCCGTCACTGTTTGTAACCCAAAGCACCCGTTTGTCGCCCTGCAGTCGCTGCAGTAATCCAGCGGTGGGGATTTCGTCATCGTGGTGAGCCAAAAGAAATAGTGGTCGCTCAAATTGGGAAATTTGGGCCATGAACTGCTCACCAGCCCTAAACGGATCACTTCTGGACATGATTGTCTCCTGCTAAGCTAGATTATGGTGCCATCAGGTATCACGGCGTCTCTTGGGATAACCACGATGCCATCTCGGATGTAGTAGCTGTCACCCTTGTAATCGGGATGGCCGCTTTTGCTGGTAATAATGACATTGCTGCCAATTCTGGCGTTTTTATCAATGATTACATCTTCCAAAATCGAATTTTCGCCCACCCCAAGATCGATGCCCGGACTATCGTTCTCGGCTCCAGGTTTTACCCGCTCTCCATCAAAGTAGTCGGCGCCCTGCATGACAACTCTTTTAAGCTTGGCCCCCTTGCGCACCTTGGATCTCAGCCCAATTACTGAATCCTCAATTATCGCCCCAATTATGCGTGACCCCTCGGAAACCATGCTGTTGCGAATCTGCGATTCGATAATCTGGGCCGGTGGCAGTGACCTAGTTCTTGTAAAGATTGGCCATTTTGGGGTGTACAAAGCAAATGGCGGATCTGGCTGGACCATCGCCATGTGTGCATCAAAGAATGACCTGATGGTTCCAATGTCCTCCCAATGCCCGCTGAAAGGATAGGCCTGCAGTTTGCGGACACCAACGGACTGTGGCAGAACCTCTTTGCCAAAATCCATGATGGTTTTGTCTGACAAGGCCTCAATCAAAGTCTGTGGCCTGAAGGCGTAGATTCCCATAGAGGCCAAGAACCGCTCTTCACCTGAGCTTTTATCGCTGGCGCTCAAAAGGTTTTCTGGTGCCCTGAATTTTTCCAATATCGCCGGATCCTGGGGTTTTTCAACAAATTCAACGACGTTTCTATCTTCATCAGCCCTAAGTAAACCCATTCTTGGAGCATCAACTCGTGGAACTGGCTGCACTGCAACTGTTATGTCGGCATTATTCGCCCAGTGCTGCGCAAGCATCAGTTCGTAGTCCATCCTGTAAAGATGGTCGCCAGACAAAATCAAGACAGTGTCAGGATTATAATCCAACGCATGGTGCAGCGAGCCTCGAACGGCGTCTGCAGTTCCTTGGAACCAAGATTCGCTTTCCTGGGTCTGCTCAGCCGCCAGGATCTCAACGATGCCGTTTGAAAACGCATCAAAGCGATAAGTCTGCATCAGGTGCCTGTGCAGACTGGTGGATTGGAACTGCGTGATTACAAAGATCTTATTGATCCCCGAATGGATGCAGTTCGAAACGGTGATGTCGATCAGTCGATACTTGCCTGCGACGCCAACAGCAGGTTTTGACCTGACAGCGGTCAGCGGATGCAGCCTGGTACCACGACCTCCACCTAGAATCAGTGCGATAGTGTTGTGTTTCATTTTGGGGGGCTCCAGTTATTACCAGCCCCTTTAATAGCAGGAATTTGTCGTAAGGTCGAGATGCTGGATCAAAAAAGTTAGGATTTCAGCCTCTTAAACGGGGTTTTTGCGGCGTGACACAATTACCAGCGCTAAAAGTACCAAAAGTGCTGTAGTTGCCCACGGGCCAGTTACATTTGAAGTCGCCATGCAAGATGAAGATTTCTTGGCTGGCTCATCGTTGGTGTCTGCTTCCGGCTCTGCCGAGTCTTCTTGTTCCCCCACATCATCAATCGCGTCAGTGCCGCCGCAGTCACGCTCGGTCCCAACACAGACGCCCTCAGAATTGCAACGGTCATCTACAGTACAGGGATTTCCATCGTCACAGGCTGTTCCTGGTTCAAAATAATCCAACAGACATTCTCCGTCTTTGCAAACGCCATCAGCACATTCAGACGATTCGCAACTCATTGGCACCCCAACACATTCTCCGTCATTACACTTGTCATCCACAGTGCATGGGTCTCCATCATCGCACTGAGCGCCTTCGTCGGATGGGGTGTAAATACAGCCGTCTTCACCACCACAGGCCACCGTATGACATTGGCGGTCATCACAGCTGTATTCGGTTCCGATGCAAACACCTTTGCGGTCGCACTTGTCATCCTTGGTACAAGCGTTTCCGTCATCACAAGGGGTGCCTCGGTCTTTCAAGGGCTTCGAGCACTCACCTGTTCTACGATTGCACTTGCCTTCGTTGACACATTGATCTTCTCCCGGACATATCACCGGGTCCAATCCAACACAAACGCCATCTATGCATTCATCCAAGCGAGTGCAGGCGTTTTTGTCGTCACAAGGGGTGTGGTCCTTGTGAACTGGGTACTCACAAAGGCCGGTGTCTAGGTTGCAGGTTCCCTCATCGTGACACTTTTCAGGGGCGGGGCATACAGCCGGCACTCTAAGGCACCAATCTTTGCATTCAGCATCATCCTGTCCGCATTGTGAAAGGCAGGCGTGGGCAGTGCCACAACCTTGTTCATCACTGCATACGCCTTCGTCACATACTTGAGCAGGCTCGCACTCTCCACATGTTCCCCCACAGCCATCGTCGCCGCAGTTTTTTTGGTAGCAGGCCTGGAAACGAAGGCAGATGTCAAATGAGATGGTTTCACCGATCTCTGAGATGTTGGAGATGTCTAAAGCAACTGTTTGGCCGTCCGACAAGAAGGGATAGGGGTCGGTTTCTGAATTTAATGCGGTTCGACCTTTATCCGCTGAAAACGCCGCATCGTTAATGTCGCCGTCATTGCTCGGAGAACCACCTGGCCGCAGCGTGTAAACTTCGTCAGGAGGTCCATCAGCATTTCCCATATACCTGGAGTTTATCCGGTGTACCAAAAGCCCAGAACCAGGTAGTGAAGATTCAAACAAGCCTTCAGCCAAACGATATTCCAAAATGAAAAATTGCCTCTTGTCACTAGGAACGGCGACTTTGTAGGCTTGGCCTGTTGGTTCGACCAGCGGATTAAGAGTGTATCTGCCACTAGTTGTTATTTCGGGGATGTCATCTATCCATCCGCCATAGCGGTGCTTCATCCATGCGCTCATGTGTTGTGGTGTAGAGGCGTCCCATTCCATTAAGTCCCATGGGCCAACAGGTCTAAATCCGTCGTGGTTGTAATGATAGAGATCGGGGGCGCCCAGGGTGTGAAAGAGTTCGTGGCATAACACGCCGACTTCTTTGCCATTATCGAGATAGTCAGCCATTAGCCAGTTATAGGAGAAGACATACAAATCATTTATACGCATAGGATCAGCAAGAAGCACCGACATGTGGGGCCACAAGAGTTCAGACCAACCATCAGGCCCTCCAGTTGTAATTACAACGACATTATCTACAAAACCATCGTTATCTCCATCGAGGTTCAGGTCAGGAGTGATTAGATGGGAGATCTCTTCCAGAGCAAGCCGGACCAGATTTTGTTCCCTTAATACCGCTTCGACCTCATCCTTATAGCCATTTGGGTTGGTAATCACATTGTATGGTCGATAGTAGGACCTTGGATGCTGTGATTGATAACTAAATATCTGGTCACCTTCAGGTTTTGGAAAAAAGTGGGTGACAACATCAAGCTTTTGGTAAGAAACCTCACGGTAATAGGCTCGAACAGACGGAGCTCCTTCCATGTCGTTAAACATTCTTTCAAACACTGACATGGGCTCAACGAATTCGTCTTCATCGGCAAATCTGACAAATACAACCACGTTATTAAGAATGCCAGTTAGTGGTGCGGACCTTAGCTGCATGGGTACGGCAGGTTCAAGATTCATCCGCTTTTGTTGGATCAATCTTGGGGATGGCAGCAAATTCGGTCTCAATCCAACCTTTATTGGATCAGAATGACCCACAAGCAGGTCGGTTGGAACCAGGGCCTCACCAATCTTGTCGGCGTAGACCAGCTTTCCATTAGTTGGATCCCGCAAGATGGTAAAACCGTTGGCATCATGCAGTCGGTTAAAGAACTCATCACCGCTGGCTAACAGATGCACAACCGTCCCATCAGGTTGGGTTTCAGTGACAGGATAGTTAAATATTGGTGCGGCTAGGGCAGGTTTTAGAAGCCCTGATGCCAGCAAGAAAACTGCTACAGTCCAGCTTGCCAAGCTAGTCCCTTTGCCTTGGATGAAATTCAAATTAAGCAAGGAGCGCTCCCCTGAAAGTCGGGCAGAGTTTATTCAATAGACTTGCCTTTGTCAGCTAAATACCCACTTTGGTAGGGACTTTGTTCATTTTTTAGGTGCACTTGTACTTAACATGGAGGAAATAATGGCTTTACTAGAATCTAAACCGGGAGCCTTAGGACAGACTTTGCCTGAATTCAAGTTGAACGACCCTTTTGGTAACAGTTATGCATCGAACGAACTAGCCGGCCCCAAAGGGTTGTTGATTGGCGTCACCTGTAATCACTGTCCTTATGCCAAGGCAGTGTGGGGGCGTTTAATTGATATTGCCGCGCAGGCGCTGTCACTTGGGATTAAAACAGTTGCAATCAATCCAAATCTAAACCCAGCCTATCCGGATGATTCGCCCGAGGCGATGAAGGCTGAGATAAAAATACGTGGAATCAATTTCCCTTATCTGGTTGATGAGGATCAGAGCGTTGCCAGGGAACTTGGGGCAGTTTGTACCCCTGAGTTCTTCTTGTACAACAGTCAAAACATTTTGGTCTATCATGGTCGCTTGGATGACAACTGGCAGGATGAAGCAAAGGTTACCCGTCAGGAGTTGCTGGAGGCTGTGAAGGCACTTGGCAGCGGGACTGTGATCGCTGAGGACCAACGGCCAGCCATGGGTTGTTCGATTAAGTGGGTGGAGTAGGGGCAGGGGCGGGAGCAGGGGCAGGGACGGGGGCTATTCAGGGACTGCTACAAACTCGATTTCATCTCCAAATTCAGCTCCGGCTTCAGGTGTTAGCCACTGGGCAGAGCCTGGGCTGTGGCGGATGAAAGTGTTTAAGAAGGCAGCGGTATACAGGTTGATCGCCTTTTGAGCTTCGCGGTAATCCCAGTTGTTTTCGGGATCGCAACCGTCCTTTAAGGCATCCTTGGCGTCACCCCATCGTTCCTGAAGTTCTTCGAGATTCATGCGGCACATGTCAGTAAAGGTGTAATGCCCTCCACGGTTTACGGTCAAAAACCACTTTGGTGGGCCCTGTTGTTCAAAGATGTCTGCCATGGATTCTTTATATCTCAAGGTCCTGTCCAGCCGGCCACCCATCATTAGGGTTGGGGTGTCAATCTCATATACTTTAGGACCTGAAAAGGCGCTTGATAAAAGGTCTATCATGGTTCCTTCAGGGGCCATGGGAACGATTGCCTTAACTCGTTTGTCAAACAAAGCCAGGTAGGCAGTCAAACCTCCAAACGAATGTCCCGTAACAGCGATGTTATCCAAGTCAATCAGATTGTATAGTTCGTCATCTGGGTCGGCATTTCGTTCGGTAAACACGTTGATCAGGAACTCGATATCTCTTGGGCGGGCCATTGCTGAGGCGGGGAGTTCTGTACCAGACCAACCCCTGACCATGATTTCATAAAGGGTGTTGTACTGGTGGTCTGGGGCAGCAACTATGTAGCCATGAGATGCCATATGAATAGTGTGGTAGACGCTCTGATATCTAATACCAAAGGCACCATGACTAAAGATCAGCAACGGGAATTTGCCGTGGTTTCGTAGAACTGGGGCGTCATACACACCATCACATGGGAAAATCCCCAGGTCTATGTCGGCATATTTTTCCCTCAGATCATCAGTTCCATCCGCCTTGGGATCATAGGCATAACGATCAGCGTTTCGAAATTCTTCGGTAGTGGGATACCAGATCTCAGTTTTCAAGATTCTAGGGGTTTCATCATCCACGTTTGGGTGTTCATAGTCGGTATAGATTGCAGTCTTGATTCCAACTGGGAATGGTCCTGGTTTTGACGGATCTGGAGCGCTATCCGGACCTGCCGCGCAAAAATCGTCTACACATGGGATGCCTGGGTCTGGCTCTTCGACTTCTTCAGGATCTGTGGTTTCGTCCCCAGTTTCGGTGACGTCTTCTTGCGGGTCTGTGACGTCTTCTTGCGGATCTGTGACGTCCTCACTAGGTTCAGTGCTGTCCTCTGTTGACACATCTGAAGTGGAATCTTCGGATGTTTTGGCGTCAGTGTCGTCTGGTGGTGTTGGAGAATCAGAACAGCTAAGCCAAACTGCTGCAATTAGAATGACTCCAAGGCGGTAAAACTTCATGGTGTGTCTCCTTTCGAACAAGACTGATCACGCCTTTTTAGCCCCAAAGTGAGCTAGGCCAAAAAAGCTCTGGATGGGATTATAGGGAGAACTTAGAATTTGGGCGACCAAAAAACACCGACTAATCCTACTGATTAGCATTATTGATTAATGATAGGTCCGTAATTTCAAGTGCCTGCAGTATACTTACGCCAAAGTTTTGAACGCGCCAATTCATTATTCCTTCGATATTAGCCAACTCCTCAATTGTGGATGGCCCCATAACCGCAATCGGATTTAACAGACGCTGGGGTAGCAAAAGTCCTGTTTTCAAGCCTAGTTTTTCTGCAGTTTCAGACCTCCACAGCCTCAACCTGTTGATACGTGTGGCAACTGCTGGGTTTGGTGGCGGAGGTGGCGAAAATGGGACTTCTGGCTCTTTTGAGGCCAGCTTCGGAGGCTTCCTAATGATTTCCAGCCACTCCCGCGAGTGATACAGGATAGGTCGTGGAATCCCTGGAATCGCCTTCAACGCCTCATAATTCATAGGCATTTCTTGTGCCAATCTTAAAATAGCAGCGTCGCCAATTACCTTGAACCTTGGGGTGTCTTTTGAGGACGCCACCAGTTCTCGATGAGCTACCAAGGCGTCTAGCACTGCCATCTGTCTTGGTGAAAGGTCGGCAGTGCCGTTGATTTTGGGAATGACAGGAGGCTCAAACGACACAGGCGCCAGGGCCAACGCTTGGCTTTCCTCTTCAACCCATGAAAGGCGTCCAATCTCTTTCAAGTGCTTTCGAAGTCTATAGTAAAGAGGGATTAACATGGCGACATCATTTGAAGCATAAGCCAGCATTGCCTTGTCCAAAGGCCTTGCTGACCAGTTTGCACGTTGCGCCTTTTTGCTGATTTTGATGTCGAATTCCCGTTCCAGATTGGCCGCCAATCCAGTTTGTGGATGCCCCAAAAATTGGCTTGCAAGCATGGTGTCAAACAGGCCACCAATGCGAAAGTTGAAGTCTTTGAAAAGTCCCCTGACTTCAAGTCCGGCGGCATGCACCACGGTTGTGATGGATGGATCGGCCAAAATCGGGCCAAGAGGCGCCAAATTCATGCGTGGGGCAAGCGGGTCAATCAAGAAGGTCTGGCCACTAGCTATCCCTATCTGGATCAAGCACGTTTTTTCCCAATAGTGATACAGGCTATCTGCCTCGGTATCCAAGGCAATCAAGCGCTGGTGCTTTAATGTGCTAGCTAGCTGTCCAACTTGTTCTGGCCTATCGATTAACGCAGGTGCTGTTGAATCAGACGCTGACATTTCACCTTGACGACAAACGCACCACCGTCGAATAGGTTACCTGAGTTCAGCCTAATTAAGGAGCATGACTTTACGCTAAAGCCAGCTTTTGGTCCCTCCAGACCTAGATCGACCAAAAACTTAAGGACCAGAACGTGATGTTCTGATAAGATACTGCGCGGTTCGCTTTGGCCAGTCGCTGAGGCTAGAGCCCAAGCGTTTTGTGATGTTCCCGTACAAAGGAGGGATCGTGCAAGTTCATGAATTAATGAATGCTTTTAGGGCCACGGCTCGTAGGGCCAAAAAACGGATTGTTTTACCAGAGGGTACAGAACCCAGGACTGTCAAGGCAGCTGGCTTAATCGCTGAGGGTAATCTGGCGCAAGTCATTTTGATCGGCGATGAGGATGCCATCAGGGCCGTCGCGGCGCAGCAAAAGGCTGATTTAAAGGGTGTGGAAATAATCAACCCCGTGAAATCAGGCAGATATGAGGCGTATGTTGAGGCCTTTTATGAGATGCGTCGCTCTAAGGGTATAAACCGCGAACAGGCCGCAAATACAGTGGCTGACCCTGTGTATTTTGCCACCATGATGGTTCAGATGGGTGACGCGGACGGGCTGGTTTCAGGCGCGGAGCACTCGACTGCCGACACTATTCGCCCGGCGCTGCAGATTATTAAAACTGCCCCTGGAATCAAGATCGTTTCCAGCGCCTTCATCATGGTTGTCCCAGATTGCACTTTTGGTGACGATGGACTGTTTATCTTTGCCGACTGTGCTGTAAACCCAAATCCAAACGCTGAAGAAATGGCAGCCATAGCGTTGTCTTCTGCCAAAAACGCGAAGGTTTTATGCAACATGGAACCTAGGGTGGCAATGCTTTCATTTTCCACCATGGGCAGCGCCAAGCACGAATTGGCTGATAAGGTGAAGCAGGCTACTGCCATCGCCAAGGAACTTGCTCCAGACTTGATGATTGACGGTGAGTTCCAGGTTGACGCCGCGATTGTGCCTTCTGTCGGCCAGAAAAAGGCACCCAACAGCCCAGTTGCAGGCAGGGCCAACGTGTTAGTCTTCCCCGACCTGCAGTCTGGGAACGCCGGCTACAAATTGGTCGAGCGCTTGGCTCGCGCTGCTGCTATCGGGCCCGTTTTGCAGGGCTTAAACAAGCCGGTCAACGACCTTTCTCGCGGTTGTAGTGTTGAGGATATCGTTAATGTCGTGACCATTACGGCTGTCCAGGCGGCGGCAAGCTAAGTAGCATCATTTTCCATGGATAGGAGGCTTTAAGAATGATTATTCTGTCTTTGAACTCTGGCAGTTCTTCTCTGAAATTCCAGCTTTATGATTATGAAAAGCACGAGACCATGTCCACTGGTATAGTCGAGCGAGTTACAATCGGTGGCAGTTTTATCAAGTACTCCAATTATGGTGGCGAGTCCATCAAGCAAGAGCATGAGTGTCCTGACCACAAGGAAGCCATCAAGTTGATTTTAAATGCCATCACCAATGAAAAAACCGGCGTTTTGAAAGACCTTTCATCGATCGCGGCGGTTGGGCATCGAGTGGTCCACGGTGGCGAAAAGTTTCGCAAATCCGTAATCATCACCAAAGAGACCATCGAGACTCTTAAAGACCTGTTTGATCTGGCGCCGCTTCATAACCCTGCGAATGTTCTTGGTATTGAGGCTGCTATGGAAGTCATGCCTGGCATTCCTCACATGGCGGTTTTGGATACAGCTTGGCATCAGACCATGCATCCTGAAGTCTTCATGTATGCGCTGCCAAGAAACTGGTATACCAAACACAACATCAGAAGATATGGTTTCCATGGGACTTCGCTGCTTTACTGTGCAAAACGTGCGGCCGTGCTTTTGGGCAAAGACCCATTTCAGACAAACGTCGTGATTTTGCACATAGGAAATGGTGTTTCGGCCAACGCGGTAAAAAACGGTTTGTCCTTTGACACCTCTATGGGGCTGACCCCACTTGAAGGCCTAGTCATGGGTACAAGGTCTGGTGACGCTGACTTGGCCATCCCATTGCACATGATGCAAGCCGAGGGTAAGACGGCCAAGGAGATGTCAAATATCCTAAACAAGCAGTCTGGAATCCTTGGAATCACTGATGGTCAATGGGCCGACCGTCGAGATGTTGAAATGGCTGCTAATGAAGGTAATGAACTCGCCAAGTTAGCCATTGAAATGGAATCCTACCGGTTAAAGAAATACATCGGCGCCTATGCAGCCGCCATTGGTGGCATTGACGCTATTGTATTTACTGCTGGTGTTGGGGAGATGTCGGCTACCATCAGGGCCAAGGCCGTTGAGGGGCTTGAGTTCATGGGCATTAGAATCGACCATGAAAAGAACAAGGTTTCTCGCACCAGAAACGCTGAATTGGACATTTCCGCGGCTGACTCGGCGATCAAGGTCTTCATCATTCCGACTGATGAAGAGCGGGTCATCATCGAGGATGTCGTTGCCCTGCTTAACGGTACCTACGACGAGCACATGCGCTTTGAGTATCCTTTCCAAAAGGCCGATTATCAAAACCGCCAACGTGTAGAGGAATTCGAGCGTGAGTGCGAGAAAAAACCGTACATGCGTGACATAGAAGCCAAGATCCCCAAAAAATAGACAGCCTCTGTCCCGGATCCAGCTAATTAGCTTGTTCTGACTCCCGATAGCGCCCTCCAGGATTGCCCCCGGACCATGTTGCAGGGTGCCCTCTCGACCTCTTTTTAGCTCCAAATCCTGCTAAACAGCACAATCGTCTTCCTGGCCCCGCCCCTGTCCCCGCCCCTGTCCCCTGTCCCCGTCCCTGCCTCCTGTCCCCTGTCCCGGTCTTATAAGGGTGTTTTGATGGTAAGTGTGGATTAAGCTTTAGTCCAAGATCCGGTAAGGTAAGGCTTGTCCTCGTCTCTTTTCATAATCGCAAAGGCCGCGCCATCTTCGAGCTTTTGGTCGCCATAACGCACCGTAGCTGGCAGCATTATTGGGCGTCGAAACGATACTGAAAGCTTGGAAGGCAACTGAGGTTCAGTCATGGCGGCTGCGCATCTAGCCAGCGACCACATTCCATGGACAATCTGGCGTTTGAAGCCAAACAGCTTAGCTGTCCAAGGATAAAGATGAATCAGGTTGTAATCGCCAGATACCTTGGCATATGCCCTGCCTTGATCCGGCGGGACTTTCCACGTTTCAAAACTCTCTGGCTTGGGCAGATCGTCCTTGGGATACTTAGTTTCCGACCCTTCAGGGACACGCTGGCGCGAAAAGATGGTCATGGTTGATTCCCACACCTTTTTTCTGTCAACAAAGGCGTCTGTAATCACATCAAATTCGACGCCCTTTTTCGCCCATCTGTTGCCCTCGATCTTGACCTCGAAATCAATTGAGGCTTCAGGAGAAATGGGTTCGTGTTGGACTATCACATTTCGCATGTGGACGATGCCAAGCGCTGGAATCGGAAACTTAGGATGCGTAAACAATTGTATGTGAAGTGGACCAGCCAACACCTGAGGATACGTGATTGGCACCCCTGCATCAGGGTGAAAACCACAAACTTCCCTATAAGCAGCCAACTTTTGGGGATCGATTTTTACCCCTTGAACAGTGGCTTCAAAGGCTGGCAGTGTTTCTTTGATATGCAGCCCACGTTTTTTGGGAAACAAAGCGCGCCTGTAGCCAGACCCCATACTGGGAATTTTGGCAAATTCAAGCTTAATCGGTGTAGACATGATACCCCCTAAATCCTGAAAATCTTTTCACCTTGGGTGGTTACCCCTGGTTAGATAGCTGAACATTTTCTGGTACAGATCCATGCTCTTTCTAATCACGCGTTTGGCATCCTCTGGTCCAAGAAAATCTTCAACTATGACGTCCTTTTTTTCTAGCTTCTTGTAATCTTCAAAGAAACGTTTTAGTTCGTTCAGTCGATGGGTCGCCAACTGACTAATGTGGGTAATTTCTCGATATTCCGGGTCGTCTAGGTGAATGCAGATGATTTTTTCATCGTTTTCACCCTGATCCAACATGTTCATCATGCCGATGGGGCGGACCCTTAAGATAGAAAGCGGGACGACTTGCTCCTGCATCAACACTAAAAGGTCCAATGGGTCGTGGTCTTCGCCAAGGGTTTGAGGAAAAAATCCGTAGTTTGCAGGATAGATAACCGATGAATAAAGCACCCGATCTACACGGATGAGGCCGTTTTCTTTATCCAGTTCGTACTTTACCTTGCTGCCCTTTGGGATCTCTATAACCGCTTGTAATTCTTCAGGGGCATCAGGCCCAATGCTTACTTCGTGCCAAGGATGCATTTAGCGCTCCAACTAAAAACCGACAAAGCCTACCACGAAAGGCCATTTATTGATCAGCTGTATTTTGCTTTTTTGTGGTTCGACGGGCTTGTTGGACGCTTTTTCGCATTTACTTAAGTGTTATGGTAAAGAGCTGTTTCGTTCTGGCCTTTTTGGGTGCTTTGGTATGTTGGCTTTGGCTTGTGAGGGTTAAGTGGCAGATATAGGTCCTTTGGCTGGGGTTTCGGAGGTATCGAAATCTTTTGGGGCTCAGGCTCTCTTTGAACAGGTGTCATTCAATCTTTTTCCTGGTGATCGACTTGGAATCATTGGTCCTAACGGTTCTGGAAAAACGACTTTGCTTAGGATTTTAGCTGGGCATGAGGTGCCAGATTCGGGTTTGGTGGTGACTCGCCGCGACGTCAAGTTGGGGTACGTCCCACAGGAGGCAACTTTTGAGCCTGGTTTAACTGCCCGCTCGGTTTTGCATCAGGCGTTGATGGCAACTGGCAGAAACTTCATGCCAAATGAGCTTGAAGCTTTAATAGGCGAAACTCTTGGGAAAACTGGGTTTGAAGACCTGGAACAGCCGGTTTCAACTATGTCTGGTGGATGGCTAAAAAGGCTATCTATCGCCAAGGAACTTGTGTTGGATCCTGATGTTTTGCTGTTGGATGAGCCGACAAACCATTTGGATTTACCAGGCTTAACCTGGCTAGAAGACCTGCTGCGGCGCTCAAGATTTGCCTCATTAATCGTCAGTCACGACCGCTGGTTTTTGGAAAATGTGGCGACCAGAATGATTGAACTGAACAAGGTGTATCCACAAGGAACCTTGGCTGCAACTGGACCATACAGCGACTTTTTAGAAGCCCGCCAGCTTTTTTTGGAAAACCAGGCTAAAGAGCAGCAGACCTTGGAAAACAAGGTGCGTCGTGAGGTTGAATGGTTAAAACGAGGTCCCAAGGCCAGGGCTACAAAGGCTCAATATCGAATAGATGCGGCGCACGCCCTGTTGGACGCTTTGGATGAAGTCACGTCCAGGAACACGACTGCAACCGTTAAATTTGATTTTGGGGCAACTGCAAGGCGTACAAAACGCTTGATGACCGTTCGCAACTTGGCAAAAACATTGGGGGAAAGGGAGCTATTTAAGTCGTTGAATTTTGTGCTTAGCCCTGGAGTGCGAGTAGCTTTGGTTGGCGCTAATGGAAGTGGCAAAACGACTTTGCTTCGGATTTTGGCCAATGAACTTGAGCCGGATAGCGGCCGTATCGAAAGCGCCGACGGATTGAAGGTGGTTTATTTTGACCAACGGTTGCAAAAGCTGGATCTGGACCAAACGCTACGTCAGGCGCTTGCCCCTGATGGTGATGCCGTCAGTTATCGAGGCGCTCAGGTGCATATTTCCAGCTGGGCCAAGCGATTTTTGTTTCGCCAGGACCAACTGACAACGCCGCTTAGGGCCCTGTCTGGTGGTGAACGAGCCAGGGTGATGATCGCAAAACTGGTCACCACGCCTGCGGATATCTTGCTTTTAGACGAGCCCACCAACGACTTGGATTTGGCTACTTTGGAGGTCTTGGAAGACAGCCTATTAGATTTTCCAGGCGCGATCATTTTGGTGACTCATGATCGATACATGCTTGATAAGATTGCAACTACAGTTTTGGGATTAGACGGGCAGGGTGGGGCAGCGTTTTATGGCGATTACGCTCAGTGGCAGCGTGATATAGCTGTCAAATCTGAGCCTGAAAAGGAGCCCAAGGTTGTTCGTGAAAGGCCAAGCAGGCCAAAAAGGCTGACCTGGAAGGAACAGCGTGATTATGAAACCATCGAAGAAAGAATAGCCTTGGCCGAGGAAAAACTAGCAAGACTTTTGGACAAACTTCACGACCCAAGCATAGCAACAAATGCCATCAAACTAGCCGAGTGTTCAACTGCAGTTGAAGAGGCCCAAGCAGAGGTGGACACGCTATTCACCCGCTGGGCGGAGTTGGAGGAGAAGGTGCAGGGGTAGGGTGAAGTGTGAAGGGTGAGGGGAATAGGGGCAAACTAGTTTATTTGACTACTGGTATCTTCTTCCACGCTAGGACTTGTCCGATTCCTTCGGTGATGAATCCATAGCGCATTGCGTTCCAGTATGGCTCTGAATAGTCCGATCCTGCGTACTGGCGGGCCCCGTTAGCACCTGGATATGTGCCAATGGCAAAGGGATTGCGCTGCCATAGGAAATCCGTGTGAGGGCGCAGGTGTGGCGGCAGCGCCTTGTTAGTCATCTTGGCCGTACATTTCCCGTCCGGAAGGGGGCATTCCCAGTCGCTACCAGTACAGTCGAAGGGATCAACACCAAGTGCTGGAAGCTTGACACCCATGACGTTGACTTCGGCTGTGCAAATATCGTATTCGTGTTGGGTCGGACACACTGCCTCGTAGCCTTCTGGGGCGTGTTCCATCACAAAATCGGGTGTTAGAGGGTAATTGCGTCGAGGCCCGTCTAAAATCAGTTTCCCACCAAGCCAACCATTACCACCCATGAATGGCAGCAAGGCAAGTGCCTCATCCAGCGCCTCCTGCCTATCAAGGGCGAATTCTGGCTCTAGGGCCCCAGCATACATGATCTCAAAGTCTAAGTTTGCGTGGCCTTTAACCAGTTTGTCCCACATCTCCTCGTGGTAGGCTCGCTGCACCTGGTCTCGCAGAGGGCTGTCATCAAGCAGATGAATAAAGCTCCACCACGGACCGTAGGTGATTTGATCCCCGTAGAATGATTTGCAGTATTTGGGCAGAGAAAAGGCCCCGGTTGTCAGCATCACTTGGTCGGCCTTTATGTCATTGATCAACACTTTATAGAGGAATTCACGATATTGCTCGTCACCCGTAAAGTAGTAGTTCATTGTCATTAGGTGCATCAGGTGCATGGCATCGCCGCCACGGATGCTCGGCCAGTAGAAGTGGTCTATTTGCTCCTCACGGCCATCTTTGGTACCCATGTCTAGGACCAAGTTGAGCAAATCTATCATGAAATCATCTGCTGTAGCATCGATGACGCGCCAAGGTTCTAGCTGCATCGTTTCTGGGCAGCCAAAGTCAAACTTAGCTTCGTTGGCAGGGTTGACTTGGCGGGACACATAACCAACGACCTTGTCCAGCTTGGTTAAATCAATGTCATCATCGTCCATACTGAGCTCGCCAGCGGCAAAGTAAGCCATCAGTGCAGCAATCAGGTCCGGATTTGATTGAATATTGATGATCTCAATGCGCTGCAAACGCTTTGCATAACAGGATAAGTGATGGACGATTCGGTCCTTAATGTCCTGGTCTCGGATCAGATGGTAGGCCATAGGCAAGGAAGTCATAGGGCCGGTGTTCTGGTCAATGGAAGGGCGACCTTTCCACATGGGTGTACCCTTCCACACATTTCCTTCGCCATCGGTGTAACCATTCTGGTACTCATCTGGAAGGTACTTTAATGCAGACTCCGGAATTGTTCGGTAGTGATGATCATTAGGGTCAATTTGACTTTCGCGACGTAGAATAATCTCGTTAGTGCTTGGTGCGTTATCCGCGACCTTAAGGAAATGGTAACGTGAAAGATATCCTGGGATTCCGGTTACTTCATACATCGTCAACATGTCATAGACCTGTTTTTCCATGCGCTGATAGTCGGCCTCTGTCCCAGTCTGGGAATATCGCAAGATGGCTGCTACTGTAGACCAGCCAGTCCAGATCCCGCCATCACCAGACCCCATATAGCCATAAAGCTTTTCTTGGGTTGCCCACTCTTCCTCAGGCATATCGGGCGTAGTACCTGAGTTAAAGTCCCGATCAACGGCTTGGCCAACCGGAGAGTTGTAAAGATCTCGCCAGCGATCAAAGAGATAGGCCCTTTCTAGCAATGGGTCTGGGTCAACGAATTCACCAACTTTTGCGTCGTAGATGTCGCAAAGATAGTACCCTGCCACTTCCGGGTCTTCACTGACTACCTCTTTAGACTCCAGATAAACCGGGCAACTGACGAGATCAGTGCCAGCCAATGGATCCGGTACTGCAACAAGTGGTACCTTGGTGAGCAATTCTGGCATGGGAGGCTCTTCCATGTCTGGTTCAACGTCAACTTCTTCGCCATCATCACCAGCCTCCACACCGTCATCAGGCTCTACGCCATCGTCGGGCTCTACATCCGTGTCCGGCCTATCAACGTCATCTATGTCTTCACCCGGAGTTTCCGAATCCAAGTGAGAGTCGCCAACCGCATCAGGTTTGAGGACATCAGTTTTGTCATCAACATCGTCACCACACGCAACGAAACCGCAGGCTACAGCCATGGTTAATGCTGTCGCGAGTCTAAAAGCTTTAAAAGATTGTCTTTTCACAGGCACCTCCAATACAAGCTGCGAAATCCTACACGTTAATCCCGAAAAGTTCACCTTTTTAGAGTGCAACTGGCTAATTTTTTTCTTTTATTATTTTTGACCAAAATTTTTTAGTTGTGGATTTATTTTGTGTGTAGATAATACCGCAGTTGGAGTTTACTTTGCATAGTTACATCAGACCTTGGTTATTTGGAGGCAGGCATGAAGTTTCTTATACCCCAGGATGACCTTTTTTATGAAAAACTTGAAGAGGTTGCAAAGGTTGGCGTTGAGGTCTCTGAAGAGCTGTTGAATCTGGTAAATGGCGGAGATGCAACCAGATTATCCAGAAGGATCAAAGCATTAGAGCACGAAGCCGATGGGTCGGTACGAGCGATGATGGATCATCTGCATCGTAGCTTTATCACGCCCTTGGATCGCAGTGACATCCACTCGCTGATCCTGGAACTGGATAACGTTGTTGACCTGATGGATGCGGCGGCGTCAAGAATCGAACTCTATATACCGGATGAGATGATTTCTGAGGCTGCGGCATTAACTCAGGTGGTCATAGATGCTGCCAGACTGTTGCTTAAGATGACTCAGGCGTTACCCAACCTGAAGAAGAATGCCGAGCAGATCGAAGAGATGTGTCGCGAGGTGCGTCGCCACGAGGATGAGGCCGACGCCATCAGGCGAAGCGCCATGGCTAGGCTGTTTAGGGAAGAAAAAGACCCATTTGAGCTAATCAAATGGAAAGAAATCCTGGAATTGATTGAAGAGGCCACCGACAGGGCCGAGGATGCGGCTGACCTCTTTGAGGGCATAGTGTTGGAAAACACCTGATTTATGCTTGACCCTGACGATTTCTAATTCAAAGGGAAGGTGCCTAACATGCTTACCCTGGTAATTGTGACCGTTTTTGTGGCGTTGCTGTTTGACTTTCTAAACGGCATGAACGACGCGGCCAACTCTATAGCGACCATAGTTTCCACGCGAGTATTAAGTCCTAGGCTTGCTGTGTTGTGGGCTGCCTTTTTTAACTTCTTCGCCGTTGGGATTGGACTGGTTTTTGGCTTCAAAGTAGCTGGAATGATAGGGAAGGGCATCGTCGACCCTGATACCGTCAATGCGGTTTTCATTCTTTCAGCTTTGCTTGGTGCGGTGTTTTGGACCTGGATTTGTACTCGACTTGGTTTACCTATCAGCGTTTCTCATGCTTTGGTAGGTGGCCTGATTGGAACAGCCATAGCGCAAGCGTCCGGTTTTTCCACATTGATGCCACGCGGTATTTTGCTAATTGGCTTGTTTATCGTTGTCGCCCCAGTTATGGGGGGGATCCTGGGATACATCTTCATGATTGCGGTGATGTGGATGTTTCGCAAGGCCCGCCCAAGAAAGGTAAACGATTGGTTTCGCAAGCTTCAGTTGCTTTCAGCCGCCTTTTACAGTCTTGGCCATGGACTGAATGACGCTCAAAAAACCATGGGAATTATTACTGTTTTGTTGTTTTCAACAGGTTATCTTGAAAAGTGGTTTGGCTTTGCTGAATTCCAAGTCACCTGGCAGGTTGCTGTGGCCAGCTCGCTTGCAATTTCACTTGGAACTATGGCTGGTGGTTGGCGCGTAATTAAGACGTTGGGCATGCGAATGACAAAGCTAAGGCCTGTTCACGGTTTTTGCGCGGAAACAGCTGCTGCCACGTCAATTCTGATATCAACCCTTGGGGGGATTCCGGTTTCAACTACTCACGTTATTACTGGGTCTATCATTGGTGTTGGGTCGGTAACTTCGTTTTCAGCCGTCAGATGGGGCGTGGCCCTAAGAATCGTCGGGGCTTGGATCCTGACCATCCCTGGAACTGCTTTGGTGTCTATGGGAATGTGGTATGTCTTGAAGCTACTGCCGATTCAAGGCTGATTTCGTTGGAATTTTGCGGATAGCGTAAAGTACAGATTAGCCTCTGATCAAGGCCAACACTTCTTCGGTCTTTTGTGCCAGCAAGTCCGGGTCTGCTCTAGTTTCCACGTTTAGGCGCAGTAAAGGCTCAGTGTTAGAAGCTCTTAAATTCATGCGCCATTTTTCAAATTCCAGGCTAAGACCGTCAGTTCTGTCTATTGAAATAGCTTGTGGAATCAGCACTTTTGCGATATTGTCCGTGGTCGCCGCAATATCAGCTACCGTACTGTTGATTTCTCCAGAGCATGGATAGGCGGCAATCATCGCGTTCACTGACGATGATAAGGGCTCCTGAGATACTGATTGCGCTATCAAAAGCCATGGAATCATGCCTGAATCACAGTAGTTGAACTGGCTAAAATAGTGGTGTGCGCTGATTTCGCCTCCATAATAGGCGTCTTCTTGGCGCATGCGCTCTTTGATGAAGGCGTGACCTGTTTTTGATAACACTGGTTGTCCGCCGTTTCTTTTTACGACCTCGACAGTGTTCCACATGGTCCTTGGGTCATGGATGATTTTGCTGCCAGGTGCCTTTTTCAAGGCCTGCTTAGCCAGAAGTCCAACTATGTAATATCCTTCAACAAATTCGCCCGTTTCATCAAAAAAGAAACACCTGTCAAAATCGCCATCAAAGGCCACTCCAAGGTCAGCCTTGTGCTTAATCACGGCCTTTGCCGCAAAATCACGATTTTCAGGAAGCAGCGGATTAGGAATGCCATTGGGAAAGGTGCCATCTGGTTCAAAACGGGTTTCAATAGCCTCAAATGGTAGGTCTTGCGAAATTCGCCTGACCACCGGGCCTGCACAACCATTCCCAGCATCAAACACGATTTTCAATGGCTTTAAGATCGCGGGATCATAGTATTGCTTCAAATGAGCAACATAATCTTCCAGGATGTCACTTTTTGTAACTTGACCAGGTTGGGCAGATGGTTGAAAGCCCCCTGCAACTGCAGCGCGGGCCAGTTCATGGAGTCCAGTATCTCCAGAAATTGGCCTAGCACCCACCCTCACCAGCTTCATGCCGTTATAGTCCATTGGATTGTGGCTGGCAGTTACCATTACACCACCGTCCAAACCCTTGGAAAAGACGGTAAAATAAACCATCTCTGTGCCACACAGGCCTATGTCGATGACGTCGGCTCCAGCAGTGGTGATGCCGCCCATTAAAGCCGCGCTGATGCTTTCAGATGTCAGGCGAACGTCTTTGCCAACCGCGACCACGATTCGGTCGCCCGTTTTGCGTTCGCCTTCTCCCAGACCATCGTTTCTATCGTGCCGCAGCAGCTGGACTAGGGCCTGGCCAATTCCAAAGGCCAGTTCTTCGTTTAGTTCATCGGGTACACGTCCGCGAATATCATAAGCCTTAAAACAGGCGGGTAATTTCATTGATGTCTCCATGGGGCAGGGTGTTGTCAATCCAGATGCTCTTCCTCCTCATCTTGTTCATCAGCAACTGGCTGGGAACAATTCATGTATGCATGCACCTCGTCTTCGCAAAGCTCTACAAGTTGGATCTGTGTCAGCTGCTCACATTCAAGACCAGCAACACAGCTCATATAATCTGCCATTGCATCATTACATTGTGGAACTCCATCCCATATAAATTTGTTTGAGCTTACACAGTGGTCATAACTTGTGTAGCCCAGTTGATCAAGCTTGGAACAGGTGTCCAGCCTTGAGCAAAGAGCATCTATTTTGCCGCCATCTGAACCACATCCGGCAATCGAGATCGCAAAAATGGCCACACTGCAAAATGCAATTGAAAACCTAATCTTGCCGCCCTTATTAAGTCTTGAATCCTGACGCATCTGTGCCTCCTTAGCTTTAGATTCCAGGCCTGAAGACTAACAGAAGTATTGATTGGTTACAAAAGATTTAGCGGCTTTCCCTACACCGCGCCCTAAAACATCAAGTTCTTACCGATTCCGGTCCTCATCAACCTTTTCCATGCAGCGCGAAAATATGTCCCACTGTTCCCCACAGTGAGTTACTAATTGCTCAGGGTCAATCTCCTCACATGGAACACCTACAGCGCATTCGCCAACAGCTACCATTTCACGTCGGCATTGTTCGTACTGGGTCCACTGCTGTAAACTGTCGTCAATGCAATGTTCAAGGCTTTCAAAACTCCAGGTGTCAAGCTTTGAACAGCCATAAAGCTTATGGCACAGAGCTTCAGCCACCTCAAAATCCCCTGGACGATCCGGGTCTGGCTCCCGTGGATTTTCATCAACCTTTGCCACGCAGTCCTCTACTGCCTCCCATTGCGGACACTGCTCTCCAATTAGATGAGGCTCAACATATTCACACTCAAGATCTAGGACACAGTCTGCAGTAGCTGCCAGAGGGTCTATGCATTGCCCATACTGGCTCCAGTACCCCATACTATCCCTCATGCATTGTTCTCTGTCTGCATAATCCCAGACATCAAGCTTTGAACAGTCCACAATCTTGTCACACATCGCCTCCATCATCGCATTCAGTCTGGGGTCCGGTTCTTGCTCATCTGGATTTTCATCTCCCCCTGCCACGCAGTCCTCTACTGCCTGCCATTGCGGACACTGCTCTCCGATTAGTTGAGGCTCAATTTGTTCACACTCAAGACCCAGGGCACAATTAGCTGCAGCTTCCAGGGAGTCAATGCATTGTCCATACTGGCTCCAGTACCACATACTATCCCTCATGCATTGTTTCCTGTCTGCGTAATCCCAGACATCAAGCTTTGAACAGTCGACAATCCTGTCGCACATATCCTCCATCATGTCATTTAGTCTGGGGTCCGGTTCTTGCTCATCGGGCTCTGCATCAACCTCTTCTATACAGGTCATAAGTGCGTTATATTTGGCCCCACATGGAACTGCCAGTTTTTCGGGCTCAGCTTCTTCACAAGCAACACCTGAAACGCATTTGACAACGGCCTCAATTTCGTCATGGCATTTTTTGTACTTGTTCCACACCCCTTGAATATCCTCTGTACACTGATCAAGGCTTTCATAACCCCAGACGTCAAGCTTGGAACAGGTCTTCAGCTTGTTGCACATAGTTTCCGTTACTTCTGCCCCCTTGGCAGCATCATCTGAACCACATCCAGTGGTCCAGACCAAAGCCAAACTGCAAAAAACAGCTGCCACCAACAAGCCAGTGCTCTTAATAAGCTTTGAATCCTGATACATTAGGTCCTCCTTAGCCTCAAAACTGTCGAAACTAGAGACTAACAGAAGTGTTCATGGGGTGTAAATAGAATAACTACTAAAAGATTCGTTTTTTTGGACCAGGCTTATTCCACCAGCCCGGCATCAATCAAGCAATCTTCAAAACTCTGCATTACGTTGTAGCAATAATTATCAAGCTCATCAAGGCTCAATACTTCACAAACAACTTCTTCAGCACACGTTAATACATCCACAAATTCAGGTCTGCATGGGCCAACGTCTTCAAAATCGTACATAATGGACTGGTAGCAATCAGACTTGGAAGTGTATTCCCACAACTCGAATTCGCTGCAGCTATCAATCTTCCCGCAGAAGGCATCAGCCAAATCTTCGTCCGAGAAGCCGTTTTCGGGGGTGTCTTCAGGATTATTTGTGTCATCTTCGGGACTTTCTTGGTCATCCCCATCAGCATCTTCTTGGTCTTCCTCATCAGCCTTTTCCATGCAGACTCCAAGCGCTCTTCCCTCGTCTTTACATAGCACTATCAAGTGGTCGAGAGTCAATTGATCACATTTGAGGTCTGCAGCGCAATTAGCAAGGTCCTCCATCTCGGTATGGCATTCATCATACTCGTTCCATGACTCTAGTTCATGTTTCGTGCATTCGCCATAGCTATCGTAGTTCCACTCTCCAAGCTTCGAGCAGCTTTCAAGCTTTTTGCACAAAACTTCCACAACTTCGTCTCCACTGGCCTCTTTTGTGTCACACCCTGTGGTCCAGAACCCAGACAAGGCCACGCTGATAAATAAAACCGCTGTAAGAATCGCCAAGTTGCTGTTTCCATTAAATTTTGACTTTTGACTCACAAGAACCTCCTATTATTGAGCCACTAGGCAAGCCTAGCAAAAAAAATCACAATCCGCCAACGGATGAATCCTTAGACCTTCCCTACTGCAATAATGTTCGAGTTGGTCATGTTCGAGCGCATACGTTCGCTCAAAGACGTATCATCACGCGGTAATACAAAACCATTCGAGACGTGCAAACACAGACTAATCGAACCTACCGATTTGCTAGGCTAGGATGGCAATTTACCCTCAAGTGAAGCTTGCCTAATGCAATTATCAAGGTCCTGTTTAATGTCTTGGCAATGGTTCCGATACTCGGCGGGAGTTCGTGCTTCGCAACTTTGGCTCATCCAGCAGCTTAACACCGCCCCAAATTCAGTTTTGCATGGGGCAAGGCGTCTAAAATTATCATATTGTTGGTCCTTGCAGTCGTCCAAAGATTCAAAAGCCCAGGATTTTAAGTTGCCGCAGCTTTCAAGCGTTTCGCAGTACCCATCAACCAATTCATCCTCAGAGGCATCATATCCATAGTAGTCATGCCCGAGATCGTCCGAGTCATCGCCCTCACCCTCGTAGAGCTTTACCATGCAATCGTAAAGATCGGTCCTTGGCTCCCGACACAGTGCCGCCGCTCGCACATACGAAAGTTGATCGCATTTAAGATTTGAATAACAAAGGGTAACAGTTGTCATTTTGTCTAGGCATCCTTCGTACTTGTCCCATCCACGAGCTTCACTGCTTTTACAATGCTCAACGCTTTTATAATCCCATGTATCAAGCATTGAACAGGCTTCCAATTGTTTGCACAAAGCCTCTATCGCCTCTGGCCCACTGACGACATCTGACGTACATCCACTTGTGCAGACCACATAAAACGCAACACTGCCAAATATAACTGCCGTCGAAATACGCAATCTTTCGTTTTTCATAAGCTTTGAATCCTGGTTCATCATAACCTCCCTAGTTTTAAGAAACTAACGCGTAAGGTTAATGAAACCTCTTGTCACTTTCAAACAGGTTTTAAGCTGGGCAGAGTGTTTTGGGGCTCAGTCGGCGTTTGCATACGTGTATGACGGCATTGGCAAATTTGGAGCAAGTGAGGCTGACAACAGAACGCTTGTGCGCTTTGGTGACGGTGATGCGGTGAAAATTATAGGGGTAGCTGACGAAGGAGTGCGTTTTTTACTTGTTTCTGGCAGGCCTTTAGGCGAACCTGTTGCTTGGCGAGGGCCAATCGTTATGAACACCCAGGAAGAATTGGTCCAAGCTTTCCAAAAACTGCATGATGGCACTTTTTTGAAGCGCTAGCTTGAAAGGTGCTGATGGAGGGAGCATGAGTAGGCTTTATGCTGCTTTGGTTTTTGGGCTTTTAATTAGCCTTGGATGCAATGGTACCGGCGATGTCCAGGATACCGACACTCAAGAGGTGGATACTCACGAGGTGGACAACCAGGATGGCGACCTCCAAGATTTTGACCAGCCAGATACCGACGTCCAGGCCCCCGACAACCAGGATGACGACCTCCAGGCCGCCGACAACCAGGATACTGACACTGACGATTTAGATGTTCCAGATGCTGACGCCGAAGGCCCGGATGGCGAAGACGCTGACATCCAGGAACCACCACCAACTGTGCTGAAGGTGATGACCTTTAACATTCGGACTCTTTTTGGAGACTCGGACGAAAACGAATGGTTTAACCGGATTGAGCTGATTGAGCAGATGCTCACCGAGGAAAACCCAATGATCATAGGAACGCAGGAAAGCTGGCCCATTCAGCTCGAACATATGCTTGAGCGCCTGCCACAATACGACTGGGTTGGTGAGACTCGTAACGGCACTGAGATCGAGGAAACAAACGCGATTATGTTTAAACGACACCTGTTTGAGCTGGTCGAATCGAAGACGTGGTCGTTAAGTGATACCCCTGAAGAGCAGCTGGTTAAAATATCTGAAGAGCAATTCATACCTAGGATTATCACTTGGGCCAAACTGCGCTATGTTGGAAATGACCGGGTGTACATGTTTGTAAATACTCACTGGGACTATGTTGCGAAAGATCGCATCCAGGAACGTTCTGCGGAAATCACTTTGAAAATCATTGCTGATGTTGCAGATGGCTTGCCTGTGATTCTGACTGGTGACTTTAATATCGCAGCTGGTAGCGAGGCGTGGAAGATTTTGGTTGGTGAGCTTCCAAATGACAAGGGCGTTGAATTTCCATTGATTGATACCTGGGTTGAGGTTGGAAAAGAGGATGTTGGCACCTACCATGCCTTTACCGGCAACACCGAGGGTGCGCGAATTGACTGGGTTTTGCGCTCTGAAAACGGTTTTCTCCCAACAATAGAAACAAAGGTCGTGACCACAAGCTATGATGGTCGCTATCCATCGGACCATTTTCCTGTAATAGCAGAGGTGCCATTTGAATAACAATTCCTTTGGTTTTTCAAAGGGTTTGGTGGTTTCTGCGCAGTTGGCGCATTTTTGCTTGTAATTCTCAAATTCAATTAGCAAAATCAAAAGCTCACGGAGGTTGGTAATGCCTGATAGATCTGCTGAGGTTTTTGAAAAATTCGATATCTGGCCACCTTCACCAGAACCTGTTGATGTCAATATCCTGACTGATGGGTTGCCAGAGCCAGATGTTCGATTTATCGAGGCTTGTTACGAGATTGCCCAGGGCATTGTCAGGGAATCAAAAAGAAGGCGTAATGGTGAGTCGCGGTTTACCCACCCAACCAACGTCGCCCACTTTGTAAAAATGGCCGGCTGTAAGCCGCATGTTATTGCAGCGGCCATACTGCACGACACCGTTGACGAGCCCATCAGATTGCTGATTGAGGAGAAAGGTAAGGATGCCGAGATCAACAAGGAGGAACTCGGAAAGTTTGTTCATGGGGAGATTTTGAAAGCTACAGACGAGACCGGTTATGACCGTGATCTCGCGGAACTTGTCTACAAAATTGTGCTGGTTTTAACACACGTAGACGCGGATCGATTTTACGAAGGGATTGGTGAGATTTTTAGTCATTATGACTACGATGTAAGGCTGATATCAGTTGCAATCAAGCTTGCGGATCGTCTGCACAACATAAGAACAATTGAAAACTACGTGGATGAAGACCGCTTGTATCAGTGTTTCAAGAATGTGATTTTGCTGAACTATGCCAAGGCGTTACTGACAAACATAAAGGCAAAAGGACACCAGCATCCGCTGAAATCTGTAGATGATGAAATCACCAAAGCGATTGAACTGCTTTTTAAGAAGTGTGGGAAGGCAACCTTCCAAGTATTACAATCCCTTACGCATGCTGAACGCAGCGATAGTAATGTATTTCCAGTGCTCGCCTATCTTTCTTTGGGCCTTGAGAAATACCACCATCAAAAGGGTGGGCTTGATGAGATAACTGATGGAACTTTGGAGATTGGTGTGTCTATCCCCAATCTTTTCCACGGGATCATTCACAAGTACGAACGTAAACTTTATCGTGATCACGAGGCGTTCCAGAAAATTGTGGACAATGAACTCGAATACTGCAAAGACATTTTTTCGAATGAGCATTTGACTGACGATGAGTTGCTGGTTGCGATTCACTACAAGGACGCTTTGGCACTTGGTGAAGTGGTTGCATTGTTGCTGTACAAGGAAGGGTATGTGGTAAGTGGTGTCGACAGTTTGCACAGGGATGGAGGGTTTGATGGACAGAAACAATAGGGAGCAATACAAGCCTTTCGAGATTTGGCACGCTCGTCCAGAGCCTGTGACGTTGGAAGAGTTGCTGACTGGTATTGAAGATCCTACAGACATAGGGCTTATCACAAGGGTTTACCAGTTGGCACAAGAGCTTTACTCTAGGATGCGAAGGCGAAAAAATGGTCAGCAAGCCTTTGTCCATCCAACGAATGTGGCCCGTTTTTTAAAGCTGGCTGGATGCAAACCATACGTTATTGCCATTGGTCTTTTACACGATGTGCCAGAGGAAAGAACCGACCATTTTTTCAACGAATACCAGGAACTTCACCCTGATGCTTCTGACCCAATTCGGATGCATTTTAGCCAAGAAATATCGGATTTGTGCTATGAGGTGGACGTAAGACCAGCTGAAGCTAGACTAATAGTTGGCGCCACCGATGCGCTTACCAGAAAAAGGAGCGACAATTACTACGAATCGATCAATGATGTCTTTAACAATGCAGACAGACAAGTCGCCTATATTGCTGCCATGGTTAAAATGGCTGACCGAATGCACAACATTTTGACTATTGATAACTATGAGGCAAGTGACAAAATTTACCAGTGTTACAAGAACTTATCCATATTGAACAGTGCAAAGGTGATGGTTACTGGAATGGCCTGGGACACTAGGGCTCGTGAAGCGGCGGATTCCATAGTGACGCTTTTTAAAAAGTGTGGGAAGGCCACTTATCGTGAGCTTTTGCGTCTGGCTCATTCGGTCAATATAAAAGATCATGTTTTTCCAATGGTTACATATCTTTCCCTGGCCTTTCAAAAGTATTTGTACGAAATGGACCGTTTGGTAACAGTTACCGACAGCCAATTGGGTCCTGGCTCCCCAATCTATGAGTTGTTTGATGGCATCATTTTCAAGTATGACTGTAAATTGAAAAAGGCCACGGTATCACTGGATGAGGTTGAGGCTCGGGAGTTGGAGTTTTGCAAGGCCACTTTTGCTAAGTTGGGGCTTACAGATAAAGAGTTGAAGAGTGCCATGTACTACAAGGATGCAACGGCCTTGGCTGGCGTTATTGGATTGCTTTTGTATAAACAAAGGTTTGTGGTGGGTGGTTTTGGAATCAATATAGGGGCTAGACGTTAAACCTAAAATGAATAATATCACCGTCTTGGACTGCGTATTCTCGTCCTTCCAAGCGGTATTTTCCGGCCTTTTTTGCCGCTTGCTCAGAGCCTAGGGCTTCAAACTCGTCATAAGCGATTACCTCGGCTCTGATAAAGCCTTTTTCAATGTCACTGTGAACTACTCCGGCGGCCTTAGGTGCTAAAGTGCCCTTTCTGATGGTCCATGCTCGGCATTCGTCTTCACCGGTGGTCAGGAATGATATCAGGCCCAAGGCCTTGTAAACCTGTTCAATGACGATGTTAACCGCTGGTTCGGTTATTCCCAGTGCCTCCATAAAATCTGGACGTTCGTCATCTGGTAATTCCTGTAACTCTGCCTCTATCTGCGCACAACATGCAAATGTCTGTAGCCCTCGAACTGGTAGGTCATAACGCTTTAAAAGTTCTTCGATTGGTGTGCCAGCATCAGCCTCGGCCACGTTTGCTATTACCAAGATTGGGCGAGCCGTTAAAAAGGCATAAGTGCGAAGTTCCGCCAAATTTGCGACATCTGGAGCCTCGGCAATCAAACGGCCACTTTCAAGCAATTCGCGGCATTTTGTCAGTGCATCAAGTTCTTCTGCTGGTATTACAGACTTTCCTTTCTTGCGGTCAAGCTCATCTCGCTCAAGTCGCGCCTCTAGTACCATAAGGTCGGAAAGCATCATTTCTTCAATGATAGCTTCAACATCTGCCCTGGGCTCACAAAGGCCTTCTTCATCAAAGGCACGTGTCACCAACAAAAAGGCGTCCATTGGTTTAAGCAAGTTTAGCAAGGCTGGGTCAAGAGTTGAGCCCTGCCCACCTTTTTTGTCACCCTTGTGAACTGCGGTTGCTTCAACTACCTCAATCTGGGCGTAAACCGTCCGCTTTGGATTGTAGATTTGGGCAAGCTTTTCAACTCGTTTATCTGGAACCTTGACAATGCCAAGGTTTAACAACCCTTTTTCCTTTGATACACCAGGCCCAACCAAAGCGCGAAACATTGTAGTTTTGCCGCTTTGGGGCAAACCAATTAAGGCTACCTTCATCTATATTCCTCGTTGTTTTGATGATTTAGCTATATTCGCCCTTGTTTCGCGCCTTCAGTTCATCAATAATTCTCCTGACTTCCTGAGTGCGATCAGTCGGACAAACCATGACGACACGATTAGTTGAAACAACCACGACGTTTTCCATACCTAAAGTAACTAACAGTCCTTCATCACAGTAAAGCACACTGTTTGCGGTATCAATCGCTATCACATCGCCATGTGTAAAGTTGTCCGAAGCATCATTTGGAAACGCCCCCAAGGCATTCCAGGTGCCTACGTCGCTCCAGCCAAAAGATGACGGAATTACAAGCAACCCCTGGGCTTTTTCCATAACGCCATAATCGATTGAGATGCTAGGCATTGCCTCCCAGCATTTCTTTATAGCTTTAGAATCTTTAGGATTGATGTTCTCAAGTTCGTTTACACATGTGGCAAGGTCTGGCAGATGTTCTTTGACCTGCTCAAGCATGGTATCAGCCCTGAAAACAAAGATTCCGCTGTTCCACAAATAGCGTGTGTCTTCTAAATAAGACATAGCCGTTTGGCGATCAGGTTTTTCGACAAAAGCCTGAATGGCTCGGGCTCTGTACTTTTGGTTAACTGACTCTGTGTCACCAATGAAATCACCAAATCGAATATATCCGTAGCCAGTTTCAGGAGTTATTGGTTGAAGGCCAAGGGTGACGATCCTGCCTTTGGCGG
>DUVQ01000170.1 GCA_012840965.1 Oligoflexales bacterium | reverse complement strand
TAAAAAGAGGATAGTTCTCTCTCTTTTACACTTGGATTCTCAATGCTGTAAGTGACTTGAATATAGTTTTTCCGTCATTCCTATATGCGCAAAACTTTTATTTTTCACAAGTTTTGCGCATAGCGTTCGAGTTACCAACCTAGCATATTCAGCCTTTACCTTGTATTTTTCTAGGGTTACTGCAGCACTACCGCAATAGCCAGGGGCGACTTGGGGGCCGGCGCTTAATTGGGCAACACTGAATCCGTAATTTGACTATTAATGTTAGGATTACTATCATCACACAGGAGCTGGTTCCTGTATTATGGAAGAATGCTCATGGTCGCTGGGGCAATCGCAAAAGGCGGCGCTGCCAATGTTGCTGCGCCATCCGTGGCTCTGGACGCGTTCACGCCTGGAAACTTGACCCTGATCTCATAGGAGGTCCCATGCCTATCAATGCACAAGAGCTTGGGCGCCGCTTGCGAGCGGCCAGAGAAGCCTGCCGGATGACGCAGGACGAGGTCGCGAAATACCTGGGGACTTCGCGCTCTACCGTCGCACAGATGGAGCTTGGTAATCGCACGGTTTCGAGCCTGGAGCTTGACCGGCTTGCGTACCTCTTTGGGCGTGACATCCGGGAGTTTTTAGCCCACTCCTTTAGCGAGGATGACACGCTTGCCGCACTGTTCCGTGCCGAACCGACAGTCGCCGATAATCCCGAGGTCATTGAGAAGATCCGCGAGTGTATTGCCATTGGCCGCGAGCTTACCAACCTTGAGGAACTGCTTGAGATCAGACGGGAACAGGCTGCGTTGGCTACCTATCCTCAGGTAGTGCCGAAGGCCAAGTCGGAGGCCGTTCACCAAGGAAAGCGAGTAGCCGAACAAGAGCGCCGGCGGCTTGGCCTTGGTCTTTCTCCTGTGCCAGAGATGGTCGAACTAATTGAGCGGCAAGGCGTCAGGACCGGACTAGTCGATCTCCCAGACGATGTCTCAGGGTTTAGCATCAGTGACGCCAAGCTGGGGTTCTTTGTCGTTGCCAATAGCCTGCACAACGTCTGGCGGCGCAGATTCTCGTTCGCGCACGAGTACGCGCACTTGCTCATGGATCGTGATCGGCTCGGCACCGTAAGCCGTGCGTCGGCCAACGACGACCTTATTGAGGTTCGTGCAAACAGCTTCGCTGCTTGCTTCCTGATGCCTGCTGATGCGGTTGCGCACTTCATAGCGAGGCTGGGCAAGGGCAAACCAAGCCGCACCCTCGTGCAGGTGTACGATGAGAACAACGCCGTGACTGTAGAAGGACGCTTTGCCCCGAACTCTCAGGATCTGCAGATCTACGACGTGGTCCAGATGGCGTCACTGTTTGGCGTGAGCGTCCCGGCGGCACTCTACCGTCTACGCAACCTGCGCCTCATCACTAACGCTGAGCTCCTTAGACTGAAAGAGGAGGACCAACGCGGCAGAAGTCGCACGGCCGCTAGGCTCCTGGGTCTCGCTGAGCCTGACCGCTTTAACGAAAGCAACGATTTCAGGCATCGCTTCCTTGGACTGGGGCTTGACGCCTACCGACGCGATCTCATCTCGACGGGCAAGCTACGCGAACTAGCACGCCTCGTAAATGCACCTCTGGAGGATCTGGAAGCACTAATCAGCGACGGCGATTGGGCCGACGCATAGACCCCAGCTAATCAAGGAAGAAGTCACCAAATCTAAAATCGCTAAAATGGCGTGGCCTCTAGTAGCGCTGTACTCGGTCGCGGAATGACTTGGAATTTTCGCCTCTTATGCTGCGTTGGCGGGTTCTGTTGTTTTCTCCGATTTTGTAGTCTGTGCATTCTACTTCTTCGGCGTCAATTGCGGTTTCACGCTCGAACCCGTGACTTTTGTCTGTGTTGCGGTAGAAGCGGTACATGTACCAGTAAAATAATGCCGCGCCTGTTGGTCCAGCTGCTAATAGCATGTATATCCAATCTTGTTCTTCGCCGCTCATAATTACCCACCAAACATGGCTATAAGCCAAATTGCTGCGCCTTCAAGGACGGTCCCTAATGTCAATGCCGCGAGCAGCAACTTCCATGTCTGGATTGGGATGCTGCCCATGGTTTCGCCGGTACGGCCGTTGACGGCAATGTAGTGCAATAAACCCCGCTCTCTGCCTTTCTTTTGATGATACGAGTATAGCCAGACCGGTAAGTACATCACCACCCAGCGCGACCCCTTCAGGTCCAGATGCTCTCGGTCCCAGCGTACGCCTCGGTCATACTCCCTGAGCGTATGCAAAACCTCTGAGCGGGCTATGCTCAAAAGCTGATCCTCCAAGACGGGCATCATCCCATCTATGTTCAGGTCGCGCTTTTCAGAACTGTAGCCAGCAAGGTAAGAGGCGTCCCATGCCACCGCGTTTTCGGTGTCGAAAGGCAAAATGGTGTTGATTATATTGTTGGTATTGGCCTTGCGATCAAAATTGCTGCGCTGGCTCGACGCCTCAATGGGAAGGTCGTCAACCAGGAATTTGACCTTGCGTTCAACAGCGTAGACATCAGCGTCGTAGTACGTAGTTTTGTTGTTGCCTTCGCCTTCTGTGTAGCTCGCAGTCTCAATCTCGCCTTCGCCCTGGACCTCCGCTGCAGCGTTGGCATCAACAATCATGTATGGCAAAAACACGCCAAGTACGTTTTCAGGGGTGAACTCCTTTTTGAAGGCTTTAAGAGCAAAAAAGGAGCGTCTGCCAGCGAACTGCCTGATGCGCCGGATTGCATCTTCCTTACTAATTCTGAAGGGCAAAACCGCATCTGGAACGGCGCCGTTCGCTATCTGTTCATTGACGCTTAGAACGTGACGACACCAGTGACAACGAGCGCTCATCGAGTTTTCGGTGTTGATGGCCACCTCGGCACCACAGCCGATGCATTTGAAGGTCACTATGTGCGCAGAGTCGCCAGCATCCTCGATGTCTGCGGCCCCGGCACCTCTGACAATACCAACAAGCTTATCGATGCCTTCACCAAGGCCATATTTTTCTTCGACGCGCTCGGTGGTCCACTTGTGTCGGCAGAACATGCACATCAGTTCGCCGGATGACAACGGCTTAGTCTCAGAGGCGCCACATTTTGGGCAGCGGTTGACGCCTGAACCGGCCGCTCCACTTCGGATGTCGATCACCTCTGGGTCCGAACCTTCCAGCTCTTCGCGCACCGCCTCTGGCAGCTTGTCGTAATCAAGCCCCTCAGGTAAAGGGATTTGCTCTCCTGGCGGAGGCGGTACATCACGTACACTACCTGGCCCAAGCTGGCCGGCGCCGCCACCTCTGTCACCATCAAAATTCTGCGAAGACATCTTTACAGCCCTAGTATTTTATTTTTAAGAGAATCATAGTCATCTTGGGTGATTAACCCCATGTCCAACATTTCCTTCGCTTTTTTCAACTTGGCCATGGTGTCGTCCTCAGCTGGCGCCGCGGGCGCTGCAGGCTGTTGCTGTACGGGCTGCTGCTGTGGGACAGGCTGCTGCAATCCAGCAAATCCGCCCATCATTCCCGAGGCGATTCCCATGCCCATGATTCCACCAGCGCCGCCTTGCTCGCCAGCGGCCTGGAAACCTGCTGCAATGCTGGCTTGCAGGTTTGCATTACCACGAGCACCCTGCAACGCGTCTGCACGTTTCACAGTTTCCAGCAGTTCGCGGGTGTTGGCGTCGTACTCGATGGACATGATCGCAGTCTTGACGATTTCAATGCCGCGACCTGACCGCCACTGGTAGTTTTCTTCAACCGCCCGTGACAGGCTTTGAGCAAACCCCATCGAGTCCTGCTGGATGCGACTAATGCGATTGCCCTTGTTGGGATCATTGGTGTACAGGCTGAATGCTGGCGCCAGTGAGCTCACAACTTCGTTGAACAGTTGCTCGGCAGCCGGATTATCGAGGTCAGCAAAGTCAAAGACCTTACCAGCGGTCAAGTAAGCGGCTGGCACCCAGTTCTTCACAAACAAAATAGGGTCAACAATTCTTAACGTGTAGGTGCCACGAGTCATCGCCCCAACCTGGGTGCCCAAAAAGGCGTCGTCCCAGTAGATTTCAGACTGTGTGCCAAAGCGATTGTTGGGCAGTTCCTTCAGTGAAACAAAGAAGGCCTGTTGCATTGCGCCAGGCTGTCCACCGAATTTGAAACGGTCCCAGCTTTGCTGAATGAAAGGACCAAAGAAGCCATCACCGGCGAAGATTGACTGTGAGTTGACAGCGGCAGAATCCCAGACATAGCCACCAGCGTCAGTGGCCACGCCAGTAATACGCCCTTCTTCCATGGTTATCAGGCCATACCCTTCAGGCACAACGATACGCGAACCGTTGGAAATGATATTGGTAGAACCTTTGATATTTGAGCCACGCCCGGCATTTTGCCCCTGTGGTACGGCGGCAAAAAGCGCGGCGGTTGCAGGCAGACCGCTTGGGATTGTATAAAAATCGAGCCATTGGTCAGCCAAAGTGCCCCCTAGGGCGCCGGCGAATGCTTTAATCAGACCCATCTATTACTCCTTTGTGGTGCAAATCACCAACGTTCAATGCTTTAGTGAGATTGGTAGCATAAAACAAGGGCGGAAGCAATACCAATAACCGCTGTTTCCTCCTAGCTGAAGCTCCGTTTGTTCTAGGCTAGGCATTATGGGATTGCGCGATGGCTAGCGCTCGTGGAGCATGACACCGCAAATTCTATCCTGCCAAAACAATGAGTTAGAACTTTCTCGCAGATAAAGTTCATTTGACAGGGAATCGTGGCTAACACCGCATCGCCTACGATGGAAGTGGGGAAGTCTCAGGATTTGTTAAAGATTGACCTTAAAGGTTAATCACTTAGAGAGTTTTCAAATCTTTGTAATTAACATACTCGACACCACTGATTTGTGGATAGGATTGTCCTGTGTAAATAATTCTTGGTTTCAAGGCATTTTCCTCCGCTTGAACAAAGGACAATAAATGCCTCGAAAATGATTTATTCGGTGTCATCGATGTTTTTATTTCAAATGGGTACAGTTTTTCTTCTTTTTTAACAATCAAATCCACCTCAACACCTTTGGCGGTTCTCATGTAATAGATATTAGGGTTTTGATTCTGGTTTAGCCTTGACTTTAGAACCTCTAAAACAATCAGATTTTCAAAAAGATTTCCTCGTAGAGGGTCTCGATTTGCCTGATTTTCTGTTTCTATCCCTAAAAGATAGGATGCTAGCCCAATTTCTGTGAAATAGATTTTCGGTGATTTAATTTGTTGTTTTGTAATGTTAGAAAAATAGGGCTTTAATTTATATACAACATATGAGGCTTCAAGTACCGATAACCATTCAGATAAAGTCGTAGATGAAACTCCTACTTCTCCCGACATAGCAGATAAATTGATCACCTGTCCTACCCTACCTGCAAGTAAAGTCAAAAACCTTAAAAATTTATCCAAGCTCTTGATTTCTAACATTTCTCGCAAATCTTTTTCAACATACGTATTTAAGTAGTCGCGGTAATAAACGATTGGTTCTCTGGAGCCTTCCCTATAAAGTTCAGGCATGAAACCTCGTAAAAGTAATTTATCGGTAGATAACTTCTCTAATAGTCCTTCTTCTGAAAGTTCATTCATACTTAAAGGAAGTAAAGTTAAAATACTGGTTCTACCTGCTAGGGATTGTGCGATTCCTTTTTGCAACCTTGGTTGATGGCTCTCGGTAAGTATAAAACGGCCATTCTTTCCCCTGTCCTCATCGACCATAACTTGTATTGCTGAAAGAAGTTCAGGCACCCTTTGAACTTCATCTATGATTACCGGCTCTTTATATGTGTGCAAAAACCCTCTGTAATCTTCTGTTGCTAACATTCTACTTACAGGGTCTTCCAAGTTGACATAACTGTATTCTGGAAAAGTACTTTTTACTAAAGTCGTTTTCCCAGACTGTCTAGGTCCAATTATTGTTATCACGGGTACTTGATTAACAAGTTCGATTAATTGGTTGGAAATACTCCTACGAATCATTTGCTCGCCTCCTGACCAAGGTTATTGCACCAGATACGGGCATTATTTTCAAGTTCAATTTTGAAATAATGCCCTTTGATACGTATTAGTTTGTATTGTCATCCTTAATCAAAGAAATTTAAGAATTTCGGCTATCTTTTTTCAAATGCCAATTTCTGGTCAGCACGGTCAATCTTGGGGCGCTTTTGTAGCCAGGCGACTGTCGCTTTCAAAGTCCAAAAACAGTTCGTGGTCATCAACAACGATGTGATACCTGGTTCTGTTAAAGGTGGTACGCACAAAGGGATTGTCATACCGCCATCTCCAGGTCAAGGGGATTGATTCGCCATTCAATTTAAAGGGGTCGTGCCATGAAAATGTGAAGGTACCCCGACCTGCAGCCTCGTAGGCCACTGAAAACCCATCGCCAAAGCCATCATCATCAGCATCAGGAACCTCTTTAACCGTTATGGACGCGCTCGACAGAGCATCCATAAAGGCGGCAAACGAGCCCCACTCGTCGACGTCACCAATCTGCGCAATCCAGGCGTTTTGAGCACCCTCGGCTACCAAATCAAAGGGCAGGCCACCATTTTCAAACACTTCAGGTTGGCCGGTGCGCCAGCTAGTTGGCTGATGCGACCAAAGGCCAACATAGCCATCATCCTTGCGCCCAAAGGTCCAGCCGTCCTTTTGAACAACCTCGTCAAAATGAGCGTGCGGGAAATATGCGTGAGTCTCGTCTCTATAGGCAAACTGACTGATGTTCAGGGGGGCTGACGGGAATTGAGGAGCATACAAAATGATTGCAACATCGCGATGTTGGGCAATTCTTGGCAGGGCACCATCGCCGGTCCAGTACCCACTGCCATGCTCGTCGCTCTTTTGCCAGTCCCAATCCGGCGGCACTGGGTCGCCTGGATTCACAGGCAGCGTTCCTGGCAGGTTTGTAAACACAACAGCCGACTCAGACAACGTCGCCTGCCAGGCGTGCACCTGCATTGCCATGTTGCCTTTTCGATAGTCCTGGACGCTGGAGAGCATGCTATGTGGGGTCTTGAAAGTCTTGGTGTAGACCTCGGTCAACAGCCCTGAATTGATGGCCCTCCAAAAGGCTTGATAAATAAAGAAAATACTGCACAGGACATCTTCAATTGGCTGAGTCAAATCAATGTATTCCGAGATTTGCGCAACTGCATCCAACTGACCTTCCCAAAGGTTGTAGCGATTTGCCACCTCCAGAGTCAGGGGCAGGACAGGCCATGCAGTAATGGCACCCATTGACCACCATAAAGGCAGGTGCTCCTCAGTATAGGAGAGGCCATATGGCGGCGGTGGCACTGGGGCATCGCATGACCTAGGCGGTTCTTCAGGCAAGGGCAAATTCATGCGCTGGCGACCCTCAAAGGGCTGGTCATGTAAGGCGACCGCTCGGATGGCGTACGGCATCACATACTTTTGACTGCGAGCAAACAACACAGTCGACCCTGGTGCGGCATCTATCCATGGGATGTCGGTGTCATCAAAAAACAGCTTCGTGACCCAAAACGTGTCTTGTTTAATAGCGGCCGGCTTGTCCTTGATGTATGAGCGGCCGTGGGTGGCCCCAAAATTTCCACGGTGCAGGTGTAACGCCACATCCAGCCAAAACAAATCCAAAACCATGCTAGCACGCTTTACAATCTCTTCGTCGTCTGCCCACTCGATCAAGCTAATCAAGGGGTTCAGGTCCCAGTTGTAGTAAACGTCGGAGTGCCACTCGGTAAAGCCCCAATGGGCGCGCTCGTCAAGCCATTTGATGATTTCAGCGCGAGCACGCTTGCGGTGCCAAGCACCATTTTCACCAGTGACCGTGAAAATCCGGTCAGGAAAACGCTGGCCCATCAAATATTCAACGGTGCGAAAGATCAGGATGTGATTTTCAGACCAGTACCACATCTTGTCCACGACTGGCTCGCCGTTGAATTCCCGCTCAGGTGTGGGGTCGGTGTACCAGTATTTAAACGAAAGCAGGGCATCTTCAATCCTGGTGCGAAGCTCCGCTGGCAGGGCTGGATGCTCGTCAACTGCATACAGCAGGTTAATCAAGCGGGTCGCATCAAAATCTGAGGTGTCTCGCAGGCGATACATCTTTTCAAAAACTGCGTCAAAGGCATTCAACGGGACCGAGTCGGCGGGAACTTCAGGAAAACCAGGCAATTGCTCACAGGCAAGATGGGCCAGCAGGTGCATAGGATTTGCGCCATTTAGCGCAATCGAACATGAGTGCGTCAGGAACTCGACCTGACGTGCCCTTTGCCAGTCTGGAATTATGGGCTGGACTGGGTCTAGGTCAGGAGGGGGCAGGTCTGTGGGCTCCTCAGTATCATCAAGGTCATCGCCCAGTTCGTCACCTAAGTCGTCGCCCAGTTCATCGCCTGCCACATCGTCACCAGCAAGGTCCGATGCATCCTGAATGTCGCCTAGGTCGTTTTGGATGTCCTGGACAATATCTAGGTCTTGGACCTCTTCATTGACATCAAGCACATCATCCGCGACATCAGTCATTGCCTGGTCATCAAAACTATCGCTAACCGTGTCTTTGCCAGCGCAAGCAACCAGCAAGACCACAGCAACTAGTGCCCAACGCGTGAGATTCATTACATGCCTCCCAAGGAAGAACCTAAAAATTGTAACACGCCTGAAACTTTAAAGGATTTTTCCTTTTGCATCCAATTTTCCCTGCAATTCCAGCCAAAATTCGTGTTTCACCGCCAAAGAACAGTATATAACTTACCAAGATTCGTAACCAAACCACCCAAATTAAATCGTTGGGCGAGTTTGTTTTGACACGACTATGAAAATGATTATCATTCTGCGATGTATTCTCCTGGGGAGAAAAAATGACACTGAGCCAAGCTGCGGCAGGAAAAAAGCTGAAGGTAGTTGCTTTGAAAAAGGGCAACTGCAACCGTTGTAATCTTGCCAGCCTTGGTATCCATGTTGGTGATGAGGTGATTATCCGCCGTTGTGCACCATTTTCAGGGCCCTTGCTTGTGGAAGTCCTGTCTTCTGGGATTCAGCTTGCAGTGGGTCGTGGTATGGCATCCAGCATGGAAGTGGAGATGCTAGATGAGTAAAAAAAAAGTCTAAAAACCCTCGATGGTGAGGGGCCTCTTATCGCACTGATTGGGCAGCCCAACAGCGGAAAAAGTACACTTTTCAACGCCCTTGCTGGGTTTAAAGCCAACACCGGAAACTTTCCTGGAACGTCTGTGTCGTTTACCAGAAGCGACGTGGTTGTGGCTGGCCTGTCCATGCGCCTAGTTGACCTGCCTGGGACTTATTCATTACATCCGTTTGATGCGGCAGAACAAGTTACCCGTGACTTCCTGTTGTCGGGCCAGGTTGACGCAATCATCAACGTGGTCGATGCCTCGGTTATGTCCAGAAGCCTTGAGCTTACCGTGGAGCTGATTGAGACCGGGCTGCCTATTGTAGTGGCGCTGAACATGATGGATGATGCCCAGCGAAAGGGCATTACCATTGATATCAAAGCCTTGGAGGCCAAACTTGGGGTCCCAGTTGTTTCAACAATTGCTACTAGGGGTCAAGGGGTTTCGTCGGTCGCTTTAAAGGCCTTGCATGCATCAAAGTCAAAAAGAGCTGGAATTCCCGCGACATACGACCGAGACACAGAAGAAAGCCTGAACAGGCTCATGGCATCAATCCCACCGGAAGCAGCTGACAAGCTTGGGGTTCCAACACGGTTTTTAGCGATTCGCCTGCTTCAAAATGACGAGGTCATTGGCAAAGTTTTTCAGGAATTGAGCCCTGATGCAGTGGAACTGGCGAACAAAGAACGCAAGTTTCTTGCAGATGAACATAACTGGCCGGAAGAAAGTGTGTTTGCCTCCCACCGCCATGCAGTGGCTATGGACCTGTTTGAAGAGGTAGCAAGGGTAGTTCCAAGGCAAAAGCTTAGTTGGCGAGATCGAATCGATAACGTTTTGATGCACCCATTTTGGGGATTCATTGGAGTTATCGTCGCCCTTGGTGGGCTGTTTACCCTGTCATTTGTTGTTGGAGATGCCTTAGCTGGCCTTGTTGAGGCCCCTTTCGAGCCCTTGACCGAGGCAATTGGAGCAAAGGCCGAAAATAGCCTTTGGTGGGCCATGCTTGGCGGATTAGTTGACGGCGTTATAGGTGGGGCCGGCATTGTTTTGCCTTTTTTGCTGCCCCTGCTTTTGCTGATGTCGTTTTTAGAAGACGTTGGCTATTTGCCCAGGGCTGCTTTCCTGGTCGATGGCTTGCTGCACCGCATTGGATTGCATGGCAAGAGCATCATTCCTTTGATCCTTGGATATGGGTGTAATGTCCCGGCTATCATGGGTGTCAGAATCCTAGAAAGTACCAGGGACAGGATTATTACTGCCCTGTTGATTCCTTTTACCGCTTGTTCTGCCAGAATCGTGGTCATTTTGGCTCTTGTCGCCGGCTTTTTGGGTCCATGGTGGGCGCTAGGTGTGTTTGTCCTGAACATCCTTGTCACAGCCTTGGTGGGGCGCATCCTGTCTGCCTTTGTGCCAGGTAGCGCTCCTGGACTTTTGATGGACATTCCACCTTATCGCTTGCCGCCTCCAAAGGCCTTGGCCCAAAAAACCTGGTTTCGCATCCGCGAGTTTTTGGTCCATGCATGGCCAATTATCATCGTTGCCTCCATAGTGATGGCGGTTCTTCAATACGCTCAGGTCGACGGGTACTTAAACAGCTTCTTGTCGCCTTTGACATCTGGGGTGCTTGGTCTGCCTGTAGTAGTTGGCGTTACCCTGGTTTTTGGTGTTTTGGCCAAAGAACTGTCACTTGTGCTGCTTTATGCAGCTCTTGGAACCAGCGACATCATTTCGGTGATGAGCACCACCCAGATTTTGACCTTCACCCTTTTTGTGACCTTCTATGTCCCCTGCGTGGCAACCATTGCCGCCCAAATCCGCGAGATCGGCTGGCGCTGGACCCTAGTCAGCGTGGCCCTAAACACAGTAGTGGCGGTCCTGATTGCAACAACCATTGGGCGCCTTGGGTAGTGGGGGGCGAGAAACGAGAACCGACACGTACACAAGGTGCAGAGGCGTCGGTCTTATTGAGATCCGTACCAATTGGCGCAACTTGATTATTAAACAAGATTTGACGCTTACTGGACGCTACTTCAGCAATACTGCTGCGCGGGTGTTGGAATTTCCTACTACTTCGGGTTTGAGGCCTAGTTGGATGGCTTTTGCAAGCAGGTCAGCGATTGGCTCTTGGCTCGTTATGACTATGGAGCGTTTTGAGGCCAGGTCCAACAAGCTGGCATCGTCTACTTCGATGACCCAGTCCTTTAACATGGGGATGTCCTTTGTTGCCCCCAGAACTCCGGGGTTGTCTGCGTAAAGATAGCCTTTGAAATCATTGCAGTACCATGTCACAGCTGGGTCGTGTAGATTCCAAGTGCCCGCAGTTTGCAGGCCAGCTTGGTTTAAGCCTTCGCAAATTGCCTGAGTACCGCTGGAATAATCAGGCCTTAGCAGATCCTTTCCGTTTGCCACTATGAAAGCGCCAGCCAGTACAACAGCTGCCACGACTTCAACCACCACGCGCTGGCCAAGACTGCGGGCCAAAATTCCAACCATCAGCGCAAATCCAGGCGCGACAGGCACCAAGTAGTGGGAAATCCCAGTGGCGGACACAGTCAAAGGCAAAACGCCACCAATGACCAAGGCCACTGCTACCAACCCGTCATCTCGCCGTTTTACCGCCCCAAAAACGCTGACTACCGCACCAGCCAACCACGGAATAATCAATGCCCATTCGCGGCTAAATATCCAGTTGGCGTATGTAAATCCAGCACCCTGCCCTACCACCGCGTCAGACATCCTGTTAAACAAGTTGTAAACGAAGTAGGCATCAAAAAACGGCCTCCCATGAATCGCAAGCATTGCAATATGCCAAGGTGCGGCCACCAAAAGGGCTACAACAAGGGCAGCTAAAAGCGGCTTCACGCGCCTGAACTGTGGAAAAAACTGCAACATAATCAAGGCAATCACAAATGGGATTGGCGCTACAAACTTGGTCAAGGCTGCAAGCCCCAGCAAAACACCGCCGATTATCGCGCTGCGCCATGTACCCTTGCTTGGCGTAAGCAAACACACAAAGGCCCACATCCCAAGCGCAGTACCAGGGACGTCCATCATTGGTCGTCTGGCATTAAAGTAAAAAACCGCTGTCGCCAGCAGGGCGCCAACCGAGATCAGAGCCGCCGCCTTTGAAAGGCCTACCTTGCGGCCAACTTGGTGCACGGCAAGCAACAGCGCCAAGCCAGCCAAAACCCCTGGTAATCGCACGGCAAACATCGTTTGTCCAAAAAGCCACTGCGAAATCGTCAGGGTCCAAATTACAAGCGGCCCCTTTTCAAAGATTAAAGCCCCCTGCCAAGTGGGATGAAACAGCCGGCCGTCCCTCAAGGCCTCATCAGCAATCTGGGCATAGATGGCATCATCACCTGGGATAACGCTGCCTGACCAAGAATTAAAAGCCAGCAAACAAGCAGCCAGCGCAAAAAATGCCCAAGGAACATAAGAGGGTGTAGTTTTATCTAGGCGTGAATTCATTGGCTTATCCGCCAATTTGGGGGCACCTGGTTTACTCGGCGTCCTGCTGATCGGCCTGCATTTGGGTTAAAACGGGCTTGCGGGCAGCTAAAACTTCGTCAGGTCGACTTACGCTGGTCAAATTTGGAGCTGAATGCAAAATGTCAGGATTATCAATAGCTTCCTTGGCGATGTTTTCCATGACTTCAACAAACTTGTCCAAGGTGGCCTTGTCCTCAGTTTCCGTAGGCTCCACCATCATCGCGCCCTTTACAATCAGTGGGAAGTAAACTGTTGGTGGGTGGAATCCATAGTCCATAAGCCTTTTGGCGATGTCCATCGTCTGGACGCCGTTTTTGGACTGAAGCTTGTCGGAAAAGACCACTTCGTGCATGCAGGTGCCAGGATAGGCAACGTGATATGTATCAGCCAGCCTAGCTCTCACATAGTTCGCGTTTAAAACGGCCATTTCTGCGGCCTTGGCCAACCCTGCACCACCCAATGCACGGATGTAGGTCAGCGCCCTGACTAACACCAGAAACTGCCCGGCAAAGGTGCGAATCCTGCCAATACTGTTGGGGAAATCAACTGAAAGGGCAAAGGTTCCATCGCCATTGCGCAAAACTCTGGGCACCGGCAAAAACGGCTCCAGTTCTTCGACAACGCCTATTGGACCTGCGCCTGGTCCTCCACCGCCGTGTGGGGTGGAAAACGTCTTGTGCAGGTTAAAGTGAATCACGTCCAACCCAAGATCCGCTGGACGATACTTGCCCATAATCGCGTTGAAGTTTGCGCCATCGCCATACACAAGGCCACCACCTTCGTGGACTATTTTTGTGACCTCTGCCACATGTTCTTCAAACAATCCCAAGGTGTTTGGGTTGGTAATCATGATACCAGCCACATCATCGTCCATCGCCGCGGCAACGGCGGCAGGATCCAGCATCCCATCTTCAGTGCTCTTTACAGACACGACCTTGTAACCGACTAAGGCACAGGAGGCTGGGTTGGTGCCATGGGCTGTGTCTGGAATCAAAACCTTCTTTCGGGCGTAGCCCCTAGCCTCAAGCGCCTTGCGAATGACCATCATTCCAGTAAGCTCACCATGGGCTCCAGCCGCAGGTGCCAGTGAAATCGCAGGCATTCCCGATAGTTCAGCAAGAGCGTCCTCAAGTTCGGCCATCAAAGCCAAGGCGCCCTGAATCTTGTCCTGGGGAAGCAGTGGATGCAGACCAGTAAAGCCTTCCAATGCTGCGGCATCTTCACACACCCGTGGGTTGTACTTCATGGTACAGGAACCCAAAGGATACATCCCCACGTCAATTCCAAAGTTCATCCTGGAAATCCTGGTGAAGTGGCGAACAACCTCAAGCTCTGAGGTCTCGGGGAACTCAGGCTCAGTTTTTCGCAATAAATGCGCTGGGATAGCGACCTTTCCATCTTCACATTCTGGAACCTTAAAGCCACTGCGACCAGGAGTACCACGTTCAAAGATTGTCGGTTCTGCAAACTCAAGCCCACTGCGTGCGTTCATGTTTACCTCGACTGTCAAAGTTTAAGTCTTCAATCAAGCCTCAAAAGAGCGCTGCTTATCCTAAAGTTTTTTCTCGATAGTCGCTGCAGCCTTCAATTTCTGCACCAACTCACGTCGTGCCTTAAATGTGGCACGGTTCAACAGGCTTTCGCGAATCTGGTCTGAGACTTCCTCAAGGGGGCGAACTCTTTCGTCTTTGATCTCGATAAGTTTAATGATGTGAAAACCAAAGGTTGAGCGCACAAGCTCCTGGGTGTAAGTACCAGGTTTCAAAGCAAAAGCCGCGTCTTCAAACTCTTTGACCATCACGCCCTTGCGGAAAAAGCCCAAATCCCCACCCTTGTCTTTGGACATGATGTCTTCGGAATACTCGGCGACCACCTTGGCGAAATCTTCACCTGCCTTAAGCTTTTTCAAAGCCTCCAAAGCCTTAGCCTGCGCCGCCTCTACCTGCGCAGGAACCGCATCTGCGCCAACTTTCACAAGGATATGCTGCACATGAGCCTGGGCTGGGTCAGTGTAACTCTTGATTCCAACTTCATAAGTCTTTTGGACTTCTTCGTCGGTAACAGACACTGCGCCCAATCTTTCAAGCAGCTTGGTCAAAGCAAGCTTTCGTTTCAAGTCCTGTTTAACGTCTTCGGCAGTAGTCTTTTGATGAGTCATATAGTTTTCAAACTGCTCTTCAGTCTTGAAACGCCCTTTGTACTTTTCAAATTCGGCTTCAATCTCCTCTGCCGTGATCTGGATTTCAAGCTTTTTGACTTCCTGAGCAATCAATTCCTCTTCAATCATCCGATTCGCAATATTGTCCCGGATCTTGGCAAACCGCTCTTCGGGGATCTCGCGGGCCCCATCCTGGGTAATCCTTGCGATTTCCTTGTTGAAGGCCTCAGCATCAATGGGAATGCCATTTACGGTGGCAATCGGCCCTGTTGGAGGTTTATACCCCTCGGCCTCCTGCTCGACAGCGGCCTCAACAGGAGCCTCAGCCGCTACTGCCTCTTCCTTAGCTCTCTTTTTGCACCCGATGCTAAAAACAAACGTGGCTGCGATAGCCACCGTCAACAACTTCCTGGTCATGGAAACCTCCATCAACGAAACGCCAAGATGATACCGCGACGAGCCTTTACTGTAAATGATGTCTAATCCTCTTCACGCACGATATGGGCACCTAGTGCTCGCAGTTTTTCATCGATCCGCTCATATCCTCGATCCACTTGGCGGATGTTGTTAATCACTGATGTCCCATTTGCCACCAGACTTGCGATTACCAATGCCATACCAGCCCTTACATCGGGGCTTTCAAGGTTGGCCCCATAGAGGTCGGATTTCCCGACAACAACGACTCGGTGGGGGTCACATAAAATTATGTGAGCACCCATGCGCACCAGGTAGTCCACGAAAAACATCCGTCCCTCAAACATTTTTTCGAAAAACAAGACTGTTCCGGACGCTTGGGTGGCTACTGTTATGGCGATGCTCATCAAGTCAGTTGGAAACTGCGGCCATGGGGCGTCGTCAATTTGCGGGATTCCGCCATGCAAATCGCTTTTGATTTTCAGCGTCTGCCCGCCAGGCACGAAACAACTGCCGTCTTCTTTAAATTCCATCTGGACACCAAGCCTTTCGAAGACGTATTTGATTTTCCTTAAGTCATGGGCTGAAGCATCAGCAATAGTGATACCTTTGGGGCCGCCAATTACAGCGCCTAGACCGATGAAAGAGCCAATCTCCAGATAGTCAGGTCCAATGCGGTGGCGCGTCCCACCAAGAACGTCTACCCCCTCGATATGCAGCATGTTTGTGCCGATGCCAGTGATTTTGGCCCCCATGGAGTTCAGCATCCTGCAAAGGGCCTGGACATGAGGCTCGCAAGCGGCGTTTTCAATAATCGAGGTACCCTTAGCCAACACTGCAGCCATCACCGCATTTTCGGTTCCAGTAACGCTGGGTTCATCTAAAAACATGTGAGTTCCAACCAGCTTATCTGCCTTCAGATGGTAAGAATCTTTGATTTCAAGGGTGGCACCCAAGGCTTGCATCGCATCAAAATGGGTATCAACGCGTCGACGCCCAATCACGTCTCCACCAGGCGGGGGTAAAACAACCTCGTGAAACCTTGCAAGCATTGGTCCAGCCAAAAGAATCGAGGCTCTGATTTTGTTACACTGGCCCCTATCCAAGGTGGTTTTGTGAATGTTTGCTGCCTTGATGGTGACAGTTCCACCGTTTGACCAACTAACAGATGCTCCCAAGTCGGCTAGGATCCTACACATGACCTCGACATCTTGGATGCGTGGCACGTTGTCTAGGACTACTTCCTGGTCAGTAAGAAGACAGGCCGCCAAAACTGGTAACGTCTCGTTTTTATTACCAGACGGATGAACCGTCCCCTGAAGTGGATACCCACCTTCTATGATGAACCTACCCATCTAAGCCTCCATTGCACTTAGCAAACCCTGTTTGGCAAAAAAGACAGAAGCATTTGCCAACACGCCACTATCAGCAACCGCACTTGTTATAAAGGACTGTCCAGCATAGTCACAAAGGCAGGTCACCACCCCGGCTTGGCGTGAGGCATCAAGGTCGGCAAAGGCATCATCTAGGACCAAAACTGGCGTCTGACCAGTAAGCGACTGATATTCCAAAGCTTCTGACACCTTCCAAGCCAACATCAGCACCTTTTTTTGACCCCGGCTGGCGTGCCCTCTGGTTGGAAGCCCCAAAAGGCCAACTTCCATGTCGTCAGCCTGTGGCCCAGCAGTGGTGTAACCCAAGGCAAAGTCAGCATCACGGCGCTGATGAAAAGCCTGAAGTAGCAGGTTTTGAGCGCGGCTCAAAGAGGCGTCCTTAGGGAACCACTTGGATTGATAACCAACTTCAACGCCCAAATCATTTCCTGCCATCTGGGCCAAGATATCAGGAAGCCTGTTGGCGATGCTGTCCAGGGCCTCGAATCTGGCAGCCAAAAGCTCTGCGGCCGACTTAGCTAAGGCCTCGGAAACAGCCTCTAACAGTTTGTGATCATATGCTCCAGCATCAGCTTTAAGCAGGGCATTTCGTTCCTTCAAAAGCCGCTCAAAGGTCGACAGCAGTATCCCCATCGTTGGGCGGCGCATAACCATGAATCTGTCCAAAAGCTGCCGCCGCCCGCTTGGACCACCTTCCAAAATGGCAGGGTCATCCGGAGAAAGACATGCAACCGCAAGTATGTCCAGGCAATCTCGCGCCGCTTTTATCGGGTGGCCATCGATTCGCACTTTTCGCATGCCACCAGCCAGCTGAACTTCCATTTGGCGCCCGCCTGGGTCAATCCTGGCGCTAAGCCAAGCAGCATCTTGGCCAGATTTGATCATTTCCACTGAACGCGAGGTCCGAAAGGATCGCATCCACGACAAAAAAGAAATGGCCTCCACTAGATTGGTTTTACCTTGGCCATTATCCCCTAGAATCAGGTTAATCCCAGGTCCAGGGTTAAAAATCTGCGCTTCCAGATTACGGAAATTGCGGAGTTCTAAGGACTTGATCAGCACTAAGGTACCAACCTGGATGTAATGCTAATTATGGTCTAACTGGCATAATCAACTGGAGCAAGCCACCGTCTTCAGGGTTGGACAGGATACTGGCTGCGTCTTGATCACGTACGGAAACCAGCACCTCGCGCCCAGTCAGCGATGTTAGGGCATCCAGCAGATAACGATTGTTGTACGAAACTTCCAAGGGCTCGCCATCGTAGTCAACGTCTATCTCGACCACGGCATTTCCACGATCTGGATCCCTTGCTGAAACCACCAGTTTGCCGCTGGAAAGGTTTATGCGAACAAGCGGTGTCTTGTCAGCAGAAATCACAACTTGGGCCTGGCGGACGGCCTCAATAAAGGCGGCGCGTTCGACTTTGTATTGCCATTTGAATTGGTTTGGAATCACGCGGTTGTAATCTGGGTATTCCAATTCGACCTGTCTTACCAACAGGTAACCAGAGCTGGACTTGATCACAACAGAGGAACGCTCAAAACCTAGGACCACTTCTTCATCGGAATCGTCAAGGAAGCGTTTTAACTCGGAAATTCCCTTGCGATGCAGAATCGACTTGACCTGGTCCTCAAGGCCTTGTTCAAGCTCGACCATACGAACCAGTTTGGCGAGACGGTGGCTGTCAGTGGCTACTGCCTCGAACTTGACCTTCCCATCTTCATTGGAGGCGCGCAACGAAATACCGTTTAAGTTGGGACGCCCTTCATCCTGTGACATGGCAAAGCCCACCCGCTCGGCTATCTCGGTCAGCAGCGAGCTAGGCAAAGTCACTTCGAACTTTGGATTCGGTGTCTGAGCCTGAGGCATGTTGTCAGGCAGGATGCCTGGAATTGAATATTCAAGTCTGCCTGCCGAAAAGTCGGCCCAATAATTGGGCTGTGCCTTGACTGAGATAGGCGCTTCAGGCGCCATTTTGACCGATTCAGTCAGCATCCTGGCAGAAAGCGCCAATTTTCCAGGCGTCAACACCTGGGCAGGAAATGATACGACCATGGTCACATCATAGGACTGAGCGGTAAGCTTTACCGTTGAATCATCAACGGACTCTAACAGTAAATTGGCCATAACGCTTGAAAGATTCTTACTTTCCGGAATGCTTTGCACCTTGGAAAGAGCCTGGCTGAAATCTTTTTTGGCTGCTACAAAATCCATCTGAGTCTCCCTGAAAATACACCGCGTCTATCCTAGTGCGAATAGCTTGCACTAGTCAATTGCAAGAAAAGCCAAAAGTCACCACCTTGTGTTTGAAGGAGAGTCCAAATCAGTTTTTTTTGCTGTGTGTCGGTCAGTCATTTGTCCAGACGCACGGGTTTGGAGCAGGCTCGGGCTGTTTTAGGATGGTTTTAAGCTTAGGGCTACTGCGCCGCGGTCAAAAACCCAGCATGGCGTCCCACCCAGTAGGCCAACAGGAAATCCTCGGGTGAGTGAACCTGGCCGGCCACTGGCGCCCGAGGCCTAGTGATTTCGTAGGGATCCAGCCGCCAGATGTAGTTGTCGTAATCGCGGTCCTCCAGAGGGATCACGTTGGCGGCGTTAGAACGCCCCATCCGGTTGGTGCACACAGCCTCGACGTCAAGTTGCCGCCCGCCGGGGTCACTGCGATCCTGGGGCAGCCGATGCAGCGTGCAGACGGCGTCATGCCAAGCGGCCTCGAACGTCGGCGCGACGTTCGGCCACGTCAGTTCACCATACAGGAACGTGTATAGGCTGTGGGTCGACTGGTGCAGTGGAGGCGCGATGGGACTTTCAGGTTCCCAGATGCCGACGTGTAGCAGGTCCAGCAACCGCTGGCGAACCTCGGGCCGTCGGTCCCGCCGCAACAGCGGGTGGATCGCGTGAAATACCATGTCGATGTTGTCGTAGTTGGTCTTGCAATCGTTAACGTACAAGATCAGCAATTCGGTCGTGGCGTCTAGGTATGACCCTAGGTCAACGAAGTCGATCTCCGGACAGTCGGTATAGTCGCCCAAGCGCAGCAGGCAGTCATCGTAGAAGTGCCGCAGGTCGGGGCCGTCCCACGCAGCCCGCTCGGCGGACGACAGCGCCTCGTAGGCATCAACGGCGATCTTCAGCCAAGACAGGGTCAGCAGCGCGTTGAAACCAGGAGTGTCATCCAGCGCACTGTAAAATAAGCGGCCGTGCTCGGTTACGCTGCCCGTGTGGTCGATGATCTGGAGCCCATTCTCGACTAGATGCCGCACGAACGCCAACACGTCCGAGGTGATCTGTGCGTGAATTTCCGGATCCTCCAGCAAATCCAGTGCCGCCGCGTACCCAAACATTATGCCGTCCATCGTATCCTTGCTGACGTCGTCGTTGAAATACCAGCCCTCGTAGCCCGGGGCGGTGGACGCGACCCAGTGCTCCCGTCCTGCTGCGTCGAAAGTATATGTAAAGCCAGGTCGCTGGTACGCACGGCCGTAAAGCCCTGGCACGCCGGTCACCGCAGTCAGGTGGTGTAGCCCGTCGACAACAACCCGTGCGTTCTCAAGCGCCTCTTCAGCCCCAGTCACCGCCCAGCGGTACGACTGCGACGCCAAGTAGATTGCGGTCCACAGCCCGGTGCTGGGCAGGTGTTCACGCGAAAGAACGTTCCCGTCGCCGTCCTCGCGCACCGTACGAATCAACCCGTCGTCCAGCAGCTTCTCACGAACCCGTGCGTCCAGGAATGCCGCCTTAGCCGCCAAGGAACCCGGCGCACCCGCCCACTCTTCGCAAGCCGGCACCTCCAACGGCACATCCGGCGTGGCGTCAGGCGGCACGTCAGGCGGCGAGTCAGGCACATCAGGCGGCACGTCGGGCGACGAGTCAGGCACGTCGACCACGTCCTCTACCTCACCCGGGTCGACCGCATCAAAGGCATCGTCCACCGGCTTGGCGCCATTCCCGCAACCCCATACCACGCCCACAAGCGCCAGGACCGCCAACATCTTGATTTTGAAAGGCTTCATGATGATTTCTCACTCCAGTCAAGAAAGTCTAACAGCATTGATAACGCTGTCAAGAAGACATGAGGAGCCGTCCCTGTCCCTGTCCCTGCCCCTGTCCCTGCCCCTGCCCCTGCCCCCGTCACCTTTTCCACCCCGCCCCCGCCCTCGTCCCCGCCAACTTTTCCGCCCCTGCCCCAAAAAAACTAACAAACCCCTTGAAATTTTTTGCGCTACGCCTTAAATATACCGCGTTGTGATTTTCACTGGTACCATACGCGGGCGATGGCGGAACGACAACGATATAAAATCCAAGAAAAAATTAATGCCGGAGGGATGGCGGAGATCTATAAAGCCTTCGCCGTAACGCTTGATGGGTTTGAAAAGCCTGTAGCCATAAAGCGAATCCTTCCAAGCCTTTCCAGTCAGCCTAAGTTTGTAAACATGTTTTTGGACGAGGCGCGACTGTCAATGCACTTAAACCACGCCAACATCGTCCAGGTTTTTGATGTTGGACGTGCCCAAGGCGCCTACTTCATTGTTATGGAGCTGGTTGAGGGACACAACCTTCGACAAATATTCCAACGACTTAGTGAAGTTGGGCTGCGTTTTCCGGTACCTGTCGCCCTGTATGTCGCAAGTGAGATGCTAAAAGGGCTGGCTCACGCCCATGAACGCCGTGACAATATGGGCAACCTTCTGGGCATCGTTCATCGAGACGTATCGCCGCCAAACATCCTGATTTCACATCAAGGCGAAGTAAAAGTGGCGGATTTTGGGCTTGCCAAGGCTACCTCCCAGGCTGAGATAACAGACCCTGGCGTTGTAAAGGGCAAGTTCAGCTACCTGTCGCCTGAGGCCCTGGATGGACGAGCTATCGACCATCGAGCCGACATTTTTGCTGCCGGCATCCTTTTGTGGGAATTGCTGGCAAACAGGCGCCTCTTTCTGGGTGTAGACGAACAAGAAACAGTGCAGCTTGTCCAGGAAATGGAAATCCCAAGTCTGGCCCTTTTGAACCCAGATGTTCCGGAAGAGCTGGACCGTATGGTGCTCAAGGCATTAAACCGCGACCCCAGAAAGCGCTGGATTAGTGCCCGGGAAATGTCTGATGCGCTGACTGATTATCTGTTTTCCAAAGGATTGAAGGCCTCAAATTTCGAGCTGGCCGAATTCCTGCGGTCGGTGTTTGAACACCACGAAGTGCTAGAAGAAGGTATCAATCAGGAACGAATTCAAGCCTTGATTCAGGAAGAAATACTCAGTCTTTCAGTGATTCGTTATGCTGGACAGCCTTTGCCTGTTGAAGGTGCGACTCCGATTTTACTTGACACCATGAGTAGGCTTGCTTCTGGACGTATTTCCCAAGACGACCTGATGGGACGAGCCGCTATTTCTGACGGAAGACGCCCGACAACTCAAAGCATGGCGATAGTAGACCTGCTTGAAGGCCGAGAGACAGTTCCATTGGTTACCGTTGGCCCGCCACCACCGAAAGAGCGCCATCTTGCCGTATGGATCGTCGCCGGAGTGCTGGCCGCTGCAGCGCTGGCCACAGGTGGCTATTTCCTGTGGACCAAGGTTATAGCCGGTTAAGCGAGGGCTTTAGCTGAAACATCCTTTCCCCATACATAACCCTGCAATTCTGGGAGCTACGGGCTCGCTTGGACAAATCGCGTTTAGGGTCGCTCAAACAAACGGACTTAGAATTCCAGCCATAAGTGGCGGTATGCGACAGGACTTGCTGTTAGAGCTTGTTTTAAGCGGCCGCCCCGATTTAGTCGTCAGTTTTGCGCAGCCAAATCCAGAGCTTTTGGCCGCCATCCGCAAGGTAAATGCCAAATTCGACACCGGACCTTCAGGACTTTTGGCCGCGTGTGCTCATGAAGACTCTGATGGGGCGTTGATTGCCATTTCAGGAATGGCTGGACTAGCGCCAGCTCTAAAGACTCTTGAGCTTGGGCGTCCTTTAATCATGGGCTGTAAGGAGGCCATGGTTGGCGGAGGCCAGCTATTGATGCATCAGGCTAAATTGGCCAACCAAAAGATTCGGCCACTAGACTCCGAGCATACAGCGGCCGCCATTCTGATTGATATGGCTGGAGGTTCAGACCAGATAGAACGACTGATCCTGACTGGTTCAGGAGGCTCTCTGCGCGATATAAGTCAGGAAAACCAAAGGCATATTCCCGTAACAAAGGTACTCACCCATCCAGTCTGGCGCATGGGCCCCAAAATAACGGTCGATTCGGCAACCATGATTAACAAGGCGATGGAAGTAATTGCGGCGTCCATACTGTTTGACATGCACTGGCACAACATCGACGTACTTTTGGATCCAACGGCTAAAGTGCACGCTGCAGCTATCACAAAGCAAGGCGAGGCCCTTGCCCTTGTGAACCCACCAGACATGAGGATCCCTGTAAGTTGGGCCTTGGGGCTTGAGATCGCGGATGACAGCGTCCACACAGGCGCCGACGCGTTTGCAATAATTGAATCTCTGATCCCGCTTAATCCTGCCCAACGCTCGGTTGTTGAGCTTGGGCACCAAGTTTTGGAACTGGGTGGAACCGCACCTATGGCCTTTGTAGCTGCAGACGAAGTTGCTGTTTCAGCGTTTTTAGACGGTCACATCACTGTAGACCAGATTGTGACGCTGATTAATAAGACAATGGATACTGTTGGTCCGCAAGCCGCGAAAAGGTCCCCACTTGACGATTTAGCTTTGAAGTCCACGGAAAACGGAGCAAAGCTGGTCATTTCAGGCTTATTAGAGGATGATTTCCCTGCGTAAGCGCTTTGTGGAACCAGTGTGATGCAATCTGAAAAGACTAAACACTATCAGCGAGCCGATTCTAGGGCACTGTCAATATTGGCGACCATGTGCGGACTTTCTGACCTGCGTAGTGTCGGCCTGGAGCTTGATGAAGCAGAACGAGTTGGGGAGTCTGTGCGCCTGCACGTTACATGGGCTGGTGTAGGTGAAGGCTGGTTTCGTTTGCGCCGAAGTACACGTGAAACTGATGAAAACAGGATCAGCATCTCATTGGAAGGTGGCAACCTAGACAGGCCGTTTACATTTCTGATTCGCAGACTTACCAAGGCACTTTCAGGTAAATACTTGGCTGACGTGATGGCCCCATTTGCGCTTCTTGGAAATCAAGATCGGGCAATCCAGGAGATAACCCCGATTAATACTTGGGGCAGCTTCGATGGCTGGCACCAGTTCCTGTGCGACCACGCTATGGAGCGAAAACTCTTTGAAACTTTTAGATTTGATGGACCAAATACAACTGTCACTCACGGAGATCTTGAGTGCCGATTTATCACCCCTCGCGCCCGCTTTAACCTGCCTCGCTTTTTTAACTATCCAGACCCCCTCGGAGGCGACACGGATGCCTCGGAATCCTTTACAGATTTGCAGGATCTGGACGTAATTGAAGGCGGTCAAGACAAGCTGGAAGAGATGGTACGCTTGGAGGTTGCCAAGTCTGGGGATTTAGGCCCAGTGTTTGTAAATAGCACTTGCGTCCCTGTAATTATCGGTGACGACGTTGAAATGGTGCTGGCAGAATGCAAGGCAGAGTGTGCTCAAGGCCTGTACCATATGTCGGCTAGGACCGTACAACCAATAGACATAACCATTCGATTTCTCGATGCGGCCTTGCAGCGTGCCAAGGATGCTGGTCTGGTAGCAAGCCATCCTGATGCAATCGCCTTAGTTGGGTTCAACGAGGTAAGTGGGCCAGGTAACTTGGTGGATCTTTTGACATCTGTTGGAATTGAGGTCACAGGCTCAATACTTCCAGATACTTCCGAACAAAGGATGGCCAATGCAGTAAAAGCTGGGTTACTTGTATGCAATCCAGGTAAACACCGAATTCCAATAATGAACAAGGTGTTTCGTGATTTGGATACCCAAAGAATTTTTCTTGAACCGCCTTGGGGTATTGAGGCGACCGTACAGTGGCTCACAGCGATAGGTGAAGCGCTTGGCAGAAAGGCGGAAATCAATGAGAAAGCCCAAAAGCTTGCGAACGAAATCCTCGTCAAATCCCACCAAAACCATGTCCTTGGCTTTGTGATTGAACCTGGACAAGAAAACAGGCTCTTGGCATCTGATTCGGCAACTGGTCTACCAGTTCTTAAAATGGTCTTAAGTCTCGGTTTTCCTGTAAAAATATGCATTTGGGGCCAGGACGCCCCTGCAGCTATCGACTCTGCACAACGCTTGGGTGCCAAGCTTGAAGGTACCAAAACTACCATTGCGTCTTTTACCAACGAAAAAGAGCTGGACCATGAGCTTGCCGAGGTGCGTGCCGTTTTTTCTGAATTCTTTTACGACAATCGATTGACTAGCAGAGGTTTGGCCCAATTTTCGGCAGGCGACTTTAGAATGGGTTTTTCAGGTGCAATCTGGAGCGTTGAAAGACTGCAACGCCTGACAAACATGCCGTTTTACAATCGTTACAGCTCGTACCTGAGCTTGGCCAATGGGAGGAGCCGATGAAAACTCTCTCGTGGCAAACTAGATTGAAAAACCCTTATATGGTCGGAGTTTACCTTGCAACCAATGCTGTAAAAGACGCGGTTTTAGTTGTTGATGGTCCGGATTGCCTGTTTTTTAAAGGCGAATATGTACACGGCACACACGATTTACACTCGACTTTGCTTGACCCTGCTGGAAATCATCGAATCGCGCACACACTAGCGGACACCGTGAACGTGGTCATGGATCGGGAGCCTCAGTTGAGGGACCTAATGGCACGTGTAGCACAGCGTGATGGGGTCAAGGCAGTCTTGGTGTCTGCCCTTCCAATGGCTTCAATTACAGGCAGCCAATATGACCGCCTTGCTGGAGAAGTGTCTGAAATTGTGGGAGTTCCCATCATGGAAGTGCCTGCAAAGTCACTTCAAACTGACTGGCTTGACGGCTACAGCGAGGTTTTAAATTCCCTAGCTAGGGGATTGCCCTTTGAAAGCGGCCAGACAAAGAAAGGCTCAGTCGCGATAGTTGGTCCGTTGGTGCATCGCCTTGAAGGTGATGTGATGGCAGATCTTGCCGAATTAACAAGGCTTTGCGAAGAATATCTGGATCTTTCAGTCGTGTCCATCTGGCCATCAGGTTCAGGTGTTGAAGATCTGGCCAAGATAGCCTTGGCCGAAACAATAATTGCCCTGCCTGCTGGAGTTAAAGCAGGCAAAATCCTATCGCGCCGCTTGGATGCAAAGCTGGTTCATGTTCCACAACCCTTTGGAACTGCTGCAACTGGCGATTTTTTGAATCTAATTGCCCAGGCAACAGGAAGATCAGAATTGGCAAAAAAGGCCATCGCTGCTGGCAATGCTCTGGTCCATGACACCGTGAAAAACGTGATACCTGCAGGCACCAAGCTTGCCTTGGTGGCAGAACCTGGCACCCTGGCTGGATTTGCAGGCTTTGCAAAAGACATCGGTGCAATTCCTGCGGCCGGGGTATCTAGTGCCAATCCCCCCTTCAACGAACTACCTGGCTTAGAAGTCTTGGAAAATGCAGGACAAGTTGACCTATGTATCACCAACAGTCGTGGAGCAGAGGCGTGCATTGACCGAAAGATTCCATTCATGGAATTTGGGTATCCATCGTACGGAACCCACTACCTGGCCCCTTCTCCAACACTTGGATATTTTGGGGTTATCAATATAGCCGACCGCATTGCAAACGCCTTGCGATGGTGGGCTGCCGCAACAAGCTTACAGCCAACTACCACAGGGCCTTCAACCTCTGCATAAGTTCAGTCTTTTTTGGATAAGACTGTAAAAGCGTGTTCATTCGCTCTCTCAGCGCCGCAGTCTGCTCTTGGGACTTTTTCATGAACTCACTTCTTTGGCTTGCAGACATTTGCTCCATCGCAACCACGCCCAACGCCTTGGCCTCAATGATTGCCTGCTGATTTTTGGTCAGATACTCATCAAGTGCTGCTACCGCATTATCAACATTACCAGCGTGATTGGCCAGGATCTCAACAGCCTCTTCCAAGTGTTTAACACTTAAATCCCTGGGAGCATCTGCAGGAGTGGAGCATGCACTCCAACCAACAATAGCCAAACATATCAACAAGTTAACTCGACCTAACCAGCTTATCTTCACCTGGCACCTCCAACAATCAGGTTGATAATACTGCAATCGACCCTATTTGTTAGCCGTCTGTCGCCTAAATGTGACAGAATTGACGTCCGAGAACGAGGGAGAAATTGATGATCGAACTTCAAACCGCCCTAAGAATCGCAGGCGCCGTTTTTTTCCTGATAGCCGTGATTTTAGGGGTTTTTCGCCCAAATCTTTTTGAATTGTCCCCGTTAAAAAGGGCTATCAGAGCATACCTTGTGG
>DUVQ01000169.1 GCA_012840965.1 Oligoflexales bacterium | reverse complement strand
CTTTTGCGACCATGCGCCGGCTCGGGCGTTGCTAAAGTGACCGTTGGGATGGCACGGCGAGCTGGCTCCCGGAAGGATGCCCCCGGACATGTTTTAAAACTGTAACGAAGAGATCAAACGCCAAAAAAGATTGAACAATCGGGAGCCAAAACAGACAAGTTAGCACGATCTGTAGCAGGGACAGGGCCGGGGACATCCGGCGGCTACTACAACCCGCCGGTAATGCGCCAAACATCGTCTTCTAGCGCGAATTCCAGGCGGTTAAAGTCGATTCGTTGCTGCCAACGATCCTTCCCATCAACAACGTACAAATATCGAAACGAGTGCTCAAATTCAGCCACAGCCCTCGTAGGACTCTCAAAACGCACACGTTTCACAAATATGCCATACTGAACTTTCTTAATGTTTTGCTTCAAAAACGGCAAAATCGTCTGCTCAACCAACTCTGCAGCATAATCGTCTTCATCATCCGAGGTAGTCCCAGCGTTGGAAAAATAACTCCTGGAGATCATTTCCTTTAGAGCATTAATGTTACGCTCTTCAACAGCTTGGCGATAACGCTCCACCAACTCAACAATTTCACGATTCTTTGGATTATCCGGCACCTCAGTATTAGGAATATATTTGGGACCACAGGCAACCAGCGTCAGCATCAAGAGCGGAAATAATTTTCGGATATACATATAAAGCCTCCAAAATCGCAACAAGAATAGAGGCATGGGCCCCGCGTGTCAATTCTGCGATGCCCAACTTTACCCCTTGCGCTTGTGAATGCTACACTTGCCGCCTGTATTAAGGGCGCTTTTAACTTTGCCAGACCAACACACTAGACATAACCTGCCCTGGGACATTTCATTAGCCTTACTAGTCGCAGTTGTACACCTGCCAATAATCCTTGGCCAGAGCATGTTTTTCAATGACATCACTGAATTCCACGTCCCACTGCGCCACTTCTTTGGTCAGGCCTGGGCAAAAGGTCAGTTTCCCCTTTGGGCCCCAGGAATTTACACCGGCTTTCCCCTGTTTGCTGAAGGCCAAGTCGGGCCACTTTACCCTCCAAACTGGCTCTTTGCCCTGCTTCCAGCATGGTATGCATATGGGATTTTATTTGTTGGGCACCTGGCCGTGGCCGCTGTTTGCACCTTTTATTTCCTGACAAATCACCTAAGTCGCCCTGCCGCTTTCATTGGAGGCGCCGTTTTCGGACTTACCGGATTCTTGGCTGTCCACCACATGCACATCAACATCGTCCAAGCTGCAGCACTTACAGCAGCGGCCTTCGCCACCTTTGAAAAGATGGTCCAAACCAGACGTGTGAAGTATTTGGCCTTAACAGCCCTTTCCCTAGGTCTGATGGCCTTGGCCGGCCATCCTCAGACAACAATACAGGGAGGGATGGCGCTGGCAATCTATGGAATTGCAAGAATAGCCATCTTTCCCTCCAAACAGATCCCAAAGTTAGCCGCATTTTTTGTGGCCGCCATCCTTTTGGGAGCAGCCATGTACATAGTCCATCTAATTCCAGCAATGGAACTAGCAAAGGATTCAGTCCGCGCCGAAGGACTAACAGTCGCGGACCAGATGGGACAGCACATCACCTTGCAATCCATTGTTGCAGCAGTCGTTCCATCAGCCTTTGGTTCCGCGGGAATGGACACAGCCTGGCTAAATCCAGGTGGCCAATCAAGGCCAATGCTTGATATTTACATGGGAATTGCAGTGGTAATCCTTGGCCTTTTGTCTCTGCGCCAAAAATCCCCTTGGGTCATTTTTACCGCGCTATTCGTGTTGATAGCACTAGGCCCACTAACCCTTGGAATCAAAGAGATTTATCGCCTTCCAATCATCAACAGCCTGCGTTTTCCAGATCGCTTCAACCTGCAGATAGCCTTTTTTGCATCCTTTGCGGCAGCCGGTGGCGTCGAAGCGGTTTTAAGTAAGCGAATCAAGCCATTAGACATCATCTTAACAACACTAGCAGTGGTCATCCCAACACTGCTAGTCCTGGCACTTACATATCGAAATGACATCAAAGGACCTTTAAAACAAGAACTAATCAGAGATCTTGTGATTGCGGCCGTGGCCTTGGGCGTACTGATAGCCGCAGCATTACTATCAAAGCCTCGCACCAGCTTTTTATTGCTCGCAATCGCCACCATTTTGCCACTTGCCGACTTTGGCCATCGCCAGGTCCCGACCATTGATCCAAGCTACTGGGACACCCCCAATACAGTTAAGGCGATTTTAGCCGCCAGAGACGCCCAAAAACCGCCAGATCAAGACCATCCAACAATCGAGCAGCGGATCGAACGGGTAGCCTTTAGAAAAGTCCCCACAAAATATCTGGCAAAGGGCTGGCTCCTTGATAAGACCCAATATCAAGGTGCCATGGAGTCTTTGATTTACAACCAGGCAATGCTTTATGACTTGCACTCTGTTGATGGCATTGTTCCCTTGAGATCCCGCGAATTTTTAAATGTTTATCAGCCTATTTACTATGACAACAACGCCTCTTTTGGCCTTTTTGGCGCCAGATGGCTGGTGACAGCTGTTGCCCCAAAAGGTCCACAATTTCGCCAAGTATTGGATGGGCCAATCTCGGTCTGGGAAGACAAAAGCGCGTTGCCACGAGCTTATGCAGTCCATAGCTTCGAGGTGGAAACCGATCCAAAGCAGCGAGTTTCCAAGCTTTTAGCCAGTTCTGACCTGGCATCAAAGGTCTTTTTATCAAAGCAACCCACCCAATCTTTGCCACGGCAAAACCCAAATTCACCGCCATCCACAGTCACAATAGACAAATATGAACATGATCACGTGGTGTTAAAGGCCTTAATGATGTCTGACGGCTTTGTTGTTCTGTCAGACCGCGAATACCCTGGATGGCAGGCGACTGTCGATGGTAACAAAACCGAAATTTTAAAGGCCAATCACATTTTCAGAGCAGTTTATGTGCCACAAGGCACTCACACTATCGAGTACCAATTTAGGCCAAGCAAAATCTGGGCATTTATCTCATTAATCGCGGTGTTATTGATAATCAGTTTGCTTATCTTTGATTTTGCGGTCTCAAAAAAAGGCTTGGAACCACCACCAACAAGACATGTTTTCAAGCCGGACATTTTGTCAGCCGGACTTGCGCTACTGTTGTGGCTTGCTATCTCGATAGCTGTCAATTGGAATCAGTGGTTATCGACTTTAAAGCTTTACAGTGGCTGAGAACAAAACCGACTTTATGATGACTTGGTAACCGCCAGATGCAACTCCGCCAATTGAGCCGGGTCTGCCTGGGATGGGGCCTCAGTCATCAAACAAGACGCCGCCGTAGTTTTTGGGAAGGCAATCACATCTCGAATCGAGCTGGCACCAGTAATCAACATGACCATGCGATCCAAGCCAAGCGCAACGCCACCATGAGGTGGAGCCCCGTACTCAAACGCGTCAAGCAAGAAGCCAAATTTAGCCCTGGCAGACTCTTCGGAAAGCCCCAAAGCCTTGAACACGCGCTGTTGAGTCTCGCGATTGTGGATTCTGATGGAGCCACCACCAAGCTCGGTGCCGTTAAGCACAACATCGTAGGCCCTTGCCCGACACTGCAGCGGCGCGGATTCAAGCTTGTCAAGATCCTGCAAAACCGGGCTTGTAAATGGATGGTGGACTGCTGTTGCACGGTTGGCTGCGGCATCCCACTCAAACATCGGAAAATCGGTAACCCACAGGAATGACCATTTGTCATAGGGACGCAAGCCAAGGCGATCCCCAACTTTTAAACGTATCGCACCCAATGCCTGTCTGGCGGGGCCGGCAGCGTCAGCAACCACCAAGATCAGGTCGCCCACTTCAGCCGACAGTGCGTCCATCATGGCCTGGCGAACGCCCTCGTCGAGAAACTTGGCAGCCGAGCCTGTCCAGTCATCCGCCCCAATCTTGAACCAAGCCAAGCCTTTAGCGCCGTTTTCAGTGGCAACCTTGGTGAGCCCATCTAGGTCCTTACGAGACCAGCTTTCAGCGTTTGGGACTCGCATGGCAGTTACAACACCACCAGCCTCTGCGACATCGCTAAAGACCTTGAATCCAGACTTTGCAACCACCTCGGTGATGGTAGCCAAAGGCAGATCAAAGCGCAGGTCTGGCTTATCTGAGCCATACTTTTCCATCGCCTCACCATAAGGAATCCTTGGGAAAGGTGTTGGAATATCGATGTCAAACACATCTTTCCAAACGCTTGCCAGCATGCCCTCGACGATCTCATACATCAACTCGGGAGTCGCAAAAGAGACTTCAATATCTATCTGGCTAAACTCAGGCTGGCGGTCCGCCCTTAGGTCCTCGTCCCTGAAGCAACGTGCTATTTGGTAATAACGATCCAAACCAGCGACCATTAAAATCTGCTTAAACGTCTGTGGTGATTGCGGAAGTGCGTAAAACTCACCTGGGTGAACTCGTGATGGCACCAGATAATCTCGTGCGCCTTCAGGCGTGCTTTTGGTCAAAATCGGGGTTTCAACCTCAACAAAATCCTGGGAATCCAAATACTTGCGGACTTGCCTGACAATCTGGGCACGCAGCACCAGATTGCGCATCAAGGCCGGCCGACGCAGATCCAGATAACGATAGGTCAAACGAGTGACTTCATTAGCGTCGATTTCATTGGCGATTGGAAAAGGCACTGGCTTTGATGGGTTTAACACCTCAATTTCCTTCAGTTCTACCTCGACCTCGCCAGTTGGCATATTGGGATTGCGATTGGTCCCTCGGTCAATAACAACACCGACGACTTTGATGACAGACTCTGGTTTGATCAAGGCGGCCGCTTGATACAGCTTGGCCGAATCGGCTTGGTCGGCTTTGATCTGGGTGATACCATAACGATCACGAAGGTTTATAAAAACGCAGCCGCCATGGTCACGTACATTGGCCGCCCATCCCAAAAGTACCACCTCTTGTCCGATGTTGGCTGCCCGCAAAGCGCCACACGTGTGAGTCCGTCTATCCCTGGACATAACTACCTCTTAATCTGTTTATTAATTGAGATTTACCTACTCGATTGGTGAACATACTAATTGAATTGAGTCGATCACGTTTCCATGCATACCGCGGATGCCTGTAACGACCCAGCCTTTGGGACAAGAGTCTTCATAGGCCGTAGTACCACCTGGCCCTCCAACGCTTGCTCCCGCCTTTTTTGATGCGCCCACCTTGGACTTACCACCACCAGCACCAGCCTCGGTGGCGATTCGCCTAGAGACCTCTTCCAAGGTCATATTTCCAATGCGGTCAGCATTCTTGGCATGATCCGCCTCCACTGCATATCCTGCAGTGTCGGCATATCTCACGCTGGCACCGGCCGGATCTTTGCCGGCTGCAGGTTTAGCCACAACAGCTGTTGGTGTTGGGTCCAATACAAAGGGCTCCCGCACAATTTCACCTGCGCCACGGATCTCCACTGCCAATACAAGCGTTGACAGATCGGACTTAGGCAGAGGCTTATCATCACCTAGGGTCAGCACGAAGCTGCCCTTATCCACAGCCACCCAAAGTGAGTCGGACCACACAGGTTTTTTCGACCTAACTCCCGAATAAAGCTTGAATGTCATTGGATATATACCGCTGACAGGCTTACCAGCCTCATCAATGATCGAACCGCGGTACTTGACCATTTTGGCACCAGTAGGCGTTGTAATAACGTCGCCTGGGGCTGCAAAGGCTACGGCCGAAATGAAGAAAAGCCCAATGAAAGCACTGCTGGCCAGCCAACGAAAGTTATTTAGCATCACTGCTCTCCTTCCAAAATATCCCGCCTTAATCGCGAACCGTTAATTCATCTTCCGCTACGTACGCAGCATCGCGAACCGTCAATTCATCTTCCGCTACGTATGCAGCATCGCGAACAGTCAATTCGGACTCGTCTGCTGCGTCGTCTCCACCAAGCTCGCCAGATATCCCAAATCCTGGCAGCTTTGGACCGGCTGCAAACGGTCCCAAGCGTTCCCTAGCGGGCGTGCTGGACGCCGCAGCTTTGGGGGCACCTACCACTACGTGGCAGCCGCTGATTGTATCATGGAGCATCCTGCGCCGTGGACTTACAAGCCCCCAAAGAGGACCTATCAGGAAAAAACCAGCGAAGATTAGGCTAAATACCGCCCTAAAAAAGGCTCTAAGGACGCCAATCCGCTTACCCTTACCGCTAACTACGCGATATCCAAAGAAAATAGCGACTGGGGTATTGCCAATAGCAGCAACAAATATGGTCTCCCAAATCACATAAAAGGCAGCGAAATAAAGCCCAAGTTTTCCAATTGTTTGGACATGAGTGTTTATGATATCAACGAAATAATCGAAATAATTCCAATATCTTGGCCCAAGCTCACCAAACTGGTCAGTCAGCAAGGCTAAACCAACTGTCAATCCGGCCGGCACAATCAGATCCAGCAACCCAGCTATCATCCGACCTGACCATGACCCAGCTTTTGCGAACAGTTTTGGACTACCCATCAGATGGTCCCCATATCACCAATAATGGTTTGACTAATGGCGACCGCAACTATACCAGCTGTTTCAGCTTTTAGCACCCTTGGACCCAATCCAGCTGGCTGAAAGCCCATTTTTTCCAAAAGCAGGCGCTCCCTGTCGGAATGTGCGCCTTCAGGGCCAACAGCCAAAACAACGCCTTTAACTGGCTTTTCCAAGTTGGCAAGCTGGCAGGCCAAGGAGTGTGCTCCACCGCGCTCATCCAGGACAAACCTTGGAAGAGCTGAGTTTACTTTGGAAATCGCTTCTTCGAGACTCAGGTCCAGCGAAATTTCAGGCTGGGTGGCCTGCCCACACTGCCTAGTAGCCTCCATGGCAACCTTTGCGAATCTGTCCAGTTTCTTTGTAATTTCAGCAGGTTTAATCCTCGGAATCGAGCGTTCACACATAACAACCCGAATCGCGCTTACACCCAATTCGGTTGCCTTTTGGATGGCGATTTCAGTCTTGTCACCCTTGAGTAAGGCGATGATCAGCTCGATTTGCAGCTGCGAAATCACAACTCTGGCCGATGGATTTGGCTCCAGAATCAAAAACTCCAAGCCTGCCGCACCCTCAACCAATTTTGCAGTCCACGGTTGGCCAGCCCCATCGACCACCAGTACAGACGCACCAGCCCCCAAGCGAAGCACATGGCGAAGATACCAAAGGGTGGATTCGGTGGGAATCAGCCTAGCATTGGGCAAGACACCCAAGTCAGGCACGAGGACTCGCGGGAACGTCACTTGGCCACTACCCAAACCTTGACATTGGCAACAACGTCGGTAGCCAGCTTAACCAAAACATCATAGGAACCCAGTGCCCTAATCGGGGTCTTTAGCTGAATCTGGCGGTGGTCAATCTGGACACCTTCATCTGCCAGCGCGTCAGCAATATCACGGGCGGAAACAGAGCCAAACAACTTGTCTTCTTCGCCAGCTTCACGGGCGACTTTACAAGACAGGCTTTCCAATTTCGCCTTGATTGCCTCGGCAGTTTTCAACTCTTTGGCAATGCGGTCAGCCACTATGCGCTTGCGGTGCTCTACCTGAGCGATGGAGCGAGAAGTCGCGGCCATAGCCATTCCCTTAGGAATCAAGTAGTTGCGTCCGTATCCATCAGCTACTTCCAATATCTGACCAGCCTTACCAACACCTTCCACATCTTGCGTCAGGATGATTTTCATTTTCGATCCTCCTTTGTTGGCCTAGGCGGCAGCTCCAGTAGCCGCGTATGGCATCAATGCAATGTGTCTTGCGCGCTTAATGGCCAAGGCAACTTGCCGCTGATGCTTTGCACAAACCCCAGAAATACGGCGCGGCACGATTTTGCCACGTTCCGTAACCAAGCGCTTAAGCGCCGCGGGATTTTTATAGTCAATCTTTGCGTTTTTGTCAGCGCAGAAGGGACAAACTTTCCGCCTTGGTGGTCCACGGCGTTTTTTCTTGTCAGAACTGCGGTCGAATCTGGCTGCGCTCATGGTTAATCCTCCTCGCCATCGTCAATATAGTCGTCGTCCAAATCGACATCCAGATCTTCGTCGTCATCATCGTCACCTCCGCCGGCGAACTCGACGGAAGCTGCGTACTCAGCATCCCATCCAGTGGTCGGGCGGTCGCGATCTGAATCGTCGCTGTCAGATGGCAGGTTGTCGAACTGAGATTCCTTTTCGTAATCAAAGGTATCTGGGTCAATTCCCTCTTCAAGGACAACGGTCATGTATCGCAAAACGATATTTGACAAACGCAGTGTCCTTTGGAATTCGCGAACAAAATCGCCATCCGCCAGATAGGAAAAGTACAGATACAGACCCTTTAGCGATTTCCCGATTGGGTACGCCAGGCGTCGTTTACCCCACACCACGAATCGCAGGTGACGAGCGCCACCCTTGGCCATCTGCTCAGTAAGCCTTTCATAAAGCTTACGCAGGGCTTCGTGGCCAGCGTCGGTCTTGGTGATTACCACCGTCTCATACTTTCTCATAGCCGTACTCATTAAACCTCCTCACGGTCTTTTGGCCCAGGGTCACGGCGTTCACCTGGGCAAGAAGGCACCCCTTCAGGGCGAACCTTGCGGTTTACCCGGTTCTGAGCTGTAAGGCACCCGCCTTCAGCCCAAGCCAAAATCCCCTTGACGGCTTCCTTGATGGTGTCGTCAAGAGGCTCAAGCTCCGATTCATGAAATCGCGATAGCACGTAGTCTGTAACGTCTCCAGCCCCTACTGGGCGCCCTACCCCAACCCGCAACCTGGCGAAATCTCTGGCGCCAAGCTGCTGAATTATGGAGCGGATCCCCTTGTGGCCCCCGTCTCCGCCACCTGATTTCAGCATAATGCGGCCAAACTCTAGGTCGACGTCGTCGTGAACAACCAAAATATCGTCTATCGCTACTTTAAAGAACTGGGACGCGGCCACCAAGGCGTGTCCGGATAAATTCATAAATGTCAAAGGTTCAACCAGCAAAAGCTCGCTCCCATCATGCAAGCCCTTGGCGACTCTGGCATTGAACCGCTCATTCCAGCTGGCACCCAAAAAATCGGCCAGCGCATCAGCGATCATGAAACCTACGTTGTGGCGTGTTCTGCTGTACTTAGCACCGGGGTTTCCAAGACCACAAACCAGTTTCATCAAAAGACCCCACTATTCAGCGGCATCTTCTGCTTCTTCACCTGCGGCACCCTTTTCAGCACGTGGCATTCGTAAGGTCACGACAGCATTGTCTTTAACGAACACAGCGCGGGCACCCTGAGGCAGTGGGAGCTGGGACAAGGTCATGACTTGGCCAACCTTGAAGTTGGTCACATCAACGACAATCTCGTCTGGCACGCTGCCGGCCTTACACAGCAGATTAGCCTGACGGACGGCCAGATTCAGCTTAGCTCCAAGCTTCTCGCCTTCAGCCTTGCCTGTAATTCGCACGGGGACTCTTACCTTGATTTCGGTGTTGTCGTCCACCCTCATGAAATCGCAGTGAAGCAGAGTGCGCTTGAGTGGATGAACCTGGAATTCGCGAACAATCGCAGTCGTCTCTTCTGAAGCCTTGCCGTCATCAATGGACAAACGGACAACGCTGTTTCGTCCGCCCTTACCTTTCAGAACGTCTGTAACAGCCTTGGAATTAACAACCAGCCCGCGAGTCTCGCCATCACCACCGTACAGCACGGCGGGAACGAAGCCCATTGCACGCAGCTTTCGGGCAACGCCTTTGCCCACAATGTTACGGCCCTTAGCCAAAATCAACGGATGTTCCATCGAAGCCTCCAACCTCAGGACGACGACCCTGCCGTCCAAAACACCTCGGTAATAACACCTGGATCCGCACTTCCTATCCTAGTGGCAGCAGCATCGGCCCGTTCGGGAGTATCAAAGACACCAAAAACGGCAGAACCTGCTCCGGTGACGCTTGCGGCATAAGCACCTGCATCAAGCAAAGCATCACGCAGCACACGGGATTGCAAAGATATTTCAAATACCACTTCAGCCAAGTCGTTATAAAAGACTGGGGCTTCGAACGAATCACCCCGGGCCAAAAGGCAGGGATGTATAGCACAAGTGCCCCTTTGAGTCAATAGTGAGTGATTGTTACTTCTTTGATCAAACAGGCGAAATATTTCAGCAGTTGAGAGGGAAATGTCTGGAATTGCTACGACTAGATAAAGGGGTGGCAAGATGCAGCCAAGATCAGTCAATGGCACCAGTTTTTCGCCTCTACCAGACATCCATACAGGTTTGGGGTCGATGAAAAAGGGGCAGTCAGAGCCTAGCTGCGAGGCTAGCTTTATTAGGCTTGCGGTGTCTAGGGGCTTGCCTGTGAGGTCGTTTAAAATCCTGAGGACATGGCCACCGTCTGCAGAGCCTCCGGCCAAGCCTGCCCCAATTGGGACTTTCTTTGTAAGCTTGATATGGACGTCATAATTGCTGCCAACGAGCTTTAGGAATTCGACGGCGGCCTTAAACGCAAGGTTGGATTCATCGCTTGGCACCTTAATGTGGGACTTGCCCAATTCCAAGCTAACGCGGCCGCTGCCCTTTTTTACGTCTACGGACAATTCATCGGCCCAGGGGATTGGTACCACGACGCTTCCAAGCTCGTGAAAGCCGTCTTTGCGTCTGGGTCCTACGTGCAGACACAGGTTTAACTTTGCGTAGCAGTTATGCAATCCGTCACTCATTTTTAAATGTTTACAAGGTTTTTAATCTGGTCCAAGACAACCATATCGTCGTTTACTTCAACGGTTTTCCACATTCCAGTACGAACCAGCACAAACTGCATCCCGGCGGCCTTGGCCGCAGCCGCATCGACCCAAGAATCCCCAACCATTACAGCTTGTTCTGCGCCGGCCTCCAAAGCATCAAGGACCTGCTTCATCGCGGCTGGGTCTGGTTTCAGAGCGGACGACGAATCCGCCCCAAAGATGGCCTTGAAGTAGTGGTCGATGTTCAATTGTTTCAAGACCTCTAAAGCCAGCCCGTGTGGTTTATTAGTAAGCACCCCCAAAGCAAAGTCGCTTAAAGCGACAAGTGCTTGTTCCACGCCTTCATAAGGCCTGGAAAGGTCCACCGGATGCTGGGCATAGTATCCACGAAAGTCGGCCAAGGCAGCCTCGAATTCTTCGTCACTCATTGTTGGAATACAGCCATTTATCAGCACTTTCACACCACTGCCAACATATTCCATTACCTGCTCAATGGAAAGCTCGCTAAGCCCACGTTTTCTGAGGGCATAATTAATTGATGCTTGGATATCTGGGAACGAATCTACCAAGGTGCCATCTAGGTCAAAGATGATAGCTTTCTTTCCGTCAAGAACCGGGTGCACTACGTTACCTCCTTGAATTATTGGCTTTTAGCGAGAAACTATTTCACCAATGAAGTCATTATCTTTTATGTCTACAATCCGCAAGTCCAGCATCTGACCGGGTTCAATGTTCCGTGCCTTGAAAATAACTGAACCATCGATTTCAGGCGCCTGGAACCAAAACCTGCCAACGGCTTGATGCCGTGTTCGCCTTGAAAAATCAAGGTCTTCCACGACTGCTTGATGGATTTCTGAAATTTGGGCCGCCCTTTTGGTGGCAGCAATGTCACTTAAGACTTCCTCAAGCCTTTGAAGTCTTTGCTCTTTTATATCGTCTGGGACTTGATCAGGCAGACTTGCCGCGTGTGAGCCAGGCTCGGGGGAAAACACAAAAACCCCGGCCATGTCAAATTTGGCTGTCTTGGCAAAGGCTATCAGGTTATCAAAGGCCTGGTCTGTTTCACCTGGATGCCCTACTAGATAAGTCGTCCGCAGCATGGCACCAGGCACTTTGCCGCGGATTCGTTCTATGGTCGACAGCATGTCTTCTGCTTTGGTTCCACGCCTCATAGCTTTAAGGACGTTATCATCCGCATGCTGGACTGGTATGTCCAAGTATTTCAAAAGCTTCGTAGAGCCTTCATGGTTCATCAATTCAAGCACGCGGTCGTCCAGGTCTTGGGGATACAGGTACATCAACCTGATCCAGTCGATTTTGGGCAGTTCCTTTACCATGCGGTCAAGCAGATGAAAAAGCGTCGTTTTTTCGGCCAGATCCACGCCATAACGCGACAGGTCCTGGGCCACCAAAACCAGCTCTCGCACCCCGGACATCGCCAAAGACGAGGCCTCGTTTAGCACATCGTCGACTGGCCTGCTGTACTGCGGCCCCTTGATGTGGGGGATTATGCAAAAGGAACAACGGCGGTTACACCCATCTGAAACCTTCAGATAAGCGCTTGGGGGCAGGGATGTAACCAAGCGAGGATTGGCCGCTGTTGGACGACTGGCAACCAGCTGATTTGATGGCGTTTCTTCAAGGATCTGACGCAACGTCAGCAGCTCGTTTACCCCAACAAAGACATCAACCCTTGGAACGGCGTCCTGGATCTGTTGCTTGAAGCTTTGGACCATGCAACCTGCTGCAACTAGCTTGGCGTGTGGCGAAATCAAAGCGGCGATATCGCCTAGCACCTCAAGGGATTCTTGGCGCGCCGACTGCAAAAACCCGCAGGTGTTCACCAGCACGACATCGGCATCTTCAGGCTCGTAGGTCCAGGCATAACCATTTGACAAGAGATCTCCAAGCATTACCTCGGTATCCACCCGATTTTTAGGGCAGCCCAAAGTAACGGCCCAGACCTTGCCAGCAAAGCGAGTTTTTTTGGGAGATGAACGGTCGGCCATTACTTGTCAATATCCTCGACCTTTACACCTTTAGGCACTTTGAAGTTAAAACCAGATTCAGGCAGGCGTTTCAAAGAGGGCTTTTCAAACCAAAGGTGGGAAATGTTTCCTACTGGGTCTTCGACCTCAGTTTGATGCACTTGGCCAGTGGCCGGGTCCACAAAGAGCGTGACGAAACGATAGCTGGTGTCGTTGTCATCTTTTGGTGACATTTTCAGCGGGACCAACCCCTCGTCATTGGCGGTTCCAACCTCGATTTTAAAAACGTCAACCAAAGCGGCTGTTCCAGTCAAAAACCCAATTGAATAAAAGAGTTCAGACCCTTCAACGGACATCTTGTACGCGACGCCCTCGGTCACGTCATAGGCCCACAACACCGTACCATCACTGACATAATGAACGGCATCTGGCTTTTTATAGTCCCAGCGCATCATACCTGGCTTCTTGAAATAGACAGTTCCAGACCTGGTAAATGTCCTTTTGGGGCTGCGCCGTTTTACCACCTGTTGGAACTTGGCCTTGTAGTCGGTCACGCCGTCATAGTAGGTCTGGACCGCCTGGATCAATGCAGTCCCGCCGTCTTCACAGTGGGCGAGGCTAGGCAGGGCCAGGATTGTTACTGTAACGAGCGGGACGAAGATTTTTATCAGGTTTCCAGCTTTCATGGGAATGAAGTCTAATCTTTTCATAGGTCTGATTCCACAAAATAGGCTTAAAGGCCCATGCGCTTGACCAACCTAGCCACGCTGGCGCCAACATCTCGCGCCGAGGCACGGTGTCTTGCAACCTTGGGCAACCCATTGGCATCAAAGGACTTTGCCTGGGCATCAACGACCACAGCGCCAGGGATGACCAAGGCACCCGCCTGTACCAAGCAATCCCAGACGTGGTCAATCAACGACAAGTCCTCGGACTGCTTACGACTAACACCCAAGATGCCGACAATATTCCGAGACAACGGCCAATCATCATCCAAGCTAGCGATGGCCTCTTCAACCAAATCCCCATACTCGGGCTCTGCGGCTGAAAGGGCAATCAACAGACCACTGGCACCCAGCAAGGCGGTCTTCAGTTCCCCAATGGCCTTTTCATCCAAGGTACCAAGCCTAGTCCCACGCCGCCCAGCAATCTTGACAGGGATGCAGTTGACCTGACCACCGGCCTCAACACAGCCTTCAATGGCCAAGTCCATCAAAGCCAACGCCCGTGGGTCGTCATGGACCAACACAATAGCGTTAACCAGCGTCAGCGGCTCGTCAACAACGCCCCCCAAAACCACCTCACAACAACAAAGTCGGCACCAAGCACCAAACCGGCAGTAAAATACCACAATTCGAGATTAAAGCTGAAACAAAGCGGAACTAGGGTACGGTCCTTGCTAGGCGGATGCCTAGATAGCCACCGCGAACGCTGGGACCGTCTCGGTCGCGAAAAGCTGACCGCAGCCGACTAGCAGCATTGGTCCATGAGCCACCACGCCAAACACGACCCCGACCCTGTACCCAAACATCCGACGTTGACTGTTTGCTCCAAATCCGCGACTATGCTTTCCATGAAAACTTTTACAACCAAATTCCAAATCCTTTTTACTGTTCCGTTGATTACATCCATCGCCATTGCAAGTTTGGTTGCAACTGCCACTTGCGCTAAGCCGGTGGATAAGCAATTGCGGGCTAAGAAGATGGCCGAGAAGATGGGGCTTGCTATTCCTTTGTATGACCCGTCTGGGCAGGCTCTGGACCAGCTGCATAAGGCGCTTGAGAGGGTGAAAAAATCGAAGGGCCAGGCGCGGTTGGTATTTTATGGGGCATCGCATACCTCGTCTGACCACTATACTGGGGTTATCCGACGTGGGTTGCAAAAGCGTTATGGAGACGCCGGCCATGGGTTTATTGTGGCAGCAAGACCTTGGCGCTATTACGGCCATGACGACATTTACATGAATTCAACTAATACGTGGCGTACTGACAGGATCGATAAGGCCGATGCAGTGCCTGATGGTTGGTATGGACTGGCCGGTTCAAGTGTCGCGTCGTCAAACCCCGAAGACTATTCAATTATTGGCACCCAAAAGAAGGGTTCTATTGGCAGGAAAGTCGATAAGTTCGAGCTTTGGACCCTGGAACAACCAGGTGGTGGAACCCTACAAGTGCGCATTGATAAGGGACCATGGCGCGAAATCTCGACCGAGGCGCCACAAAAGCGCGGCGGTTATCACGAGTTTTTACTGCGAGACGGCCCCCATTCAATGGAGATTCGACCTAAGGGCGATAGTGAGGTCAGGCTCTTTGGCGTCGTTTTGGAACGTAAAAAGCCTGGAGTCATAGTCGATAGCCTTGGAATTCCAGGATCAAGGGCGGCTTACCACCTTGATTGGGAGGACTCCCTTTACCGCGAGCACTTGGCTAGGCGCAAGCCTGATTTCATTTCGCTGGCTTATGGAACCAACGAGGCTGGAGATGATGACCAGCCGATTGAAGAGTACGAAGAGGCCTTGCGCAAGGTGATGGCTCGCATTCGGGAAATTGCCCCCGAGGCGTCGTGCCTGCTGATTGGGCCGTCGGACAGGCCGCTGCTTAACGAAGAGGATGGGACCTGGCAATCACGGCCCAGAACGGCTCAGGTTGTCGAGGTCCAGCGTAAGATATCCGTGGAGTTTGGGTGCGCCTTTTTTGACACCGTCGCCTTTATGGGTGGGGATATGTCCATGCCATCGTGGGTTAATGCAGACCCTCCGGTGGCCTTGAAAGATCACATCCATTTTACAAGAGTCGGGTATCAGCGAATGGGCGAGGTGATTTTAAACCTGCTGCTGCCACCTAAGGCGAAAAGCCCGGCAAAGAAGAAGTAGCGTTGCCAAAATCAACAGTTAAATCAAAAGCTAATTGATATCCAGGATTGTAGCTGAAAATTCTGGAAACTCAGTTCGACCGTTTCAAATAATCAGAAAAGCCCTTTAGCATCGCCTTGTAGAGCATGTTTCCGACGACCTCATAACCAGCTGGGGTAGCGTGGCGATAGTCTCCCCAACCAAGGCGAGGCTTGGCGTTATACCAGCGCCCCATGGCTCCTTCTCCACCCATGGCCTGGAAGGTGTCAAAGAATGCACAACCTTGGGCAGCGGCAATCTCACGCTGGGCCGCCACAATTTGCGGCACGTTGGGCATGGTTCGAATCCTGCCACGGCTGTCCTTTTCACCCTGGTCCAACGGAGCCATCACCATGCAAGACGCGTTCGGATTACCAGCACGCACGCGGGTAATCACCTGCGTTAAAACATTGCGGTATCGCTCGAAATTCATGCCTTTGTCCGACGCCTCATTACCACCAAAGGCAATTACCAGCAGGTCCGGAGACCTGTGCGCTATCTGCCCGGCCAAGTGCCCTTCATCAAAGTTCAGCATCCTTGAGGCTCTGGCCCCGACTATCCCAAGAGAATCATAGACAACACCAGCCTGCGGCCGCTCCATGGCGATGCCGTACATGATGGACTCGCCGCCACTCAAAGTACGCAGTTCCAGGGTATGTGGCCCATCTTCAACAGTAATAAGCTCCCATGCGTCTTCCAAAATTTCGCTCTTCGAATCGATAACCACCGGAGCCCCGCCGTCGACTATCATCTGGAACTTACCGCCGCCGGGATGACGCTGGTAGAACAGCTCAAAACTGCCGACGTTCTTACCAATGGGTCCTTTACTGACCGTTTGATATTTTGCCTGGCCGCCACCACGGCTTTTGTGAACGACTCCGCCAAAACCGTAACGCCCGTTGGCGATGCCTTTTCTGATGACCGAGTGCTCGTTCCAAGAGCCTGTCTGCACAGAAACCACGTCTTTGTGGCGGTAAGGCATGGTGCCCTTACCAATTAGTTGGAAACCATGGCCAGAATCGCCAAATCGCTTTTGAAAACGCCGCCTTAAGGTCGAAGTAACGTCATCGGCAGCAATCGTCGAATCACCCCAATGAGCAATCCTAGTGATTCTTGTCGACTCTTCAGATGCAGTCTCAGCAAGGGCCTTGTAAAAGGAATCCATAGCTACACCAGAAGGGTCTTCCAGTTCCAAAACAAGCCCTTCAAGCTCGCTTTCATCTATTTCCAGATTGACGACAACCTTCTCATCACCAGTATCAGCCTCCTCGACCCCTATGGCCTCTTGCCCAAGGTTTGCAGCCAAGCCCTCTCCCAACGTCTGGGCGGCTAGCTCTTGGGCCCTTTCAAGGGTATCGATTGGGGCACTATCCGCAGTACTACTTTGCCCCACCGAGGGTTTAAAACTCACGATGCTGGCCAAAGGTATCTTTTCGCCTGGGACCCATGGGCGCCAGTCTTCAAGTCCAGGAATTACATATGTTAAACCGGCCGATATGGCCACTGTTCCAAAAATTATAGCTAACCGCCATAAACCCATACGATAGGATCCTGGGTCTTGAATCTTAGCTGGGTCGCTAGGTGGCAAATCCCACCACACGTTAACCTCCTTGCAGGTCAGTCGTAAACCAGCACCTCTAAAACTGGAAATATATGTACGGCACAACCTGAGTTGAAGCCAATTTAACCATAACAGCCGCAGCCGCCACAAAAATCAGCCCCTGAATCACAGCGGGCATCCTTATGTACAAAGCCTTTAAGTTTTCAGTCCATGACACAGGCAGCCAGTGAATCAAATATGTGACACCCAAAAGCACCCACAGGCCAGTCGAAATCTGGGCCAAAGAGGTAGTTCCCTTGGCCAGTTGAGTAACCATAGTCCAGGCCGACGACAGGCTGTCAGATCTGAAAAGAATTCGCGAAAGCACCACAAAGTGAAATGTCCCGAAAATCTTTAAGACGACCATCCACTTGGGGTCAACTGTTGTCTTGGTTCTACCAGAGCGCTTGTAGAAATAACGGTGAATCACCATGGCCAGACCGTGGATTGTTCCATAAACGACAAAGTTCCACCCGGCACCATGCCAAATACCTATCAAAAACAGGGTCATCCAGAGATTAAAATAAGTCCTAGCTGGGCTACACCTAGAACCGCCCAACGGGAAATACACGTAGTCACGCAACCAAGAAGACAAGGTCATGTGCCAGTTTCGCCAGAAAGCAGCCGGGCTGGTTGCCTTGTATGGACGCTTGAAGTTTTCTGGAAGCTTAATCCCCATCAGCATTGCCGAGCCACGAGCAACGTCGGTGTATCCTGAAAAATCGCAATAGATCTGCATGGTATAAGCGTACAGAGCCACCAACAATTCCAGCGAAGTGAAGGCCGCAGGGTTATCGAAGGCACGATTAACTAAGTTTAAACCTAAGTAGTCCGCAACTATCACCTTTTTCAGAAGCCCTCGCATGATCAAGAAGACGCCCTCACCAGCCATTGCGGGACTCAGACCCGGCTTACCACGCAGTTGAGGCAGCAAATCCGCGGCCCTGACAATGGGGCCAGCCACCAGTGGCGGGAAAAACAAGAGGTAGGTTGCGTAGTTCAGCAAGCTGGGCTCTGGCTGTATCTTGCCTCTGTAAACGTCAATGGTGTAAGACATCGTCTGGAAGGTATAAAACGATATTCCAACTGGCAGCAATACATTGAGAAACGGCATTGAAACCTGGAGTCCCAAAAATCCAAGAGCGGCCTCCACAGATTGCGAAAAGAAGTTGAAATACTTGAATATTCCCAAAACCCCAAGGTTCCACAGAATGCTTATAGAAAGAACAGCCTTCTTTTTCTTTGGATTTTGGACCTTTGGAAGATTTCTACCAACCAACCAGTCGATTACAGAAGACGCTAGTATCAAGCCGACATAAGCCGGATGCCAGACCATGTAAAATCGGCAGGAGGCCAAAAACAGCCATATGATTCGAGCCTTACCGTGGCGAACCAGACTCCAAAATCCAATCACCACCAAGGTAAGAAATAAAATGTAGTCAATACTGTGAAAAAGCATCGTTTCATCCAATACTGAAAGTACCCTGTTCCCCGCTCACATGGCCGCCCTGCACACAATGGTTGGCCTGCGGTTTGGCGGAGAATTTAGGGGGCGTCAGCGCCAGTGAGCCGACACCAAAATATCGCCTGATAGTACCAGCGACCCGGCTTTTATCAAAAATTTTAGCAGCAACTTTTTGTCAAACAAGCCACCTAAAAAAAACACCTTAAAATACCGGACGTTTAAGCACCGACATCCAACAGATAGGAGGAAGTTAGTGACATACAAGCCAAAGTTCAGAGAAGTATCACATATAAAACCGCAACCACCACAATAACCCCAACCACAATCACAGGCACCCATTTCACCCGCGACTTGGGTGGCTCCTGCGGAACATCCCGAATTACTGGAAGGGAATCGGTATTCAGGACATGGCGAGTCACCTGAGCCGCTAGTTCAGACCTAGGTAACGCCCTATATTTCCCGGTGTCGATACGATTTGTGTCAGGCCCGAACGCAGTGTCCAGGCTTTTTAGGATACTAGCAGCAGAAGAGGGCCGTTTATTGGGGTCCTTCTGTAACATGCCGTCAACTATCTTTTCTAAAGCTGGCGGCACGTCTTTGCGAAACTCCCTCAGCTTCTCAGGTTGAACGTTGATGTGCTGATCCAAAATGGCGACCTTGCTTCCCACAAACGGTGGGCGCCCCGCAATGGTTTGATACAAAATCACCCCAAGGCTATAAAAATCAGACCGCGCATCTGCAACAAGGGAACCTCTGGCCTGCTCTGGCGACATGTAGGTGGGGGTTCCAAAAACCGTTGCAGTCTGGGTAAGGCGAAAAGGGTCATCCTTCTCAGACTTGCTTGACCTGTCTGAAAGCAGGCGGGCAAAACCAAAATCAAGGATTCGCACCTCTGATTTGCCATCAGGCCCAGGCATCAGCATCAGGTTTCCGGGTTTTAAATCCCTGTGAATCACCCCCAAATCATGGGCCGCGCCGAGGGCCGTCAACACCTGTCTGGCGATACCAATCACCACGTCGAAGTCCAACTGCTTTTGGGAAGCCAAAACCTGCTCAAGGCCAACCCCTTCCACGTACTCCATGGAAAAATAAGGACAACCATCAGGCAATGTCCCCCACTCATAGGCTGGCACAATATGGGGAATCTGCATGGACCTCATAAGCACCGCTTCCTGGCGAAATCTGCGGGCCAACTCAGGATCACCAGCTAGTTCGCGCTTCAAGACCTTAATTGCAACAGGGTCTTGGCCTGCTTCGCGGGTCGCCAGATAAACGCTTCCAGTCAGCCCAAACCCAAGCCGCCTTGTTATGGTTCGCCCATCCGGCATCACCAGCCCTAGCCTTGGGTCTTGCCGCCATCCAGCCGCTGGGCGAACGGTTTTGCATTTCAGGCAATCAGGTTCCAACTCCTCAACAGGTGAGCCACAACCGGTACAAACCACACCAAGATCCACAGCTCCTCCAGGTAGTATTGTCTAAGGCCGCTAAGACCTTGGAAGTATTTCCCAAATTCGATCAAAAGACAATACTGCGAGCAGTGATTTGGACGATTTTGCAGTTTCTGGTGACATGAACTACTATTGCTTACCCGTCCTTTTGTTTGAAAAAATTGGTAGTTCTTAGAGTTTTGCTAGTTGATTTTGCCGCCACAGCTGATTTTCAGCTCACCGAGTGGGTTCCCATAGTCAAAGAATTGCTTAATAAAAATCATCAGGTTCAATGGGCTAGATTCAGCGTGGATCCTACGGAGATGATCCAGTTTGAATCAGACGGGGTCTCGCTGAATCATGAAGAGACAGCAGCACTTAGCGGGCTTTTAGATAGCTGGCACCCTACCCATATCCTTTTTAGTTTGCCCCCCTCCACATCTCTCCTTAAAGCCCTGTCTTTACCATCACCTGACTACCAGATCATTCATGCCGCCCCCACCAACAGTACAAACTCAGCCCCTACTGCCGGCCTTTTGGTCGATGAACCTGCGGCCTCAGAGTTAGCCCAAACATACAAAACAGATGGCCGGCGTCTGGTGATTCGAATGCGGGGTGAATCCGCTATTAACCACCTTGAAGCCGTTTTAAAAGACATCGTGGAATCGGACTTGCCAGGCTCAGATTTGTTGATCGAATGCCACCCAGACATGCTGGTGAGCAGATTTGAAGATTTCAGGAGGGCACTTCCCCAACTTGAGGGCTCTTCCCACAGAATTGAAGTATGCCTGACGGGAATCAAGAACTCCTACTCCAAGGAGTTGGACGAACACAACAACAGATTTGACGGCATAGCCAATCTGAAGGCGCTCTGGGTTCTTTTCCAGCTCGAACACCAATGGCCCAAGCACTTTGTTCCCAGGAGGCATGGCAGATTAAGCCTGCTCACCATGACACCATGGACTGAGCCAGAAGAGGTGGTGCTAGACCTTTCGATAAAAAGTCTGCTTGAGCTCAATGATGAAGGACCACTTGATACCACACCACACAATCACCACGACAATGAAGCACCGTGGCGGTTCGCCAATTCGGTGTTGGATAATGTAATTGAAATCCTTCTTCGCATGGAAAATCACGATGTACCCGCCGCCCGCGATGAATTGACAACCAAAGTGATTGAGCTTGTCTCAAAATGTCGATCTTCAGGACACTCGCTCGTTGGTTTGGCCAGACACATAGTCCAGATGGCTGTCATAAAGCAAAATCTCTTACAGACCGAGCTCTCCACAACAGATTTATTGAAAGAAGGACAAAACTTCGTAGAAAAAACAGATGTCAGTCACGCGTACAATGAGGCCCCTGCTCCAACACCCCAGGACTTTTTACGCGGCGCTGAGGGTGGACTAAGACTACCACTTGAGTGCATCCTTGATGTAAAACCAGTTAGCAAAATCGAATACATTCAACCTCAGCAGTTGGACAAGTGGGAAGCATGTAAACAGTTGCCTAACCTCAAACTGGTTAAAAGGCCTGACAACGGTTTTTACGATGCTTTTTTCGGCAGAAACCTTCAAGATGTTTGCAGAAGCATTGAGTTAACATTTCCTTTGAACGAGCTGGCCAGACCCGATGCTGATAGTATTTCACAGGAGCAACGCAACTCCGTAGCCGAGATAGGAAAGCTGTTTGGCTACCCGGAATGCTGCTCAAAGGCATTGGCTTTTAAGACTAATCCGTTTAGTTATTCTGGTTTCTGGATGCACGTTGCACGTAGAGTCGCAGCGCCTGATTAAATCCCATTTGAACTACATCCAGCCTCGATTGGCCTTGAATTTATTCCCTGTAAAGCAGATTGCGAAGTTGCTCTTGAGAGAGCCAGATTATTGCTCAAACGTCTGGAAGAGACTGCTCCCGAGAAAATTAGGAACAACATAGAACCACTTCAGAATCCAACCTTGCTCTTCAGTGATGAGCAAGGGGCCATGGTCGAACTGATTCCGCTTGAGGACCCTTTAACAGTTTCAACTATGGCACCAGAGAATAGCAACGAAAAATCGCCGGGCACGGAGTGCTGTTACCGCTTCAGATTTCAAGTGGGTAAGATTTCTGAGAGAATCTTTTTGGCCGATTATATCAAGCTGGCTGATGAAATCTCGATTGGTCGTGAGCGTGTCACATTGTATCGCCAGGGTAGGCCTTTCATTCCACTGTCCGGCCAAGTCTTTGTTTGGTGGTATAAACACGTGTTTCAGCGTGATTTTTGGAAGGCCATGCTTGAGGCAAAAATGGCCAATCCCCATGCAGCTACAAGTGCTATGACTACTACGGAAGTTCAGGAAGTCGATTCCAAAACCGTCAGGGCAACCAATTTTTTGGCACGTTTGTTTAAGCAGCTACAAGAAAGATCATTCGCTGGATACAAGATTGGGAGTGTAGTTATCGCCGGCCCAGGAGAGATTCACATCGGGCTACAGGGCAGTGGTGAACCGTTTGATATCATAGTTGATATCAGGCCAAACCAGACAGCGGCACTAGCAAAAATTGGTAAGCTGACGCTCCGTCACCCTCCAGAATCCCCAATCAATAGCACGGCGCAGTGGAGTGCATTCAACTCTCTTAAGGACGTCATTAAACAGATTCTGTCCTACCCAAAAACAGCTTCATGATTGGGAACTGGCCATCAATGACTCGTTGAAAAGAAAGTCTCGCTCAATTCTTGGGTGGTTTTGCAGTTTCTAATAGCATGCTCTATCATCGTAAACCGTGCTTTTGGCGGGGAAAAATCTTTGGTTTTTAGAGTGTTGTTAGTCGAATTTGCCGCCACCGCTGGCTTCCACCGTGCTGAGTGGTTTCCCTTCATTAAGGGGAGACTCAAGAAGAGTCACGAAGTTCAATGGGTGAGATTTGGCGTGGATCCTGCCAACATGCTCCAATTTGAATCCGTTGGAGTCTCGCTAAATCAAGAAGACACTGCAGTACTTAGGCGGCTTTTGGATAGCTGGAATCCCACCCATATTCTTTTTGGCCTTACCCCATCTACTAATCTTCTTAAGGACTTGTCACTACCAGCGCCTGACTGTCAGATCCTACATGCTGGCCCAGCAGACAGTCGAAACTCAAAACCCATTGCCAGCCTTTGGGAAGACGGCCCTGCGTTTCCAGATTCAGATGACAACGTCCGTCTTCTTACAAATCTGGCTGGTCAGATCCCAGATTATGGCTGGATTCCTGGAAATACGGCTGCGTCTACAACTAATCCCCTGCCCTTCTTGATTGCGGGAGATCCCTGCCTGTACAACAGGCCCTTTTCTTCGAACCCTTTTCTTGGCAAGCAGCACCAAGGCGCCTTGATTCGACGCGGAGGCTGCGCCTTTTGTACCCGCCCAGAGAGTGATAAATCGGTCTGGGAGGCGGTGGATCCGAATCAAGCGGTACGAGACCAGCTAGAGGCAATAGCCCTAACATGTCCGTCAACTAATCAACGTCTGATGATTCGAATGCAGGGCGAGGCCCCTATCAAACACCTTGAATCAACTGTAAAAAGCATTGTTCAATCAAGCTTACCAGGCTCGGACTTTTTGTTTGACTGCCGCTCTGACATGTTGGGCTGGCGGTTTGAGGATTTCAAAAGGGCGCTTCCTGAGCTGAAGGGCAGTACCCACAGAATCGAAATGAGCCTGATTGGTATCGAGAACTTTAGCTCCAAAGAATTGGACAGACTTAACAAAGGATTTGATGGTTTAACCAATCTGAAGGCGCTTCGGATTCTCTTTCAGCTAGAACGCCAATGGCCTAACCACTTTGGTTTCAGGAGGCATGGTGGACTAAGCCTGATCACCATGACGCCATGGACTGAGCCTGAAGAACTGGTGCTTAACCTATCGATAACTAGGCTTCTTCAACTGGAAGACATCACGGGGAAACTCTTATCGGGGCGACTGCGCCTTTATCCAACCCTACCCCTGTACTGGCGTGCGAAACAAGATGAACTGCTGACCAAAAGTTATGACGACCCCCTCCTTGACACCGCCTCGCTCAATCTTTACGACCATGAAGCACCGTGGCGGTTTACCAATCCGGTTTTGGACAACGTAAGCAAGGTTCTTCTTCGCATCGAAAACGACAGAGTACCAGCCGACTTTGATGAATTGACAACCGTAGTTACTGAGCTGGCCTTGAATTGTCGGTCTTCGGGAAATTCAGTCATCAATTTGGCTAGACACATAGTGCAGATGGCTGTGATAAGACAAAACCTCTTGAAGACCGTGTCTTCCGTGGAAGATTTATTAGACGAGGGACGCCGCTTCGTAGCAAAACCCAATATTAGTCACCCATCTAATGAACCTCCACCCCCTTCGCCCCAGGACTTTATACGCGGAAGTGACAAGGAGCTGAAAGTTCCACTTGAGTGTATCCTCGATGTGAAGCCAGTCAGCAAGATTGAGCCAATCGAATCCCAGATGGTGAACGAGTGGAAAGCGTGCGATTCACTGCCTAATCTGAGGCTGGTCAAAAGACCCGATACTAGTTTTTACGAGGCCTTTTTTGGCAAAAACCCAAAGGAAGTATCCAGGGCCATTGAATTAACCCTGCACCTGAACGAATTAGCGCAAACTGGGATCGATACGGATATCGTCATTGAAGAACGACAGGACACTATTTCTGAGATAGGAAAGCTCCTTGGCTATCCAGAATGCTGCTCAAAGGCTATGGCTTTGGAAGCGTCGGCCCTACAAGACTCAACCTTCTGGATGCACATCACACGAAGAATAGCAGCGCCTGATGAAATCCCATTTGAGCTGCATCCAGCCTCTGTGGGCCTGGAATACATTCCCTGTGAAGCGAATTGCAATGTCGCACTGGGTAGGGCCAGATTTGTGCTGGAACGCCAAAGAGAGGTGGCACCTGAGCAGTTTGAACGCCACATAGCACAGCTTCAGCATCCAACTCTGCTATTCAGTGATGAACAGGGGGCCATGGTCGAGCTGATTCCACTTGAGGACCCCTTGGCCGGCTCGGGGTCAGAAATTGGCAGTGCAAAAGCCTCAAACGCAGACTCTCATTACCGCTTCAGATGTCAAGTTGGTAAAACTTCACTTAGGACGCCTTTGGCCAATTATGTTGGGCTGGCAGATGAGATTGTGATCGAACGAGAATGCGTCACTTTGTATCGCGAGGGGAAGCCTTTTATCCCACTGTCAGGCCAGGTCTTTGTCTGGTGGCACAAGCACGTATTTCAACGAGACTTTTGGCAGGCCATGGTTGAGGCAAAGCGGGCCAATTCCCATGCACTAGGAACTGCCAACACGACCACAGAAGTTCAGGAGATCGATGCAGCAACCGTCAGGGCAGGGGCTTTTTTGGCGCGTGTGTTTAAGCAAGTCCAAGACAGGTCATTCTCGGGGTATAAGATTGTGACGATAGTGACCTTAAGCCCAGGAGAAATCCATGTTGGCTTGGAAGACAGCGACGAACCACTGGATATCATTGTTGATATTCGACCTAATCAAGCGGCAGCACTTGCCAAAATTGGCAGGGTGACGCTGCGCCATCCAGAAGACTCTCCCATCAGAAGCCCCGCGCAATGGAGAGGGTTCAGATCATTTAGGGATTTTATCGGACAGCTTCTAACTGAAAGATCTCGCCAGTCTTAGGCATTAATTTTGAATGGCTTAATTTATCACGGGTTGACGTGGGCTTTTGCTAAATGGATACTGTGACGGGCAGTTTTATTGACCAAACGCCCCAAAGGAAACTGAAATATTGATTTGCCCGTTTGGAAGCTTAGTTAAATCGACTAGCACCAGGAGAAGTAATGGAAACGATAGCAATCTACGGTAAAGGTGGAATTGGCAAATCCGTGGTTGCCACCAGCCTTAGCGTTCACTATGCGCAAAACGGAAATAAAGTACTTCACGTCGGGTGTGATCCAAAACATGATTCGGCCATGCGCTTATTAAAAGAAGGCCAGGAAATTCGAACAGTTTTGGACGTATTGCGGGAAGACCCCGAGGCGATGGGGACCGAGGAGATCCTGACTACTGGCCGCTATGAAATCGACTGCTGTGAGGCAGGTGGGCCTACCCCAGGAGTTGGTTGTGGAGGCCGTGGTGTTGCCAGAATGATCGAGACCCTGGATGAAATGCAGCTTTTGCAGTCTGGACGCTATGATGTAGCCCTGTTCGATGTCTTGGGAGACGTCGTTTGTGGCGGATTTGCGGCGCCGCTGCGCGATGGCTTTGCGAAGAAAGTGTTAATCGTCCTGTCTGAAGAACCCATGGCCATTTTTGCAGCCAACAATATTGCTAGGGCCATTGATATTTACCGCAGTAATGGGGTGTGTCTTGCTGGGCTTGTTGTGAACCTGCGTTCCAACGAGGCAAACGTAAATCTGCTGCACGCTTTCGCGGACCGTTTAAACACCAAAGTGATAACGGTAGTTGAGCGCGATCCACGCATCCAAGAGGCGGAAAAGCACCAGCGAACCATCCTGGAGTATGAGCCAGATGCACCTGCATCGTTGGCGTTCAAGGAACTTGGCGAAGCTTTGCTTAAAATTGACCCACAGGAAGTGCCATTACCGACACCTATGACTGACGACGAAGTGTTTGCATTCCTTAGGGATCACGAGGGCTGACAATGTCCTTTCACCATACTGTACCTGTAGCGCTGGATCCTGAAGAACAGGCGATAGATACCCTGCGTATTCGTGGCGGGGAGGCCAGCAGAGCTGCATTTGAGCATCTGTTGGGGCTAAAAGAGGCTCCAGACCACCTAAAGGTCCAGATTGTCGTGTGGTACGATGACCACATTGAGGTTTTGTTAGGGCCGCAGCCAAAAGCTCCCAGCATGGTGCTGACCATAAAGGACAACAAGGCTGGCGAGCGAGCTTGGGTCGCTACAAAAAATCTGGCGTTGTCATACAAAGGGATCGAGACAATAGATGAAAGCGTAGATGCTGCGGTCAGTCTGCATGCTCCAACGCGCCTTGGAGACGCTACCCTTGAGGACCTGCTGGCAAAGATTCAGCAGGATCCTGAGATTTCGCAGCTCCCAACAATCCGTAAGTATTTGGGCCGCCAAGTAGAGGACTTGTTGAATTCTTGGGCAGGTGCTGGGGCGTATGCTGAGTTTTTCGCGTCTGGTGAGATCCAGCGTGGCCAGTTAGATAGCGTCGATTTGTCCGGGTCATTCCGGTTTGTGCAGCATTGTGATAACGAGTGCCTGCAAGTTTCCCCCCACGGGGTGGCTCCCTTGATCTCCTTGGTCGAGTATCCGTGGGACAACAGGACCAAAAGCTTTGATCTGCCGATTGATAAAACGCCGCTGGACCCTGGCGTAAACAGCATGGTGACTACGGACCTGAACGAACATGACGTCATTATGGGCAATCCTGGCCTAGTGAGGGAAGTTCTGGACCATGTGGTAGCCACAACGGAAGACAAGGATAAAATTACCTTTTTCAGCAATACATGCGTCCCGATGGTTACTGGAGAAGATGTTGAATCTGTTGTCAGGCAAACAGCCAAAGAAAGTGGCATTTCCTTGGTTTATCTGACAGTGACGCCATTTAGCATGTTCAATGTCTTCAAAGACTTGCTTGAGGCAAGGCGCTTGACATACGAGGCACAGGCACCTGCCCCAGATCCCAATATGGTCAATCTGATTGGATTTGCGGAGGACGAGCCAGTTGCCGAGCTAAAGGAATTGCTGGCGCAGTGTGGAATAACCGTAAACGCCCACCTCATTCCAACTTTTAGTTCGGATCGGATCAGGGCGCTGCCAAAGGCGGCCGTTTCGGTGATGTACCCAAATAACGTGTGGGACAATCACTACCAGCATCTGACCTCTGAGACCAGGACAACCATAATAACTCCCGAGGCTCCTTTTGGTTTCGAGGCAACTAATAGGTGGGTAAAAGCTGTAGCGAAGGCGGTTGACCAGCAAAACGACGTTGATGAAGTGTTGGAAAACGCACAGGCCAAGCTTTTGGAAAGATGGCAGGCTCTGCGCGAACAAGCGGCAAACTACCGTATCGCAATTGTTGTGCGTGTCCAGGAACTGGCGCTTTTGACCTACCCATCAAGAACCTGGGGTATCCCTTTGATTGCATTCTTGGAAGAGGCTGGTTTTGGACTGGATATCTTTATAAAGGTTGACCAACGAGAGGCTGCACGCGAGGCCGCGAAAACGGTCTTGGCCCAGTTTGAACACCCCCAACGCCACATCATAAAAGCCTTTAATTCCTTTGAACTATTGAGGCAGCGACTAAATGAATCTAAAGCAGATGCTGTCTTGTCCTACCATTTCTTTGACTGGCGTGTCAGCGAAGCTGGAAAGAATCGTCTCTCACTGCAGGTATTCGAGATGGGCCACGCAGGGGCGATTCGCACCCTAGAAAGAATCATAGGAATCTGCAAAACTCCCTTTTACCGGCGTTACCAAAAGTGGCTGGCCCGTACCCCAGAAGGGTTGCGTGTGGAGTAACCAGATGAGCAAACCTACAAAGCCAGAAGATGCAGCATCTTTGGACCACAGCCAAAGAATCATGTACACCTTTATGGTGGGCGTTTATCTTGCCACTAATGCCATAAAAGACGCCTTTACCATGGTTGAGGGACCTGACTGCACCCACCTGAAATCGCAGTATGTCCAAGGAAATCATGACTGGCTTTCAACCCTTACCAGCGTTTCAGGTCATCACAGGATAGCAAACACCGCGTTACATCCCCACTTTATGGCGAAATCCAGGGAAGCCGCGATAGAAACGACCCTGAAAAAGATCGCCAGCCACCCAGTTGTTGGTGGTGTTTTCATGACGTCCATGCCGATGGCGGTAATCACTGGTGCGGACTATGAGCGGCTTTGTCGCGGCATCCAGCAGGATACAGGCAAAACGGTGATCCATGTGCAAGGAAAATCGCTGTCTGGTGACTGGATGGATGGATACCAAGAAGTGTTAGTATCTTTGGCTAGGCAACTAGATTTATCTGGAGGGACCCCAAAGCCAAGGCAGGTGGCCATTATTGGGCACTTGTACGACCGTAACGAAGGCGACCAGCGGGCAAACGTGGCAGAGCTCAAGCGCATATTGGCGGCTTTGGACCTTGACCCTGTCTCCATATGGCTTTGTGGTGACAGTTTTGCCGATTTATCAAAGGTAAAGGATGCCGAAGCCATAATTTCGTTGCCTTATGGGAAGAAAGCCGCGACTTGGCTGGCCAAGCGGACAGGCGCTAGGCTGATTCACTGCGACTTGCCCTTTGGGTTGGAGGCGACTGAACAGTTTGTAAGGCAACTTGGCGCAGAATTTGGCTGTAGCGACAAGGCCGAAGCATTTATTGACCAGGAATTGGCTAAAATCGTGCCATCTTTAGAGTTTTTGATTCCATATGTGTTTCAAAATCGCCGAGCAGGCTATCTTGGAGACCCCCACCTAGCCAAGGGTTTTGCCCAAACAGCCAGATTGCTGGGGCTGCAACTAGATTTTGCAATTATCACCAATCCGCGTGCGCAGGCTGCAGGCTTAGATAAGGTGCTTGAACCGCAGACGCATCTGCTTATCTATCCAAGGCTAAAACCGATGCTGAAGTTGATGCGTGAGCGGATCACTGAGCATAGGCTAGCCCTTTTAGTTTCAAACACGGCAGGCATCGGCATGGTTGCCCAAGAAGGTCTGGCCTCTGTTGAGTTTGGTTTTCCTTCCTTTCATACCCATTGTCTTGCAGACAGACCATTTTTGGGATTTGCAGGCGTCTTGCCGTTTATAGACAACATGGCCAACGCTTTACGTATGTCAGAGGTGGCGCACTGGACCAATCGATACTGGCAAGGTTTAAGTGGCGCACCTTTAGGGGACTAGCTGAAGATGAACGATTCTGCCAAAACTTCCTGGCTTTCTCGCTTGGCAGAACTGATGCGGCGAGCTGGTGTTCCAGTAGGCTCGATTTTCGCTAAACATGGCGTTTTGACCTTTGAGCTTGGTGACAATGGCGCTAGCATTTATATGTCACGCCCTGATTCGACAGAACCCTGTTACAAATCAACCAAAAACTTCGCTTATAGATACAAGATTTTCCAAGAAAATACAGGCGATTGGATGTCGTTGATTAACCTAGCAATCGCCATTTTGACAAGGCTTGAAGAAAAGCTTCCGACTGATTGGACTGCAGGTGGCCCCGAGATGGCCGTTCGGGAGTTTTCACGTAGATTTCCTTTTGCCAGCGTGGATATGGCGCATGATTCCACTGGTGCCACAAAGGCCCAGATTTTGTTGCGTCTTACACCTGTTTGTAATCAAAACTGCCCCTTTTGTAGCGCACCTGACTGCGCCGAGCCAGCGGATGCAGAGCTGCAAACCGGCATCCAAGCTGCAATAACTGAGTTTCCAGGAAGCCTGATTACCCTTACAGGTGGTGAGCCAACCCTGCGAAAAGATTGGGTCGATGTTTTGCGCCAAATATTGGCTTCGCGCGAAGTTGAAGGAGTCCAAGTCCAGACGAATGCTGTTTCATTTGCAAAATCTGCCCCTGCTATACAACCAGACCCCAGGCTTTTGTGGTTTGTCTCGTTACACTCGATTGACGAGCACTTGTACGATGAAATCACCCAGACAAAGGGACAAATGCCGCTTGCAATCAAGGGCTTGAAAAACCTCCTTGGGGCTGGGCATCGTGTGATTGTCAATGTTGTCGTTGGTTCCAGAAATGCTGCACATCTCGCTGTTTTAGCGCGAAATCTGCCTGAATTGCTGATGGGCCTGCCCCTTCCAGAACTGCATGTTTCAGTCCTGATGTGCCCTCCCCATCGTCCAGAGTCAGACCAATGGCTGATACCATATGAAGAGCTTGTCCCACTGCTTGAGTTGGCCGTTGAAACTGCTGCAAGATCAGGCCTTCCAATGGCGCCTTTGGTCAGCAGCACCCATGCGTCAATACCACCGTGTTTTGTGACGCCCGATCAGCGAGCAATGATGGTTAATCGCCCTAAAATTTCTAAAGAAGAAACCGGTTATGAAGATTTTTCTAAGCCTTGGGTGAAGTCATTAACCTGTAAAAACTGTGCCCAGGATGACACTTGTCTTGGGGTGCCGGCTCCATATGCTAGGCGGTTTGGGATCCAGAATTTGCACCCTATTCCGTTGATTGAGGGGTGGCGACGCAGGGCTTTGGAGGTGCTGGGGCGGGGGCAGGGGCAGGGACGGGGGCAGATATCCCTTGGGGAATTGGTTGGGGCTGATAATTTGCCGGCTATTTTGTGTACCAGACCTTGGACCCGTCTTGAGCTGCACGATGAAAACACCTTTGGTCCATGCTGTGCAGACTACATGTCGTCGCGCCATTTTGCCCCTGAAAACTCAAACCCCTCAACCCTTTGGAAAGACAACCTTTTCAAGGAATATCGTAAAGAAATGGTATCAAGCCAACATCCACCTGGCTGCAGGTCCACTTGCCCAATTTTGGTAAGTGGCCAGGAAACGCTAGCCAGATTTGTGTTGACCGCGGATAGCAATTTAGAAAGGCAATTAGAAGTCGCACAGGCGATGATCAACGGCAAAATAGAAGTTGATCACGCCCCACTTTCCATTGGGATCCCAGTTACTTCTTTTTGCAACTATAACTGCCTGATGTGTGACTGTGGTGAAAAGGGCACTCTCGACGACCAGCGCTCGCCTGAGTTTTGGAATGACATCGAAAAGTGGATAAAAAATGGCACTACAGTGGACATAAACGGTGGCGAGCCTTTGACTTCGCCATACTTTCGCCAGTGGATTGAAAGGCTGGCTACCCTTGATTTAAAGCCATCTATTGGGCTGGTTACAAATGGCTCTCTACTGACGCTAAAGTGGATTGAGTCACTTCCTAAACTGCCCTTTAAGTCGATTACTGTTAGCTTGAATGCAGCCTCACCCAAGACATTTGAAATGGTAAATCGTGGGGTTTCTTGGACCACAATACGCAAGAATTTAGAGGCGTTGCAAGCCGCAAAATCCCAAGGAAAGTTTGACGGAGAAATCGTCTACAGCATGGTAATCCTTTTGGCCAATCTCCATGAAATTGAAGACTTTGCCAGACTTGCTCTAAAAGACAACGTTTCATGCCGATTTTTGCTACCCCAGCATAATCGTAACAGTCAAAGCATAATGACCTCTGCTGCCGCGATGTCTGCGGCTGAAAACAGTTTAAGAGCTGCCGCTGACATGCTGAAAAAGCTACCTAGATGGTCACAAGACGCCACTGCTTCTGCCGACATCCTTGCAAAACGATTGGAAATTGGAGAACTTAGCCCAATTGGAAACGGTTGATATGCACCAAGAGTCACGCGAAGCTTTGTTGAAACGGGCATCCTGGATTGCCATAGTGGGCAACTCCATTTTGGCCCTTTTGAAGCTGGGTGCGGGCTACTTTGGTAATAGTCTTGCGGTCTTGGGTGATGGCATTGATTCCAGCACCGACGTTGTAATCTCGTTAATGACCTTGTATGCCGCCGTGGTTGCAGCAAAGCCGAGTGATCGTAAGCACCCCTATGGACATGGTCGAGCAGAAACAGTTGCGACAACAGTTTTGTCATTCGTCATATTCTTTGCGGGTGCCCAGCTTCTGTGGGGTGCCATTTCTGGTCTTATCAAAAACACCCAACATGAAATGCCGTCGACTTTTGCGCTGCTTGCCACAGGAATTTCCGTCGTTGGAAAGCTCATTTTAGCCTCTACACAACGCCGCTATGGTAAGCGAGCCAATTCGCCCATGCTGCTGGCCAACGCGAAGAACATGCAGATGGACATCCTGACCTCAGTCTCAATCCTAGTGGGCCTGGGCATCACTTTCTTGTTGGGTATACCGATGCTGGATCGTGTGCTGGCCGCCCTAGTAGCTTTGTGGATCATCAAAAATGCCTATGAAATCTTCAAGGACGCAAACACCGAACTAATGGATGGCGGGGCTGAGCATCAGCTTTATGTGGCTGTATTTGCTGCCGTAGCTTCAGTACCAGGGGCTATGAATCCACACAGATGCAGGATTAGACGGCTAGGCTCTAACCTGATGATCGACCTTGATATTGAAGTAAAGGCTGAAATGACAGTGAAAGAAGCTCACAGAATTGCGACCGCTGTTGAGCAGGCAATCAAAGGTGACCTCCAATCTGTTTATGATGTTGTAGTACATGTTGAACCAGAAGGGGCTGGGGCTCACGACGAGCGCTTTGGCCTAAGTGCTGACAACCACTAACCTCAACGATTTAACACTATTACAAGTTACAGGAACCCATCCCCAATCAAGGACCTTTTTTGTAATTGATTGAAAATTAGCAACCTGGAAGCTTCTAGCTGGTGCTGTCCTTCTGGGAAGCCTGCTTTTTAGCACGGAGCGTATTGACAATACCACCGCCAAACACATAGACGGCAACACCAAGCGTCATAAGGCCTAACACCACGTTTGCAATTACTACAGCTGTCAACATTCCGTCTGACATGCGCCCCTCCGACAAACCAGCCATCATAGCCGGTCAAACTCAGCACGGCTACCAGTTGGCAACATCGGCCAAAACATCACAATCCACAAATGCAGCGCCAGCTGGGTTCTTAAATGGGCTGCTACAGTATTCGAAAATGACTGCAAAGGCTTCAACTTCGACTGCATCATTGTTGTTCGGGGGTCTAAGCCGATATTCGCCATCTGGAACCGATTCATCCCACAGGTCCCAGTTAGTCCAAGTCTTCAGATATTGCGCAGTCTGAAGCCAGTATTTCTGAATGTGGCGGGCTTCATGGTCAGTAAGTGGCAGCCCCATGGACGCCGCCTGAACCAGAAGTTGGGCCATATCCCTGTTCCATCTAGCATCCTTGGGACCAGGCTCATATTCGTCAGGGAACATGTAACTGTCAATCCGCTCAGCCAGACCAACCAAGGTAAACCAAGCGTCTTTATACTGCTTTTTCAACAAAGATGACCCAAGACCTGCCATGTGATAGTCCCATATAATTGGGATGTTATAGTAGTGTGCCGCAGAGGCGAATGCATCAAATAAACTGCCAGTACAAGTTCCGCAATCGTTGGTTTTGCGATGGCCATAGGCGAGCATGTCGGCAGACAGCCTTGCGCAGCACTCACTTTTCTCATCAAGCACGCTAAAGCAGTTATAAGACCCTAAATCCTTTTGGTCATCACATGGGAGAGTATAAGCCACACCATTGGAGTCCTTGGTCCTGATGGAGTAGTTGCTGTCAACAATGTCCTTGTGGAAACCAACCATTGTGTCCCAAGTTTCCTGGCAGGCTTCCCGCACCCAGTCGTCCTTGGCGTCTTCAATCAGGTAAGGCAGGAAAACAGATGTTCTGGAAATGGATCGAACGTCGTCCTTGGAGCGCATGTTGGTGACCCAAATCGAGCCCCACGTTGGGTTTTCAGGCCAAGCAAAGGTCTGGGCATTCCAATGGTCCTCGTCCCTGTAAGCGGTGGTAAACTTTACATTCTTTTTACGTCCATCGTCTTTCCAAAAGTCAGCGTCAAGCACAAACTCTTGATCCATAGGGAAGATGGCCCGTGCCATCAAGTAAGGCGCTGGGTCCTCTGCCCCCCAAATAAACCCTTTGACCACGGCGGTCAGCCCCTTACAATACTGCTCGGTTAAACGCGCCATTTCCCAGTCCCCAGTATGCAGATAACCGTTCAAAACGGAGGTAAGAACTACTCCACCAGGAATCCACATGTTGTGTTCACCGCCCCGCTGCTCAAAAGTGACTGTGTCACCAGACTTAACAGCAATTGTGTCGTTGTACCACGCCAGAAAGTCGTCTTTGCCTGTTGTGTGATCAACGCCGGTGCTGGTACGAAGCAGCCACCTAAAAAAGCCTATTTCTTTATAAGCGGCGGCTATTGTTTTGGTGAATTCCGTTATTTCCGCCTGATCAATTGGCTCTCCAACTGGTGGCCTTACAAAGGCAAAAGGAAGTTCTCTTGGCAGTTTGCCGTCAGCAGGATGCTCACGCTCCAGCGCCTCAAAATCTGGCTCTTGATTTATGACGCCCTCATCAGTTGTTACGTCTTCATCAATTGTTACGTCTTCATCAGGGGTTACGTCTTCGGTTGGCTCAGTATCAGCATCGGAAACGTCTGCGTCGTGGTCTAAATCGGGTGCTCCGTCATCAAAATCCACATCTTCGCCGTTTACATCATCAACATCTTGGACGTCCCCTTGGTCCCCAACATTGTCTATACCGCCCAAATCGTCTTTGGGGTCAGCCGGATCTGAACAGGATATCATGCCAAAAACGGCCAAAAGCACTAGCAAACGTCGCATCCCTGCCTCCTTAAACGCAGTTTCGTGGCGGTTATTATAGCCTGATGGGAGATAAATGCCAGAATCACAAGACCTTGAGGAATCGAGAAATGACTAGTAAGCACTACAAACCGTGAGCCGTGACGATGTCTGCAGAGCGGCCAGGGCCGTGGCAGAGGGCACATGTTTCAACCGAGTTGCCCATGTCGCCCCTTGCTCCATAAACAAAAGCGCCATTTTGAGCCATATGCGCTGCGGCCAACGGTGTGTCGTGGCATGCGATACAGGATGATGCGAACGGGGAAACAACCTCATCCATCGTGTTTGGAACAGTCTCACGTGCTGCGTCGGCATCATCTGGGGTATTAATGGCTCCATTGTCAGTCACAAAGTTGGTGGCCAAGGCACCGGCTGGAACGCTGGTAAATGTGCCAGGTTTGTGACACATCAAGCAATTGTTAGGCTTGGCAGGATATCCAACGTCTGCAAAGTTGTAGTAGTTGATGCCACGAGTTCCAGAGTTACGAACAAACTCGTATGGGGTGGTTCTCACAGAAGCAGCATGGATCGCGTGAGTCATTTCCTTCATGTTGTTCGTAGATTCCGGATAGGTCAAGGGGTTATCTGGATCGTAACCATTGGCCGCAAGTGCATCACGCATTGCTGGCTTCAAGTTGGCGATATTAGAGCTCGCACCGCTGGTTGACAGGTTTGGTACGTGACACATTACACATACGCCAACTGCGTAAACGCGGTTTCCACCGTGGCCTTTGTACCACTCGTGGCAGTTAGCACACTTGGCATCATCAACAACCACACGGCGCTGTGCGTCACCAGTGACTGCAACGTGCGAAGCTGGTGTGTGTCGAGCCAGCGTACTACCACCAGTCAAAGCCTGAGTAAAGTAGCCTTGGAGACCAACTGCACGCAGGGTGGCACCAGCTGGGAAAGCATTGTCAGCGTTTACCTTGGCAAGATAGAAGCCCTCCTCGGTATCCGCGACAATGCTACCAAGCGTGCCACTCCGAAGATTAGCCAAGGAAACACTGGAAGGCTGAGCCGCGGTCCTACCCAAGTTGTTGTAATCAACAGGCTCGGCAATCCCATCTTGAGGCATTGCATAAGCCAGCAAGAAGGATGGGCCACCAGTCAGATCACTTGGTAGATCTACCAGGTCCATTGATTCGCCGTCCCTGAGAATCTGGAAGACGATATCAAGGCTATTGTCCTGATTTACAACTGCACTCTTCACGTTGTAAACAAAATTAGCAGCTCCTTCGACCACGCCAACAGCGTTTGGCGAGTTGTCCACACTTGGGTGAGATTTCATGGCGCTTTTATTACCAGCCGGCCTGTGACAGCCAGTGCAGTTGGTTGTGGGGGTAAGCTGTGCTATGTTGTCGTGACCGGTCCATCCAGCAGCCCCTTCGTGACAGCCCTTACAACCAGCATAAGTGGGCTTGTCATTCCAGTGACCACCCTCAGATGTCACTGCAGCGTCATGGCACTTTAAGCAGTTGGTTACAGCTTGGGGATAGACAATATCCCCAAACTTATAGGTTTTCCTCCAGTATGACGAATAGATCTCATACTCAGGTCCGCCATTAGCAGCACGAACCGACGCACCGTGGATAGCGTGAATCATGTAGCCCATATCAACGTTGTTACCCAATGTGTCCTCAACACCACGGGAGTGACAGGTGACGCAGTAACCCATTTCAGTACGGCTGCCATGGAAGGCCATCTTGTCATGACACTCGTTGCAGGCGGCTGTGCTTGAAACTTCGCGAGTCAGAGTGACGGCTCCACCGTTTGGAACAAAGTCCTTGACGAAGTTCAAGCCTGGAAGGGGCCTACCGTTCACGTTGCCGCTTAATTGGCCACTAAGTCTGGTTGTAGTATTCGGATCCCAAATCACTTCCACAGGGTTGGCCACGTTGGTTACATCAGTACGGAAGGTATAAACATAGGTTCCGTCACCATTGTCAATAAACGTCCCACCAGAATCGGTGGTGGGTATACCAGTATTGGCATTACGGTTGTACGCCACCCAATAGGTGGTCTTAGTGGCAGTATCATCGACCAACTTCGCCATAATCCAGCGAATCGCATTGCTTGGCAGACCAACCACTCCACGATTGAATTCATCAGTAATCGTGAATTGGACCTCTGGCTTTCCGTCGATGATGATATTGTTGATGGTCATGAACAGTTTGGCAGGCATTTCGACAGCCAAGTTCACAACATTGAGAGGGACACCATCAGCGCCATCATACACGGTAACAGAAGTGCCATCGGTGCAGGAGATGGTTTTGGAGCCATTGCCGTTGTCAGCTACGGTGCAAGATGTGCCATCTTGGCCAGGTTGACCGGGTTCACCATCAGCGCCAGGTTCACCGGGCTCGCCAGGGGCGCCAGGTTCACCAGGAGCACCGGGTTCACCAGGAGCACCGGGTTCGCCGGGGAGGCCGTCTTCACCGGGCTCACCAGGATCACCTTTCTCCCCATCGACACCATCCTTACCTGGTTGACCTTCGCCACGGGGGCCAGTTGGTCCAATCAAGCCCTGGGCGCCGTCATAAATGGTTACCGATGTACCGTCCTCGCAAGACAGAGTCTTGGTCCCATCTTGATTGTCGATAACGGTGCAGGATTTTCCGGCTTCTCCGGCGATGCCCTGTTCGCCATCAAGCCCTTCGCACGCGGCCATCGAGGCCAGTGCCAAAACAGCAACCGCAACCTTAAACTTCATAAGATTCCTCCCATGCGCCAATAAGGCGTAGACGAGCAATTTTCGGACGATTGAACTCCTCGTGTCAACAACAAATATCACTTTTCAGGACTCTTCAATTCCGGAATTGAAAGTACGATTTATGTACCTGTCCCTGTCCCTGATCCTGCCCCTGACCCTGTCCCTGTCCCCGTCCCTGCCCCCAAACTTGCAGGGGATGGGTTGCGGCTGTTAGAATGACGGCGTCTTGTGTTACGAGGGTTCATGGCACGAATTTTAGTCGTCGAAGACGATGATTCCTTGCGACAGGTACTTTCTATGTTCCTGGTCAAGAGTAATCACGACGTGACAAGCGCCTCTAGTGGTGAGGACGCACTTTCTGTTATCGACTCTGACCTTGAGGATTTTGACCTGATACTTACCGATCTGATGTTGGGCCGGATGTCAGGCCTCAAAATCCTTAGTCATGTAAAGGAAAAATACCCTCAGACCGAGGTTATTTTGATGACAGCGTATTCCACCGTTGAGACGGCTATTGATGCAATGCGTCGTGGTGCTTTCGACTATGTGGGAAAACCCTTCAAGTTGGAAGAAATAAGCATAACAATTGAAAAGGCCCTGGAAAAACGCGAATTATCCTTGGAAAACATCAGGCTGAAGCAGGAGCTTTCTGAACGCTACCGTTTCGAACATATCATTGGAAAATCCTCGAAGATGCAACAGGTTTTTGACCGGATTGGTCGAGTTGCGCCAACTAAAACAAGCGTCTTAATTACTGGGGCCAGCGGAACTGGTAAGGAACTGGTTGCTAGGGCGATTCACTTCAACTCTCCTAGGAAGGACAAGCCCTTTATTGTGGTTAACTGTGGGGCCATTCCTGACACGCTTATGGAGTCGGAGCTTTTTGGCCACGCTAAGGGAGCTTTCACAGGTGCTCATACGACAAAAAAGGGACTTATTGAGGCAGCAAATGGGGGCACGATTTTTTTAGATGAGATAGGTGAGATTTCGCTGCCTATGCAGGTAAAACTGCTGCGCTTTCTTCAGGAACACCAGATCCGAATGGTAGGAGGCATTTCAGAAATAGCCGTTGATGTTCGAGTTGTTGCGGCGACTAACAAGGATTTGGCCGACGAGGTGGAAAAGGGGACTTTCAGAGAGGATCTTTACTACCGTTTGAATGTCATCAGGATTCACCTACCTCCACTTAGGGAGCGCCGCGATGATATTCCCTATCTTGCTAGGCATTTCCTTAACAAATACAACCAGGAATTGGGCCGTGATGTACAGTCCTTTAGTCCAGAAACCATGGAAATTTTGTTGTCACAGCCTTATCTAGGCAATGTTCGCGAACTGGAAAACCTGATTGAACACGCGGTAACTTTTGCTACAGGTGGCGAGATAACCCCAGATGCTTTACCAGATCACATCCGTGGCGGAAGCCAAGATTTAGGGGGCAAACAGGATCTGGTCACGATCCCGCCAGATGGCATGGATATCGAGGCACATCTGGCTGAAATCGAACGAAAACTGCTGTTGAACGCGCTAAAGAGAACCAACGGCATTCGCAAGGATGCAGCAGAACTGCTTGGAATTTCTTTCAGGTCCATAAGGTACAAGCTTGCAAAGTACGGAATAGACGAAAACGACTCGTAGTTTTTGACAATAAAATCAACAACTTGTGCCCAGGGACGGACTTGAACCATCGACACGCGGATTTTCAGTCCGCTGCTCTACCGACTGAGCTACCTGGGCCCGCAAAAGCAGACGGTGTTCTAGCCTAAGCTAAGAACAATGTCAAGATTTATCCCCAAATCACCGCCTGAAATATTAAAAAGCCGCCCCTGTTCATGCCCCTGTACCTGAACATGCTACGGATCCTGTCAATTAGCACGTTTTGATGCCCGATTGTTTGTTCTTTTTAGCGTTTTATCTCTTCGTTATAGTTTTAAAACATGTCCGGGGGCATCCTTTCGGGCCATGTTGCAAGGTGCCCTCTCGACCGCCTTTTAGCTCCAAACCCTGCAGATCAGCACAAACGTCTTCCTGCCCCGCCCCTGTCCAGAACCGATCATTTCCGACTTCCCATGTGCCTACAAAAACCCTAAAATATGTTGAATTTTGCCTACGGAGGCTATTTATGCGTCAACTTAACCTAGCTTTGGCATTTATCTCGGCCCTTGCCCTCGCGTGTGGAGGAAACGGCGGTGATCATAGGGAAGTCATCAACCCCGACGAAATTCCAGATGGCGTAACTGTGGTGGTCGAAACTGAGGTCTCGGAAACAGAAGTGATTTCCGGCACTACAGTCAGTGTGACCTGTACAGTTTTAGCTGGGGAATTCAGGGTTGCCACTACCACCGAAGTGGAGGTCTCTGGTAATTCTGGCTATGAACAAGATGGACTACTGATTACATTCGTGAAACTGGGCACTTATGAGGTTGCCTGCACAGCACCCGACCTAGATGTGAAGGACGAAACCCCCGTAACCGTGACAGTGACTGGTGGCCGCCCGGTAACGGTTGATACAGTGGTGGAGCCAAACAAGATAACCACTGATGAAACAGCCACGGTCAGATGTGTGGGACTTGATGATCAAGATAACGAGATCGAGTTTGATTACAAGATCAGCGTGACTCCTTCCGAGCACACCAAGCTTGAAAAAGCTGAAGATGGCTACACTTTCTCGGCCACATTGGCCGCCAACTATCAGATAGCCTGTGGGTCATCTGATGGTTCCATCGTAGACACCTCCCCAGCATATGTCAGAGTGGAGGCCGGGGACTTGGCGCGTGTCAAAACCACACTGGCTGACGAGACGATTGTTGCTGGCGAATCTACTACCGCGACCTGTAAAGGTTATGATGCCTACATGAACGAAATTGCAGGAGCTGACCTTTGGATAGACGCTGCCCCTGAATTAATCGTGAAGGGCGCGACAATCACTGGTCAAACTGCTGGTCTTTGGGATGTCACATGTAAGCCTAAAGATGAAAATGACGATGTTGAACTGGAGGGTGCAAAACTTAAGGTCGAAGCGGGCGAGCCGGCCGGTCTTGAGCTTTTCATGATCCCGTCAAAACCAGCATATAAGCTTCGTGAAACGGCCAAGCTTGGTTATAGCCTTGTGGATGCTTATGGAAATCGAGTTCCTGGCGGTAGTATCACTGAGCCAACCTACACGCCAACTGAAGGAATTGAAAAGCGAGACGAGGAAAATTATCGTTTCCTAGCGGAGGGTAAATATGT
>DUVQ01000168.1 GCA_012840965.1 Oligoflexales bacterium | reverse complement strand
TCAACCTAGCAATCAATGGCCAAGGTAGCCTGGACAACCTTCAAATCCAAGGCAAAGCTGACGGTAAATACTTTACCCAAAATGACGAGTCCCCTTTGAAGGTTTCTTTTAAGGTGGAACCAGATTCACAAAACTACCTTTTGTCTATTGGAGATGGCGACCTTACAGCCAGGGTCACCAGTGCCATTAACCTAAAAAGGATGCATCGCCATCAAGAAGTGCCAGTGGATGCCAAGCTAACTGGAAGTGCGTCTATAAACTTACCTTTTCAATTGGCAGCCCCGTTTTTGAAGATTTTTTATCAGCCTAGAGGCAGGCTCTTGGGGCAAGTCACCCTTGAAGGGACATTAGGTACCCCGCTGTTAAATGGAACCATCGAAACTAACGATGCCATTGCGACTTTTTTGCCTCTAAACCGAACAGTTGACGATCTTGATGTCGCAGTCGAATTTGCTGGAAACAAGCTATCAATAACCAAAGCCTCGGCCTCAAGTGCCAAAGGTTTGTTGACGGCAACAGGGTCTGCCAGCTTTGTTGCAACGCCATCAGACCATCGAGGTGCGATCTGGTCCGCATGGTCCATGCAAGGGGCCGCGCAAATTGATGCCAAGCACTTCCCAGTGGTCCAACCAGGGGTTCCAGTCGCAAAGGCCGATGCAAAAATTGCCATTGATTTCTCGGCTGCTCCTGGCGAATTTTCCACAAAAATGGTTATTACCAAAGGCAGATTAGATTTCACTGGTGAGAAGGTTCCTGATGCGACACCAATTCCCTCTGATCCAGGAGTCAAAGGCAAAACTGTACTAAAACCGTCGTTTTTTGCTGGGGATGGGCACCTTGTTTTGGATGTTGAGATAAAAGACCCCCTTCCAATTGCTGGAAGAGGCCTGGATCTTTCAATAGGAGGACGCCTAGTTTTAGACCGTGACGGACCAGACGTAGATGTGACTGGGGGTTTTGACATCTTACCAGGTGGGTTTTTAAGCCTGTTTGACAATCGCTTTGACATCAGGTTTGGTCGACTGACCCTAGCTGGTGGCTGTGCAAATCAACCAAACGAAGCTGTCGAAACGGCCGAGGTTTTAGCAGATGCCGACCTTCCACCAGTCGTCAGGCCGCTAGATCCGATGATTTACCTCGTGGCAAGGTCAAAAGTGGTTGAAACCCACGTGATGGTCAAGATCCAGGGGAAGGCCTCAAAACCAGAACTAGTGCTTAGATCCGTACCGTCCCTTCCCCCTTATCAGATACTGACATTGCTAATCACCGGCCGCGTGGACGTCGTTGACGACCAAGGGGGTAAGGTACGTAGGGAAGCCGCTAAATTAGTGGACAGGTTTCACAACCCAAACTTAAAGCGACAACTCTTTGACTTGATTGGTGTAGACAATCTTGGGCTTGGGTTCGGCTCAAGCGCCAGTCAGCCAATTGTGACCGTGGGCAAGCAGATTAACAGGCAGCTTTACATCGAAACTGTGTATCACCACAATGCTCCTCCAGGCGAAAACATGGTGCAAGGTAACGTGCAGTACCGCTTAAGCCATGCCTGGAAACTGGACACCATCTTTGGCAACGCTGGAGAAGGCGGCATTGGTGCCTTCTGGTCAACTAGATTTGGCGGTCCACCAGCACCTCCAGCCCCTGACGAAGACTGGGGTTTGGAAAGCATGCCACAGGACTCAGATCAAGAATGTATAGCTGATAAAAAGGCAACTCCAGCACCAAAGCCACCTGCGCCAAGCGGAATTTGGGACGTTTCAGGTCACTTTGGTACTATTGGATTTCCTTTGGGAAAAATCGCCTTAGATGAACAAGGCGCTGCAGTAGCCAAGGGCACAGCGATGTTATTAAAGCGTTTATCAGGTCTAACCGTAACAATCGTTGGTCACTCAGATAGTACCGGCACAGAAGCCGAAAACATTGTTCTTTCAAGGGGCAGGGCAGAGGCAGTTCAAGCGGTGCTGTTAAAGCTAAAAGTTCCACGCAACAAGATTACCGTCAAGGCAGTAGGCTTTAGCCAGCCCCTAGATCCTGCAGACACCCCTGAGGCCATGGCCAAAAACCGCAGGGTTGAGTTGGTGTTTGACTGGCAACCATAACCGTCAGGAACCTTAGTCTTACCAAAAACAGCTGGGCCATCACTTTGGCTTGCAAGATGCGTTCAACTCAAAATCTGTACTTTTTACCGGAATATCGGCCCTTCCTCGCTTGGTTTAAGGCCTGCTATGTGATATCTTTTCACCGCCCATTTTGGAGGCTAAACAATGCGGCGTTTGGGTCTGTTGCTTATCGCCGGTGCCATAGTGGTCACTGGGTGCGAATCTGATAAAGTTCTGGCTGGACGCAAAGTCCTGGAAAAGGATCCCGCCAAGGCAATCGCCCTGTTTACGCAAGCCTCACAGGAGCAAAGCCCCTGTTTCGAGTGCTTGGCGTACCTGGGTTATGCACTGGAAGTGACTGGGGACATAGATGGGGCGATCGAGGTATATCTGCAAGCGGCCGATTTACCTGAGGTAGCATCTAGGCCTGAACCGGTCAGACAGCGCTTGTTGGCCATTTATGAAAACCAGTTTAACCAAGCCACCGGTGATGCCCGTATGGAACTGGCCACCAAGGCAGCCGCTTTGGAGACCACGCTCAAGACCTCCCGCCCGTGGGCAAACCAAGCTTTGGCTGAGACTTGGCTTAAACAGATGAAGGACGCTGCAGGGGCTGGAAACGAGTCAATGACCCGGTCCTTGGCGGCGAAGATTCAAGGTCTTTACCTGCCAGCGGAGCGCAAACAGCAGGCAGCACGAGATGCCACCGAGGCCTTAAGGACCATCTTCATTGGCAAGGTGACAAAGGCGCTGGAAGGTGAATTAGGCGAGACCTTGGCCCAAATGAATCGAATCGACAAAGATTCCAAGGAAATCGTCCTTGCCCATGAATTTACTATTCCCAAGGCCTCTGTAGACCCAAAGTATGACCCAAGGTCTGTAG
>DUVQ01000167.1 GCA_012840965.1 Oligoflexales bacterium | reverse complement strand
TGTATCCCAGAATTCGCAAAGGATTGCTGTGGTGATGCGGTTTGTTGGTTTGATGGCTGTGGCAATCAAGGTGAAATGATTGTGGAGTGTGAAAAGGGCTGCAAAAATGGCGCATGCTCTGATTGCAAGCCCAACTGCGTTAACAAGAAGTGTGGTGATGATGGCTGTGGTGGGAGCTGTGGCACTTGTACAGCTCCTTACTGCGAAGATGATGGCTGGGTCGGCCCTGGACGATGTGTAGACGGGACCTGTTATGACGGTGTCAAGCAACACTGCCAAGACGGCCTTGAGTGTACTGAAACCAGTTGTGATGATGCGGAAGGTTGTAAGGCTACCTTGCTTGATGATTGGTGCCTGATAGCTGGTCAATGTGTTGCTGATGGTGCTTCAGGCGGCTTGTGTGTGAAGTGTGATGCGCAAGCTCCACTTGCGTGGACCTGTGCTGCTGCCGAAGCTTGCGATGATGGTGATGATGGGACGACAGATGATACCTGTGCTGGCGAAAGCCTTGAGACATGTACTTGTGCCGCTAGGCCTGTTGACCCAAATCCGTGTGGCATGGACCTGAACCCTACCTGTGACCAGCGTGACTGCACTACCGACGATGATAAGGAAGGGCGATGTGTCATGGGCGAGGATAGCTGCATCTGCGAGGCCAAGCCTGAGATACAGTGCACCGACGCTATTGATTGTCTGGGAAGGGAGTGGTTAGTCGACTGTGTTGGTCATTGGTCGTGCACGAAATCAAGGCAATGCCAAGAAGTCTGCAACTATGAAACCTGTGGTGATGGGACCTGTGATCCCGTTGGTGGCGAGGACCACCACACTTGTCCAAGGGACTGTTATCTTGACCCATGTGTCAGCCAGGAAGCGCCTAAGTGCGAGCCTGTAGGATGCAAGCTTCCAGGTAATCACGACAGCGAGTGCGGTAAAGACCCAGATGGGAATTGTATCTGCCTGCCACTATATGGTTTTTGCGAAGAGCCGGAAGACTGCCTTAAACAGCGTTGGCCGATCAGATGTCATGGAAGCTGGGAGTGCTTGAAAGGGGTGTGTGATGCTGGATGCCCCAAGACCTGCGGTGACAAGGTGTGTGACCCGGGTGAAGACGTGCACACCTGTCCGGAGGACTGCACACGCTCCAAAGAATGCGACGATGGGACTGAACTGAAATGTAACATGACTCTTCCCCCGGAATGCGAAGGAAGTGACATTCTCGCCATTCAAGATGAGTGCTGGATTTGTGTAGACCCAAGGACCTGCAAACCTGGGGATGGTGCAGCGTGTTTCGGCGATAGAGACTGTGAACCTACCGAGTGGTGTGACCCTTGTGGACAATCAGACTCATGTCCTTCTTGTGGCGTTTGTGAGCCTACCTGCACCAAGCATGGGTGTGAAACCGAGCTAGAGGCCATATGCGACCGTGTCAGACCTGACTGCGGCGAGTCCAAAACCTCGGTCATTAGAGATGGATGTTGGGTCTGCGTGAACCTAAAGACTTGTGATTAGTTTCCCAATTTTTTGGCAATTTTTTCCTACCTCATAAACAGACTTCGTTTTCTGCTACACTACCGCCTGGTTTTTTTTGGCCGCTTGGCCAGTCAGGGGGGCTAGATGCTGACAGACAAGGTTCATGACTTGAAGGCTGGGTTTGCCAGCATTGATTTCACGCCTGCTGAGCCAGTTCCTTTGGGCGGATATGGCGGTATCAAGGAGCGACTTTCAACCCACGTCAAAGACCCCCTATATGTCAGGGCCGTAGCGTTGAGTCAGGGTGATAACCTTGTGGTTTTATTATCGTATGACCTGCTTATTGTGTTTGAAGACATCTATCAAGGACTGCGTTCCAGATTGGTTGACGTTGCTCCAAAGTTGATGGTTCATGCTACGCACACCCATTCTTCTGTTGGCGGCTTTTGGAACACCTTTTTGGGAAGGCGGTTTCTTGGAAACTATCGCCCATGGATGTCTCGTCACCTGATTGATGCTGGCGAGCGAGCTGCTCGTAATGCCATTGCGGATCTTGCCCCTGCAAAGGCCTTTACAAATGTTGGTATCCTGCCAGGATTAAACGGAAACAGGCGGGATCCCAACGGCGTTAAAGATGAAGAGCTAACAGTTTTACGTCTGGTTCGTGACAAAGATGACGCGGTTTTGTGGAGTTACAGCGCCCATCCGGTGATAGTCGCCGAGCGTGATTTTCATGCGGTTTCGGCTGATTTCCCAGGCCAGGTCAATTCACTTTTGGCTCGAAATCACAGTTTTTCGATGTTTGTTCAAGGTAGTCTTGGTGGTGTAGATGTCTTGTTTCCTCAAGACCCGGAAATGACTGCTGAAAAGAACCTTGAGCTGATGGCACAACCGCTGGCAAATGCCGTCACAACGCTTGCCAAAGGGGCTTTGCCAACCAAGGGGCGGCTGCAATTTAGCTGTGAGCAGTGGGAGGCCGGGCGACCTGACGTCAGGCCCTTTTTTGAGGATCAGAAGTTCAAGCGTGCCCTTGATTTTCCGCTTCGCAAAGCTGCCAATCTTTTATTGGCGCCAGTTTCAAATAAGGCTCGGGTGTGTGGTTTTCGTTATGGTGATTTCGCTTTGTTGGGATTTCCAGCTGACTTAGGGGTTGGAATAGGGCTAGCGGTCAAGCAGTACGCGCAGGAACTCGGGATTGAAAGCCCCGTGGCAGCTTCGCAAACTAACGGTTATCTTGGATATCTGCATCGTCGTGCAGATTATCTTCGTGCGCCCAGCCAACAAGACATGGCCATCTATGAAAATGCTATGAGCTTCTTTGGGCGCGATACAGGTGAGCAGGTTTTAGAGGCTGCCAAAAGGGTTTTGGACCAATTGGTGTAGCCGCATCATTGGATTGGAATAGAAGGATTTTCGCAAGGAGAGGCAAGTGAAACGGCTTTTTAAATTCACTCTAGTAATTGCGGTGATTGCCCTAGTGACTGGCTGTTCAGGCTCAGACAATCCAGACGGCGATGTCTTTGACAACGGAAACGACTTGGGTGGCCAGTCGGAAGTCGACGTCACTGATGATATCGCTGACCCTGATGCTAATGTAGATGCGGAATTGCCCAGTGAAACAGGCTTTGAAGGCGATATTTCTGAAGACGATTTGCAGGCTGAGGACGATTTGCAGGCTGAGGAGGATGTAGAGCCTTTACCTCTTCAGCCAGGGGCCTGTGGTCAACCTGAATATGAGTGGGTTTCAAGGCAGGAACTGGGCAAGGTTATCAGTTGGCAGGAAGACGAGTTTTTGCGCCTTCCCAGTGATGTTATTGATGGACTTTTGGGGGATTACGGGTACCAACATCTGTCTCCGGTTCCATATGGTGTGCGTGTATTTGTCTATCGATATACCACCCAGGATAGGGGGCAAGCTATAGAGGCTACTGCTGCCTTGGCGATTCCCGATGTGAAGGATTCTGATGAGGTTTTTTCGACTGTGGCGTGGCTCCATCTGACGACAGGATACACTGATCAGTGTGCTCCGTCCGCTGATTTGGCTGGTAAGGGGCTTGCTGGTGCGGTTGCCTCTTTGGGTTTTATTTCCGTGGCGCCTGACTACATTGGGATGAACGGTATAGGCGAGCCTTCTGAGATGTTTGCCCCATATCTTATAGCTGAGCCAACAGCCTTGGCTTCCTGGGATGCTGTAAGGGCTGCTCACAGCCTGCTGGCTGGTGACCTGGCTGGGCTGGTTAAACACGACAAGCGCGTTGTTCCGTGGGGTATTTCACAAGGCGGTCATGCTGCTTTAGCTATGAACAGATATGCCCCATACTACGCGCCCGAATACAAAATCCCAGGAGTTGCGGCGGTGGTTCCTCCAGCGGACATTGCTGGTGAGGCGAAAACTGGTCTTAAAGTAGGTGAGGATGACCAAATAAGCGAGCGTGTGGCAATTATGACTATATTTTTGGTCCAGTCATCTCGCTGGTATACAGGCTCGGATGATTTGTCACAGCTTCTGACTGATGAGGACCCCACATTTTTTGCATCTACGCTGATTGATAAGATTGAATCGGATTGTAACCCCGAGAAAGCGTTAAAGGGCGTAACTGGGCTTGAACAGGTTTTTACTGAGTCGTTCATGACGATTATTGAGGAAGATTCCATAGAAGATTCAGACCCTTATGGTTGCTATGTTAAAGAGAATTCATTAGTTACCATGTCAGTTGAACGAGCTGACGACAGCCCAGTATTGTTTGTGCTGGCCGAACATGATCAACTGGTTGACTCGGAAGTCGAGCGCCAGGCATTTGATGCCTTGTGCGCTTTGGGCCAACCTATACAGTACCTTGAGTGTGCTGATTCGGATCACTTTCAAGCCCCACTGTGGTCGATAGTGATGCAACGCGATTGGATCCGTGACCGCCTAGATGGAAAACCTATTGATGATTCGTTAGTTTGCCAGCGTACCGCGCCTCAGCTGTGCGACGCCAAACCTGAAGAGCAGTAAAATCTTGGCCTTACGATAGTTTTCTGTTTGCCAACCCTTGTGCGATTACTGAAATCATGTCTTTTACAGCTTGGTCCATGCCTACCATGATGGCTCTGGAGATAATTGCATGGCCAATATTTAGTTCGCTAATTCCAGGGATTGCACAAATTGCCTGAGTGTTAAAGTAGCCAAGTCCATGGCCAGCTGCTATTGCGATGCCATGCTTGTTTGCTGTTTCGGCGGCCTCAGCGATTCTGGCCAATTGTTTTGCCTGCTCTTGGCCCCTGACGTGAGAATAAAAACCAGTGTGGATTTCAATCTGGTCGGCGCCAGCCTTAACAGCCGCCGTGACTGAGGCTGGATCGGGATTAATAAACAGGCTGACCCTGATTCCAGCTTTTTTCAGCCGATTTATAACCGCACCCAACTCTGCCTCACGACCAACAACTGATAAACCACCTTCAGTCGTCAATTCATCAGGGCGCTCAGGTACCAAAGTGGCCGTCTCAGGCTTGAGATCACAGGCAATCGCAAGGACGTCTTCCTCGGCAGCTAGCTCCAGGTTTATCTCGGTCTGAACAGTCTGGCGAAGGATGTACAAATCCCGTTCCTGGATGTGTCGACGATCCAGTCTTAAGTGCACTGTAATCTGGTCAGCCCCTGCAAGTTCACAAATGGAAGCCGCCAAAACCGGATCCGGGTACAGGGTTTTACGATTTTGGCGAATAGTTGCAACGTGATCTACGTTTACACCCAAGCGAATGTGATTCATTACTTTATCTCCTAAGGTAAAAGTTATAAGTAGCTATGCCAGCAAGTCGTCTTCACGGGCCGCAGCGATGATTTGTTCCGCGTACGACCTGACTTTGCCCTCGTCCTCGCCCTCAACCATAACCCTTAATAGGGCAGATGTACCAGAGTAGCGCACGTTTACTCGTCCCTTTCCGGCCAGTTGCGACTCGACGCGATTAATCGTGCTGCTGGTATGTTGCAGGTCTTCGATGGGAAGTTTTTCCCGCACTTTTTTGCTTATAAGAACCTGAGGGTAACGTTCAAAAATCTTGGCTAATTCAGACAGCCGCTTGCCTGTTGTCAGCATGACCTCAAGCACCTTCAGTGCCGATATTAAACCGTCTCCAGTGGTTGCATGGTCTAAAAACAGCAGGTGACCAGACTGTTCTCCACCAACGTTATAACCACCTGCAATCATTTTTTCGACCACGTAACGATCACCCACATCTGCTCTTTCCAGCACAAGCCCCTGCTTTTTTAGCATGACCTCAAGGCCATAGTTTGACATTACAGTGCCAACTATCCCACCTCCCTTCAGCTTGCCATGCTCGGCCATGTGCGCACTACAAATGGCTAAAACTCCGTCTCCATCAACTACATGCCCATTTTCATCGGTCAGGATCAGGCGGTCCCCATCACCATCAAGGGCAATACCAATATCACAGCGCCGCTCAACTACGGTCCTGCCTAGGGCTTCAGGATGCAACGCGCCACAATTTTCATTGATATTGGTCCCATCGGGGCTGTCTCCAATTGCGACAACATCTGCCCCCAGCTCATCAAAAACCATTGGCCCGACACGATAACCAGCGCCATTTGCACAGTCAATGGCCACTCTAAGTCCGTCTAATGACAGGTGTTTTGGAAACTGTGATTTCAAGTAAACACAGTAGCGTCCCGATGGGTCCTCAATTCTGGTGGCCCTACCAAAGTGGCTTCCAACTGCTAGTGCTGGCAGTTGCGATGGATTAAGGGCTAGCTCTTCAATCCTAGCCTCTACTTTATCTGGCAGTTTGTAGCCATCTCCACCAAAAAACTTAAGTCCGTTATCTTCGAAAGAGTTGTGGGAGGCAGATATTACAACACCGGCGTCAGCACGCATGGAGCCAGTCAGGTACGCCACACCAGGGGTAGGAACAGGCCCCACCAAGATTACGTCAGCCCCCATTGAGCAGGCCCCAGTGGCCAAGGCAGTTTCAAATGTGTAACCCGACAGCCGTGTGTCTTTGCCAATCAAAATTCTGGTCCGCCCCTTGCTGCATGGAAAGGCGACTGCTATTGCTCGTCCAAGCGCCATCACGATCTCAGATGTCATTGGATAAACATTGGCAACTCCGCGGACTCCATCGGTTCCAAACAATATTCGTTCTGCCATGCGTTTTCTCCACTAGCGGCCTTTTCGCGCTGGTCCGTCTTCGTTAGATGCGGTTTCATCATGTGGTGAGGTCAAGACTAAAGTGCCAAGTCTCGGGGATATCAGGCATTCCACCCCTTGTGGGCGGTCACAAAGCAAGCGAGCCCGTGGGTATTTGCCTGGGATACCCTCGAAATCTGCAGCATCTATGTACACTTCGACTGGTAGCTCGCCTCTTTCCACCCGCAGCAGCGTTGGAATTGGCCCCTGAAGGGTAAGTTTGGCTTGCAAGGGAGTCAGGTTACATTCAAGATTTTCCGGACAATTCCGTACGTGCAAATCAACCGTACCCATTTTGTGTTTTCCTTCCATTTCAGCGATAGAGACCTCCACTTGGACACGTTCATGCTCAAATGTAAGGAAAGGCAGCCCTGGGTTTTGGACCTGTACTTCTATGCGTGCACTCTTATCCATGACCGCTAAGTCGATTGAGTGGGTAGTAATATCATTGACCTGCTGGACGCTTGATATGGCGCCCCAGATTTTGATTTTGTCAGGCGTTACAATGACTTTGTCTCTGCTGACCATGTAACCTTCAGGCACTTCCCCAACCAGATTTGCCCTGACTGGCACAGTTTTTTCCAGGCGTTGCTCTAATTTAACATCAAATTGCGAAGGATAAATCGACTGTATTGTTAAGGTTGACCCGCCCAAAAGCCTTTGGATCTGCTCCCTGTCGAAGGTATAGATAGAGCCATTGGAAAAACCACGCAAATCAACCATGTATGCAGAACTTTTTCTTTCGAGGGCCTTGGCCAGCCTTGACCAGCGGTCCCTGACGCGGATACGCAGGGTTTTGGGAAGTGCTCCCACGAATTCTTCAGAGTCGGATTTGTTAGACAGTACAACGGGTATCTCGATGTCAGCCTCTTTACTTTGGTCTTGGCGGACGACCAGCAAAAGGGCGACTGCCAAAAACATCGAGGTAAGTTTGATACCAAGATTCTCAACAAAAATACGCCTAAAAACGGTTCGCCTAGGCGCCTTTTTTGGAGGATGAGGCGCTTGTCCGCCAAGCGTACTGTGTTCACCGGTGGGGCTCATACTAATCCTTTTTGCTCTGCGCCCCAAACAGGGTTGTCAGCTCTTCTTTTAATGAAGAGGCATCCAAACCTCTGCGCAGTTCTCCATTATTCGCAATAGACACAATTCCAGATTCCTCTGAAACTACAATTACAACCGCGTCAGTCCCTTCGGTGACCCCAATTGCGGCTCGATGTCTGGTCCCAAGGGATTTATCAAGTTTGGGGTTCTCGCTAAGTGGTAAAAAACATCCAGCATGACTGACACGCCCGTTTCTGATGATAACAGCCCCATCATGCAGGTTGTTTTCATGGCTGGGGATGAAGATCGCCACCAAGAAGTGGGCAGTCACCTTGGCATCAAGTGGGGTGGCTCCTTCAGTGTAATAGGACAAGTCGCCATCTCGTTCAAAGACTATCAACGCTCCGATTCGCAGTGCAGACATGCGGACTACGGCGTTTACTATTTCATCCCACATTGTTGCGCCACGCTTTTTGGCGCCTGCTAGAAAGAGCGGGTTTTTGCCGACCTCAGATAGGGCACGCCTGATATCAGGTTGGAACAAGATAATAATGATGACCAAGAAGCTGCTGACAAATTTATCTAGGACCCAGTTAAGTGCTGTAAAATCAAGGTATTCTTCTTGTGAAATAAAGTACAAGAAAAGGGCAAACAGGATACCAATAAGCATTTGTAACGCTCTGGTTCCTCGGATTAGTAGCATTGCCCTGTAAATCAGGTAGTAAACAATCAGGACGTCAACAACAGTCGACAGCGCCTTGCGCCATGAAACATCTTTCAGTAGGTCTGCAACTATATCTAACAAGATCCGCCCCTAGGTGCCTGACAAATAGCATGGGCCACCGTTATAACATCCTTCATTGGGCCGACATCATGCACACGCAGTATCTTAGCCCCTCCCGCAACCGCAAGCGCAACGACGGCGGCAGTGCCAAACAATCGATCAACAGGTAACTGTTTGCCTGTCAGTTGTCCAATAAAAGTCTTTCTTGAAATGGCCACCACGATTGGGTGTCCAGTCGCCACAAATGCGCCGAGATGGTGCAAAAGTTCAATGTTTTGGTTGGTGTCCTTTGAAAATCCATAACCTGGGTCAAGAATTAGGTGTGTTGGCGGCAAGCCTGCCGAAAGGGCCTTTTGGGCGTTATTCCAAAGCTCTGACAATACTTCGCTAAACAACGAGACATAGTTGGTCAAATCCATCATAGTCTCGGGGGTGCCCCTCATGTGCATCGCAATCGCCAGAGGCTTTCTTTCACCCAGTAGGGTTGGCATTTTTGGGTCATAACTGAAGGCGGAGACATCGTTGATGATGCATGCTCCAGCATCTAGTGCCGAGGCTGCCGTCTTGGCGTTTCTGGTGTCTACGGAAATAGGCGTTTTGGTGTCAGCGGCCAATTTTTTTATTACAGGGATAATTCGTTGAATTTCCTCGTCTTCACTGATAGCCGTCGCACCACGCCTAGTTGATTCACCACCGATGTCCAGTATGTCTGCCCCTTGTTCTATCAGCTCAAACCCGTGTTGGATTGCCTTGTCGTGGTCAAAAAACTTGCCACCATCAGAAAAGGAGTCTGGAGTGACGTTTACTATCCCCATCAACAGCGGGCGAGCTGCTTTGTCATTCAAAACTTCAATAAGGTCCGCAATCTGCTTGGTCCGTCCGCTCATAGCGCTGCTTTGTACCTCTTTCGGGGCGTTTAATAGAACATCGCAATGGCACGAGTCAATGCCCAAGGCATTCTAACTCTTGCGAGCCTTTCTATCCAAGTTGATGTATCAATAACTTGCCATCTAAATCACCTATTTTGGTGTTAGCCAACAAAACCATCATGGTCATGATAAGTTGTGGGGTTTCGGCCCTTTTTTTTGACGATACCTGCTTGAACTTATATGTTACACGCGACTTTTTCGGATGGGCAGATGAATAGTCTCAAAGCGCAGTCACAGACCGGTGGTGGTCGTCAATGGTTATCTGGTCAGGGAATCGTCATAGCGGCGGCATTGGTTGGTGTTTTTTGGATTCAGACCTTAATAATAAAAGCTATTGAACTTGTTCATATTTCTGGGTCTTTCAACTTTGTTTCGTTTCTTCAGATTACTGCGCAGGACACTGCGGTAGCGTCTGGTTTGTTTTTGGTGTTTGCCATTCTTTTTTCCATTCGTATCAAGGTGTTGGCTTTTATCGTCAAGGCGTTTTGCTATCTGCTGATGCTCGTTTTAATGATCTTGCTGGCTGGAAGTCATGGTTATTACATGGCTACTGGCTCCCACCTTTCTGCGTTTACGGTTGGTGTGTGGCTTGAAGACCTTGCCACTGTAAGCAAAATTGCGGCTAGTGAGGCAGGTTCTTGGAAGATTCCTTTGCTGATCCTGCAAGCGGTATTGGTTGGTTCATTGGTCGTTACATTTCACGTCAGTCCGTTGCGCCACAAACTCAAACGGCTTGGACAGATTAAGATTAGCTCCTTTTTAGTGGCGCTCGCAGTGTCAGTTGCCCTATTCATTGTGGCAGCCTTTGTTCCACCGCCAAGTGGCGCTGCGCGTGACATCAATCGGTCCGTACCTACGACGATTGTTAGCGAATTTGTAGGTGACCTGTTTGGTGAGGCTGAAGTTGAACTTTTGATGGATTCATATTCAGCGCAGTCTGTCTTGAAGCTCAAGGCTTCCCCTGATGGGCCTCGTCCTAACATCGTGATAATTTTGTATGAATCGCTTAACTGGAAGTCATCAGACGTCTATGTGCCTGGGCGGAATACCACGCCGTTTTTGGCGAAATTGGCAGAAAAGAGCCTAGTTGTTGAAAACCACTACACGATTGTTCCACATACTTCCAAGGCCATCGTTGCGTCTTTGTGTGGTTTTCCACCCTATCCGGGTGTTGAACGCATAGAATCAATGCCTGGAATTCTGCCAAAACAGTGTATTGCACACATGCTTTCGGATTTGGGTTACCAAACGGCCTTCTTCCAGCCAGCTGTGAACTTTGAGAATCGTAGTCAGCTAGTCAAAAACATGGGGTTTGAAACATTCCGCGGTCTTACAGATATGCCGTTGGAGGGGTTTGAACAAACCAGCTATTTTGGTCGTGAAGACCTGATTATGCTTGAGCCAACTCTTGATTGGGCCGAGGCGCAAAAGGACGCCCCCTTCTTTTTGACTGTGTTGACCTTGGCGTCTCACCACAACTATGTGACTCCACAATCATTTGGGCGAATTGATTATCCAGATGAAGACCCCGATCAACGAAACTACCTGAATGCAATTCGCTATCTGGACCATTTTGTTGAGGAGCTATACAAGGGGTTTGAGGCAAGGGGCCTGTTGGATAACACTGTCTTCTTTATTGTTGGCGACCACGGTGAGGCGTTTGCGGAGCATGGGCGGCGCCAGCATGACTTGATAATGTGGGAAGAGGGCATTCGATGTGCCTCTTTGATTCATAGCCCAACTTATTTCCCAGAACCTGGTCGCATAACTGGGACTAGGTCTCATCTGGATATATTGCCTACGATTGCGGACCTGCTTGAAGTCGAGCTTGTTGAGGGAGAATTTGAGGGAACCAGCATGCTGGGTCCTGTTCCAAAAGACAGGAAGCTGTTTTTTTCGTGCTGGTTTAACAAACAGTGCATGGCTGTGCGTGATGGGCCCATCAAGACCATCTACCATTTTAATCAGCAGCCGATGGAGGTTTACGACAACTCGACGGATGAACTGGACGAGCGTGATCTAGCTGGTAAGGATGAGTACGGTTCTAAATTCCTGTACGCCAAAAAGGAAGAGATGTTGGATTGGCGTTTGCAAACGTTGGCGCGTTATCGTGCTTGGGAGAATGCTATTAGCGCTGGTAAGATTTTAGAAGAAAAACCCGAGGTTGGGCGAAAGCTTGAGGCTCGTTTTGGGGACGCGATTGAGCTTGTTGGTTTTGATGTTAAGCCTGAACGTGCGCGGCCAGGGCAGGATTTGGCAGTGCGCTACGTTTTTCATAGTCTTAAGAAGACCTCAAGGGACATTGCCTTTTTTGTGCATGTGATTAAGCCTGATGGAATTTTGAACGCGGACCACGTTCCAGTTGGTGGGAGCCATCCTGTGCCAAACTGGCGGCCAGGTCAGTACATTATTGATGAGCATGATATTCACATTCCTGCAAATTGGCCTGGTGGGCCAGCTAAAATTGGGATTGGTTTTTGGGATAAAAAGACTGGGAAACGGCTGGCTGTGTCGGGTGACAAGCTTGAGGTTAGAGATAATCGGCTAGTAATCGCAACTATCCCTGTTGTTGGAGCCGGTGCTAGGGTTGGGCTTGATGCTGATGCGATTCGAAGCAAGGTTGCCAAGTGGATTCGAACTGAGGTGCCGCCTTTTGATCAGCCTGGTGGTGCTACGTTCGGTGGGATGATTGAGCTGACGGGTGTGACTTTGAAGCGTACGGATGTGAAGCAGGCTGGTACTGCCGAGATGGAATATGTTTTCAAGGCGTTGGCAGATATTCCGAAGGGGGTGTCGCTTAGGGTTTCCTTGGTGGAGGATAATGGGGAAGTGATTGTGGCGGATCATGACCCGATTAATGGGCTTTTGCCGCCGGATTTGTGGCGAGTGGGTGAGTACGTGATTGACCAGCATTTGATCCACATTGACAAGGGGGATTGTAAGCCTGGTACTTATAGTGTTTGGTTGGGTTTCCAAAAGGGTCGAGAATGGCTTGCTGCGACGGGTGATGGACGGATTGATGAACTGGGTAGGGTCTATCTAGGCGAAATCATAATCCGCCCGCGTACCGAGCTGCAGTAGCTTGATTTGTCTCCCTGTCCCTGATCCTGTCCCTGCCCCCTGTCCCAGTCCCTGATCCTGCCCCTGTCCTACCCACTGCACCCCGGCCCCGGCCCCGCCCCCTGGCCCCTGTCCCTGCCCCTGTCCCTGCCCCTGTCCCCGTCCCCGCCACCATTTCACCCCGTTTCCTCCCTTCTGCTGCTATCTGGGCCGGCTGCTGCCCAATTTTTGTGTAATTGAGTCTAAAATATCATCCGGCCTTTTGGGGCGTGTGTTTATGGAGGGGATAGATGAAACATAGTCGGTTTTGGATGAATCTTCTGTTTGCAGTTGGTGTCTGTGTCTCGTCGTGTGCTGATGAGGCTGATGAGAAGGATGTTTTTGTCCAAGACCAATCTTGGAATAGCGGTGATCCAACCGGAGAAAATGAAAACGGAAATGACGTGGCTGACGAGCCGGACCTTGTTGGCGATAGCGTGGTTGATGATCGTGATTTGAATAGTGAGCTTGACATTAAGCAGCCTGAAATTCCTGAGCCTGAGATTCCTGACCCAGGGCAGGATGTTGATGATACCGGTGGTGATAATGGGGAGGAGGTCGTTGAGGCCTGGACTGCGGCTCATAATGCTGTAAGGCAACTGATTAGTGACGGTAAGGTTTCAGGTCAGCCAAAGGCTTCTCCCGCCTTGCCTGATTTAACATTTGATGTAAAACTTCAGGCTGTTGCATTGAATTATGCCAAGAAGTGTGTTTGGGAACATAACCCAAATAGAAATCAGGATTATGCGGCTCAAGGGGGTAGTGGCTACGTAGGGGAAAATCTTTACGCGTCCTATGGTGGTGGTATGCCATCTGCAGAAACGGCCGTAAATAATTGGTTTGATGAGCATAAGTTCTATAACTACGAAAATGATTCCTGCTCGGACGTGTGTGGACATTACACTCAGGTTGTGTGGCGAGATACCCTAAGGGTTGGTTGTGCTGTTCACCAGTGTGACCTCTTGCAGGGGATCAATTGGAAAAATGCCTGGATGGTTGTGTGTAACTATGCCCCGGCAGGGAATTATATTGGGCAGAGGCCGTATTGAGCGGAGACGGGGACAGGGACAGGAGGCAGGGACAGGGACGGGTGATGTCACATCCTTCGTTTAGAATTGGTTCGTTTGTGTTTCGGGACTGGGCATGAGGATTTTGCATACTTCGGATTGGCACCTTGGACGGGGGCTTTATGGTTGGTATAGAAACGAGGAGTTTGAGGCCTTTTTGGACTGGTTGCATAAGCTAATCGACGAAATGAATGTGGATTGCCTGTTGGTTGCAGGCGATGTTTTTGATACCAGCACCCCCTCTAACAGGGCTGCGACTCTTTACTATAGATTCTTGGCTGGTCTTACAACTACAGAATGCCGACATGTTGTAATCATTGGCGGTAACCATGATTCGCCTTCCTTTTTGAATGCTCCAAAAAAACTGCTTGAAGCTTTGGATATTCACGTAGTTGGCAGCGCAACTGACAATTTGGCAGATGAACTGATTGTCTTGCGTGATAAAGCTGGCCAGCCTGAGCTAATCGTGTGTGCAGTGCCGTATCTACGTGACAGGGACGTTCGATCTGTGGAAGCTGGTGAAAGCATTGAGGATAAAACCAGGAAACTGGTGGAAGGGGTTGCAGACCATTACCGCGCCATCGCCGAGCTAGCAAAGCGTGAAAAGGCCAACGTGCCAATTGTTGCCATGGGCCACTTGTTTACTGATGGCGGCCAAACTATCGATGGCGATGGGGTGCGGGAGCTTTATGTGGGGACTTTAGCTAGGGTTGCTCCATCGATATTTGATTCTAGCTTTGATTATGTGGCCTTGGGTCATCTACATGTGCCTCAAAAGGTCAAGGGGCAAGACCATGTGCGTTACAGTGGTTCGCCAATTCCAATGGGTTTTGGAGAGGCTGACCAAGAAAAGAGCGTTTGTATTGTTGATTTTGAGGGGGCCGGGGGCAGTGAATTAGAACGTTTTTCAATGGTTATCCAGCAGATCGCCGTGCCACGATTCCAGGAACTTAAACAGATAAAGGGCGATTGGAATCACATCTCCGACACGATTGATGAACTGGCCGACTCAAACGCTTGGCTGGAAGTCGTTTATGAGGGAGAGGAGATCATCGGTGACCTGCGCCAGCGGTTGGAATTGGCGGTTGAAGGATCGGAACTAAAGGTCTTGCGGGTGCAAAACTCTCGGTTATATCAGCAGATACTGATAAAAGGCGATGAAACGTTGGATGATCTGACCCCTAAGCAGGTGTTTGAGCGGTGTCTTGATGCAAATGAGATTAGTGATGATCAAAGGCCTGAATTGATGGCCGCTTACTTGGAAATTCTGACGGAAATTCAGGAGGTTGATGCTCAGGCATGAAGGTTTTGAAGGTGCGATTCAAAAACCTGAATTCCTTGGTTGGGGAATGGACAATCGACTTCACCCACAAGGAATTTGAGGTCAATGGGATTTTCGCGATTACTGGGCCCACTGGTTCAGGCAAAACCACTATTTTAGATGCCATATGTTTGGCGCTTTATGGCCAGACTCCAAGGCTTAGCAAGATTACCAAGTCGTCAAATGAAATCATGTCCAGAGATACTGGAGAGTGCTTCGCCGAGGTGGCTTTTTCAACTGAAGCAGGGCAGTTTTTGTGCCATTGGAGCCAGCAGCGAGCGCACAAAAAGCCTGATGGCGCCTTACAAAGTCAGCGCCACGAGATTTCAAATTTAGTAACGGGTGAGGTCCTAGAAAGTAAGCTAAAAGATGTTGCTAAAAAGGTTGAAGAGGTCACTGGAATGGATTTTGACCGCTTCACCAGGTCAATGATGCTGGCTCAAGGCAACTTTGCCTCGTTTTTGCTGGCAAATCCGGATGATAGGTCACCAATCCTTGAGCAAATTACTGGCGCCGAGATTTACAGCAGGATATCGATTGCCGTACACAACCGGCAACGTGATGAAAACGAGGCGCTTGATAGACAGATAGCAGCCCTGAAAGGGGTGTCTATCTTAACTGCAGATGAAGAGGCCGCTGTAAGGCAAAAGCTTCAGACAAAGCAGGCTGAAGCGACCAAACAGACGGATTTAATAAAGGAACTTGAGCTGGCGGTTAATTGGCTTAAAGGGCTTGATGCCTTGCGAAATGAGCTAAGGACGCTTGGCCAGGAAAGGGAGGCCTTTCAAGGGCAACTTGCAGCGTTTAAACCCCAGCAAGCAAGGTTGGATTTGGCCTTAAAGGCTGCAAGTTTAGATGGAATTTTCGCGACTTTGTTGGCAACTCGCAGTTCTCAACAGGCAGATGTCGAAGCTTTAAAGAAGGTTCAGGAAGGCTTACCTGGGCTTTCGTTGGCGGTTGAAAAACAGGGGCAGGTTCTTGGTGCAGCAGAAGTGCAAACGGTGCTGGCCAAGAAGGCGCTTGAAGATGCCAGACCACTGTTGCAACAGGTAAGGGCATTGGATTTAAGGCTTGGCGATTTGGTTGCGCAGGTTGCCAAGGCCCAGGAGGGATACAATCGGGATCTTGCAAGGTTAAAGGAAGGGAAAAGAAGGCTGCTTGAAGAAGAAGCCAAGTTGTTGGCCTTGAAAAAGCAGTTGCAGACTGTTGATGAATACCTGAAAACTAATGCAAACGACCAGTGGTTGGTGGCTGGACTTGCAGGTATTACCGTGCAGATTCGAGGACTTCGCCAAAGGCAAGCAGAAATCGCCACCAAACAGCGAGATGCCAAAGGGCTTAGCAAGGAGCTTGAAAGGGCTCAATCTGATTTGGCGCGGCAAAGGGGTGTCATCAAGGAGCGAAAAGATCTGCTTGATGCGGCTCTTGCGAGCTTAGATGAGGGCAAGACCAAGCTTGAACAGGTTTTGGATAACCGTTTGCTTCGTGAATTGCGCGAAAAACTTGACGGCCTAGTTAAAGAACAGATTTATCTGAATAAAATCGCCGAGCTTACCGAACACAGAGCCAAGTTACATGATGGCCAACCTTGTCCATTATGTGGGTCTGTTGAGCATCCATATGCCTTGGGCAACGTGCCTGTAGCAGATGAAGTTGAGCAAAAGATTGAGGCCTTAAGAGTACAGATTAGACAGGCTGAAGTTCTGGAATCCCGGGTTTCAACCCTTGATAAAGCAGTTGTGTCAGCCAAAGAAAGTCTTGCTGAAGCTGAAAAGGCTAAAGATATTGCCAAACTCAACGAGTTGAATATCGCCAAGAGTCTTGTGGCTGTGAAAGATGACCTTGGTGCTTTGCAAAAGCTTTATGAAGCCCAAAGTTCGGAACTGTTGGAAAAGCTTGCTTTATTGGAAATGCAAGATGTAGGGGATCTGGACTCGTTATCAGCAAGTCTTCAAAAGCGACTTGCTGATTGGACCAAGTATTTGGACAAAAGGGCTGAACTTGAGCGTCAAATTGGTGGCTTAGACGGTGAAATCAAGGCTCTGGCCGCTTTGGTTGAATCCCAAACGGAGCTGCTTGCCGAAAAACTGACCGCCTTGGATGCTCATAAAGCGGGTTTGGTACAGCAACAAAACGAACGAGAAAAGATTTTTGGTGACAAAAACCCTGATAAACAGGAGCAGCTTTTAAGCCAGGCAGTTACCACAAATGAAAACCAGGAAAAGCTTGAAAGGCAAAGGCATGGCGAGCTTACAGATCAATTGAAAGCCGCTATGGAAAGGATCAAAGTACTGTCAGACCAAATCGCACAGCGCGAGGTGCAGTTGGCTGGTATGGAGGCTGGGTTTTTGACTGAGCTGGCTTCTTGCGGATTTGACGAAGAGGCGACGTTCATGGCCGCGAGGCTGGAGCCTGAGGTTAGAGCAAGATTGCTGGATACTTCTAGGGCTTTAGAGCGGCAAAGGGCTGAATTGGATACAAAAATCAAGGATCGCAATAACAGACTAGAGGCTGAACTGGCCAAAAATCTTACCGGACAGGATTTAAAAGAGCTGGAATCGTCACTTAAGGAGCTGGGTAGTGACCTTGCCGCCACCCAGGAAGTGGTTGCACAACTGAAGTACCAATTGGATGCCAATGCCAACGCAGTTTTGGAAAATCAAAGTAGGCAAAGGGAGATTGAGGCTCAAAGGATCGAGTGCCGTAGGTGGGACAATTTAAAGGAGTTGATTGGTTCTGCAGATGGCAAAAAGTTCAGGAATTTTGCCCAGGGGTTGACCTTTGAGATCATGGTGGGGCTTGCAAATCAGCAGCTTCAACGGATGTCTGATCGTTATTTGCTGGTGCGTGATAAATCTGAGCCGCTGGAGCTCAACGTGATTGATAGTTACCAGGGGGGGCAGATAAGGTCGACCAGAAATCTGTCTGGTGGTGAAAGCTTCATAGTTAGTCTGGCTTTGGCTTTAGGCCTTTCCCAGATGTCCAGCAGAAACATCAAGCTGGATTCTTTGTTTTTGGATGAAGGTTTTGGCTCGCTGGATGAAGACGCCTTACAGACCGCGCTTGACACGCTTGCAAGCCTTCAAGGAGACGGTAAGCTGATCGGTATAATTTCGCACGTGCCTGCATTAAAAGAGCGAATCTCAACTCAGATTCAGGTGGAGCCAAAGTCATCTGGGAAAAGCCGGCTGTTTGGGCCGGGGTGCAGTGGGTAGGACAGGGGCAGGGACAGGGGCAGGGACAGGAGGCGGGGACGGGGGCAGGAGGCAGGGACGGGGGCAGGAGGCAGGGACAGGGACGGGGACGGGGACAGGAGCAGGGGCAGGGGGTAGATGTTAGTCAAAAATTCGATGCATTTCATTGACTTGTGCTGCGGTTCCTAGGGCGATTAGGCGCGCCTTGGGGGGCAGTTTGGTGTCAGGTCCCGCGATTGATGTTTGGTTGTGAAAGTCAATTGCAATGATGTTTAAACCAGTGCGAGCTCCAATGTTACTTTCCCTAATGGTAGTGCCTGCAATTGATGGTGGAACATCGAGAATGTGGAAATCAATATCACTGCCCAAGAAGATGAATTCGCGATTTTGCAGTATCGCCAGCACCAATTCTTGACCAAGCGAGGAATAGCTCAAAGCAAAGTCAGCACCTGCGCGATGGATCGTTTCAATATTTCGCTCGTATGTAATCCTGGAAACAATACGAATACTTGGTTTTAGCTTGCGGAAATAGATGCAAAGGTAAGCGTTGGTGGCATCATCGTTGGTGGTAAGGACCACGGATGACGCCAGATCAAGCCCTGCCTCTTCCAAGACCTCTCGGTCAGCAGCCTCACCCATGAAGACTTTATCTGCACACTGCTCAGCTTTGGCCGCCTTTTCTGGGTCATGTTCAATCAGATGGACCTTAAGCCCATTTTCACGCAGTTCTTTGGCGGTCGCCCGCCCAACTTTACTGCCTCCGATTACCAGCACTGGGTTGGTGTTTTGCTGGCTGGTGCGCACCATTCTATTAATGGAATCCATCTGTTCCATGGTGCATACGACTACTGGAAGACTCCACTCATCAACAACCGTATCTGGCCTGACAGGTTGCATCTGTCCTCTTTTCCATATGCCAACCACGTTTGCGCCCGTTTTTCGGCGAAGATGAATCTCTTGCAGAGTCTGGCCAGCCAGCGGCGTCCCATGTACTGGAAATTCACCAATCAGAAGGTTTTGCATCTTTCCAATGATGTGCACCTGGCTTCTCATTGACTGCACGCGGTTGGCAAGTTGCTCCCCAAGACGACGTTTAAGCGGTAGCACGTGAGTCGCACCGGCTAGCTCCAACAAATCAACGGACTCGTCTTCCTCTGCGAGGGTTATTATCGGAACTTCGGTGTCAATCTCTCTAACAGTAAGGATGATTCCAGTATTTGCTGCATCTGTATCTGATAGAAAGAGAGCCTTAGCATTGTGAATGGCCGCGTTTTTATAGGTCTTTGTTGCATCAAGTTCGCCAGTTATCACCGGGACGCCATCGATGTGAAGCTCGTTTGCCTTCACTGGGTCTGGGACTATAACGTAGTAGGGTATTCCCAATACTGTTAGTCGCTCAGCTAGGCCGCGTTCAATCTCCTGCCATGAGGTAAACAGCACATGGCCAGTTGTTTCTGGAGGGATGTGGCGTTGGGGAAGTGTTCTGGCGTGTGCTTCCATCAAGGGTAGATAAAAGAACCGAATAAAACCAAAGGGTAACAGGATAAGCAACAGAAAAATTCCAGATAACAGGACCAATACACTAAATAGCTTGCCGAGATCGCTAGAGAAAGTAATGTCTCCAAAGCCAAGGGTCGACATAACAGTCATGGTCCAATAAAAACCAGTAAGCCATGAATACTCACGCCCCTCGTAGACCATGATGAAATGGAAGACGACAGAGTGAACGACAATTACCGAGGCTACAAAAACCAGGAATTTTGCAAAAGCTTTAAGGTTGTTACGAGATTTATTCTTTTCCAGCATATAGCTGAGTTGTTTGCCTAAGAACAGCTTCATTGGGGTCGTCCTGTATTGTAAAAGTCAGTCGGCCTTAAAATGAGCCGGGACGCTATGATACTGGTAAAGGTGGTTTTGGGCTAGAGGGACCGGGGGGGAGGCCGGGACAGGGGCGGGGGCAGGGTGCGGGGTGAAGGGGTGAAGGGGCGGAGGCAGGGACAGGTACAGAGGCGGGCCTGGGTC
>DUVQ01000166.1 GCA_012840965.1 Oligoflexales bacterium | reverse complement strand
GTCCATCTCGAAGCTATCAAAAACGATCCGGTCACCAGACAGGATAAACAGCCTACTGATTTGCTCAAGTCCACTGTTGGTCCCTTCAGCCTCTGGCAAGACTTGAGCAGTCATAACTGCGACCAAGGAATCTCCAAAATCGACGACATCCTCTGCAGGCATCACCTGATAACCACGTTTTTTCAACACCACAGGGTTAAAAACAGGCCGATCATCAAGCGCAGAAGCCGCTGGGGCTTCCTTGCCGGACGCAGGTGCTTCCTGGGCAACAGCAGGAGCTGTACAAAGGGTCAAAGAAACGGTAAGAAATGCAAAATATTTAGCGGCTAATCTCATTCGTGACCTCCGACAAAACAGTTGCTGATGATAACCGAAAATTAATAACAACTCCAAATAATGGCGGAGGGGGGAGGCAGGAACGAGGGCCTAGAGGTCGAAGGCTGCGGCTAGGCGATCCGCTATGACCCTTCTCATGGATTTAGGCTTTATAACTTGGGCCTTGCCCGAAAAGGACAGGATCCAACCTGCCAAGTATGGGGAAAGACGCCTGGAAAGCTCGATCTCGATTGAGCCGTCTGGCAATTGTTTGATTGAGGCATCCGGATTTCGTTCAATGGCCCAATTTGCGGCATCCTTGTCTATATGTACCAAAATCGTTTCCTGACCGTCGTCTTCTGTAAAGTCACTTTCATCAGGAACGTCGTGCGACACAAATTTTTTATCGGTAAGCTCAACAGAAACGACCCTATCAAGTCGAAAATGGCGCCTATCCTGACGAGTTTTACAGTGGCCCATCACATACCAGTAGCCATCCCTTCCATAAAGCTTCAGCGGTTGAACGGTCCGCTTGCTCAGCTCATCGTTGGAGGCTGCCAGATACTCGATTACGACCTCAACATCGGAATCAATCGCCTTGGACAGCACAGCCCACGTCGGAGATATGACTCCAACCCCGGTATCAATGAACAAGGACATGTGTTTCAACGCAGCCTGAACCACGGGTGAAGCAAGTTTGGTGACCTTTTCCAAAACTGCTGACGCATCTCTTGCCAAATCATCCAAGGGGCCATCAGCCATGACCCTTACCAAAGCTGTAAGAGCCGCAACTTCACCAACGTTCAATGGCAAAGGACGATGACCAAGCCCCAAGTCCAGCTGTGGCCCCAAATCAACCCAGTCACCTTCAACGAAAACGTCGATATAGCTATCGAGATCAGGTGTGGTATGCACCATCGACAAAGCGATCACGGCATCCTTAACCTCGGCAGGCGTCATTTTACAGGCCGCTGCCAAGTCCTGCAGGCGCATTCTGTTCCCATTGGCCCTAAGCACTGGTAAAATCAGCTGAATTTGAGCAAACCTTTGAGACAGACTCAACCCTAAGCTCATTTGTTCTCCTGAAAACCATGCACCAAAGCGATGCGCCTGACCAAGTCGTTGAAGGCTTGGACCGACTCAGGGGGGCTTACAATCACCGCCCTACCCCACAGCGACATTATGAAGCCAAATAAAGCCTCATTGTTACGAACTGTTAGCTCGATTAAAACAGAGCCGTCTTCTTCCTTGGCAATCACTGCGGCGTTGGAAAAACTGGACAGACTCGCTACCGGGCGTTCAAGTCTGATTCTGGTAACCACGGCATCATGTGACGCGATATCCCATGGTTCAAGTGTCCGCCATGGCGCCACTTCAAAATCATCGGGAATCTGAAATCCATTCCTGGGCCCTGTCTGTTTAACGGCAAAAACCCTGTTGACATCAAACATCCTGACTTCTTTACGCAAATGACAAAAGCCAACCAGATACCACACCCTACGTTTCAAAAACAGGGAATAGGGGTCGACTTTGCGCTCCTTGAAGTCCGACTGGCGGCTGGATCGATATGAAAAAGTGACTGGAATCCTGTACATTTGGGCATCAAACAATGCCGCCAGATTCTTTTGGGTCTCAGGATTTTGTGCGATCAAACCATGCTGAAAATGAAAGGTCGTGAGCTCGCCATAATCCTTCGAAGCTTGAAGTCCCACCCCAGCAATGGCTGCATCCAACTTGGCAAAACCCAGCATCAGGTCCTGGCTCAGGGGGAACGCCTCAATATTATTAACCATAGCTGCAGCCTGACGCAGAATACCAAGTTCCTTGAAGGTCAGATTGACCTCGGGCATTCGCAGATGATTTGGATCTAAGTAGTATGCATCGCACTCTTTGTGTCCGACACCTTTCTTAACACAGCCTATTGGAATGCCCATTTTGGCCAGATTTTCCCTGTCCCTGATGAATTTACGTCTACCAGATTCATAGGCTTTTTGTCCTTGTGGGTCTTGTTTGCCCGGATCCAGCAATGGACCGTAGCTACCATCTGTTCTTTCGCGAATTTCATCCAAGGTCAACGGCTGCTTCGAACCAAGCAAAATCGCAATCAGGGTTATTAATCGCTGCTCAGGCTCAAAGGGGGCTGATTTTCGAGGTTTAGAGGTCTTCACAAGTGAAAGTATATCACCGCATTGTTAGCAATATCAAAGCAACTGCATACTTGAAGCTACCTGGAATCCCCATGATTCCCCATCAAATAAATTTTCTCCTTGCATGATACCTCGATTGATAAATCGTGTGTTTACAATGGAGCGACCACCAGATTGATTCACCAAATCCATTGGACTAGAGGACGGCGATTGCCCCCAGTTTTTGGAAAGGGAGTGTTACTTTTGCAAAGCCTATTGGTGGGGCGCACTTGAGATTGAAACATTTCTGGCCGACGGACGATATTATTCTGTGGTGCTGGGATACCTAAAGTGGTAACAATCATACCAGGAACAACAAAACCGGCCTCATCACAGCGGCTGGCCGACTCAACCATACGTCAAGGGCGCAAGCGAGACGTACAGAACATCGTCAATCGTGACCTGACTGATGATGAACGCCATCGCGTACGTAAGAACAGAGCAGCTACCACAAAAACCAGGATAGATTCTTTTCGCACAGGGGTGTCACAGGTGCATGCTACGATTTAGTACAGTGAATATGTTCTAGTTTTAGCCGAGCTTATGAACAGGGAGATGGTGGTATGATCGCGGTCGGGGCTGAGTGCTATAGCCATGGGACGTTGCCGAGCGTCGGAATGGGCCGGTCGTGGAACGTGCAGGAACTTGAGGCTGCTATTCATGGCGAGGTTTCGGCGTTGGTCTTCGACGAACGCGGTAAGGCCGACATTCAAGAACTTTTGGCAGGGGTTGTGGAGACTGACTTTGAGCAAGAACAACTCGGCGAAGCACTGGATAGCTCGCATGACATTGAGAACTGGCAGGTTGGCGAGGCCATTGCCGAATCTTATCTGACTGTGCATCGAGATTGTGTGTTTCCTTGGCCAGACGGCCGAGACAAGCGTAAAGGAGGCTCCAGTTTGCCAGGGGCTGATCTTGTGGGTCTTCAAAAGGATGAGTCGGGGGATCGTTTTGTTTTCGGTGAGGTCAAGACTTCCGGACAGGCCAAGTACCCGCCCGCAACCGTTCATGGGCGAACCGGACTGAAGCAGCAATTGGAAGACCTTAGGGACAATGTAACTATTCGGGACGACTTGTTTAAGTACCTTGGTTATCGTGCCAAAGACGCTTCTTGGCAAGATCGTTTCAAGATGGCCAGTAAGCGTTATTTTAAAAACAAGTCGGATATTCAGCTTTTTGGTGTGCTAGTACGCGATGTCGAGCCAAACGTGGAGGACATTCGAGTACGGGTTGAGAAGCTTGGCGTGGATTGTCCGGCGGGAACGCAGATCGAATTGCTTGCCATATACTTACCCGTCGGGGCTATTGACAATCTTGCTGCACTGACGCTAGCAACACGGGCCGGGAGTTAGTGATGAGCATTACCGCTGCAGCACTGCAAAATCTTCAATCGCATTGGGCGGTTAGTTTAATCCCCGAGGCAGATCGTGTTCGTGCGGCTGAACTGGTTAATGAAAGGCTGGTTCAACAGACTGTTGGCGGTCAGATCTCCTTTGACTTTGCTGCTGATGAAGCTGACGAAGCGCTTTTGGAGCGCATGTCATTGGCCTATGAAATAGCTGCTGTCGAGGGCCTAGATGCCCTGAGTCGCACAAATGGCGGAGATGATAGCCTGCGTGGGCAAGCTGCGGCTGCTTCGCATAATGCTTTTGACATTCGCCGTTTGGCCCCCATACCGGAAAACACAGAAGAGCGTATTTTTCATGTGCTGCAATTGGCTTCGATTGCATATTGTGGTGATCGCTGGTCAGATCTGCGGCGTTGGTTCAAGGAAAACAAAAACGCGATTATAGTGCCGTCATTGGCGGATACGTTGTGGGACCGACGTTTGCTTTACCGTTTGTTTGAATGTTGGGTGCGCCTGTTTCGCAAGGATGGCTGGAATGATTTGAACAGTATCTCTGCAATCATATCCGGATTGAGGGAGGACCAGCAGATACACGAGAAAGCGCGGCTAGACAACGGTTCTACAGCTAAAGACCGAGCCATTGCACTGAGACTAATTGCCCTCTATCACTGGGCCAAAGCAACGGAAATCCTTGCTGAATATATGTTGCAAGGGCAATCTGGAACCATTTTTGGCGATCTTGACAAACATTTTGAGTCTGGCATCAAGGCTGCAACTGCAGCGGGTGATGTAAGGCTTGAAATGATTATGCGGTGGCTACATGCGGCTAGCCGGATAATGGTTAGTAACTCACTGTGGTGGGGGGCACGAGCTGTCAATTCCCGCGTGTCATCTTTTGTCAAAGCTCTAACCGAACGAAAGCAGCAAGCGATGTATGAATTGCTACCGCCACAGCGGTCTGCACTGCTTGAGCAAAACCTGCTTGACCCAGCTAAGACCGCGATAGTGATTGACATGCCAACGTCAGGTGGCAAGACATTGCTGGCACAGTTTAGAATTCTTCAGGCACTAAACCAGTTTGATACGGATGGTGGATGGGTTGCCTATGTTGCACCGACCAGAGCATTAACCGCTCAGATTACAAGAAGATTGCGCCGCGACTTCCAGTCTATGGGACTGCGGGTTGAGCAACTTACTGGAGCTATTGAGATTAATGCTTTTGAAGGAGAGCTACTGACCGATAAAGAAAAGCCCTTTGATGTCTTGGTGGCTACACCGGAAAAGCTATCTCTGGTTATTCGTAACAAGCGTGTGTCGCGCCCGTTAGCGCTGGTGGTGATGGACGAAGCACACAATCTTGAATCAGAGGGGCGAGGATTACGAATCGAATTCCTTCTAGCCACCATCAAGCGCGATTGTCGTTTAGCCAATTTTTTGTTGTTAATGCCATACGTCGAACAAAGTGAGACCGTGGCGCGTTGGCTTGCAGATGATGTTAAGGCTGGTAATGCTATCAGTTTCAGTACCACGGCTTGGAGGCCTAACGAACGGATTATTGGGCTCTATAGTGCGGTGGCGGATGATAGCCAACGAGCCGGATGGCGGCTGGAGTATGAAACTCTGACTGTCACCGAGCGAGCCATGAAGCTGCGCGGCAAGCATCGTGTGGGTGATTGCAAGCCTATAGATGTGCCGAGGAACAAGGTGCTAAAGGGTGACGAACAAAGTGGGTTAGCGTTGCAGACTGCTGCGATGGCTACCATTATGTCTGCCAGAGGCACTAGTGTTGCTGTTGCCAATAAGATTAACTTGGTTTGGAGCATGGCACGCCAAGCGATGAGCAGCATTCGCAAGTTCGATGTTGTTCCCGACGAGGTGCGGCTGGTACAAGATTTTCTAAAGACCGAAGTCAGCCGAAATTTTGAGTTGATTGAAATGCTCGACCATGGGATTGGGGTCCATCATGCAGGTTTATCCGATGAAATCCGGACGCTTATGGAGTGGCTTGCGGAGTCTGGACATCTACGTGTTTTGTGTGCGACAACTACCCTAGCGCAGGGAATTAACTTTCCGGTCTCATCAATGTTTTTACAATCACATAAGTTGCCTTATGGTGTCGATATGAGTCCTAGAGAGTTTTGGAATCTTGCTGGGAGAGCAGGACGGATAGGACAGGACAGTGTTGGTGTAATTGGTCTTGCACAAGGCAATGATAAAGAGGCTAAGATTGGTTTCCTAAGCCAAGCAACAGGCGCTCTTGCCTCCCGTTTGGTTGTGTTACTTGATGAGCTTGACGCCCAAGGGAAACTGCACAATCTTGAATCCGTTCTTTGGCAAAACCAGTGGCAAGATTTCCGCTGTTATATCGCCCATCTTTGTGCTGAAAAGCAGAATCTGGATGCTGTACTAGCCGAATCTGAGCAACTTCTTCGGCACACTTATGGTTATACGACCCTGCGTAATGACCCCAAGCAACAAAAGAAAGCAGATGTTTTGCTGAATGCTACCAAAAACTATGTCCGTACATTGGCCAAGACGCCTGGAGTAGCTCGGTTGGCTGACCTTACCGGTTTTTCGCCTGAAGGAGTCCAAAAAGCGATGCAGGGTTTGCTAAAGCTTGAGGGGCAACTGGGACCAGATGACTGGACACCGGAGAGCTTGTTTGGAAATGCTGGCCGTATGGCTGAGCTTTTTGGAATCATGGTCAGCATTCCCCAACTGAAGGAACAACTGGATGATATTGTTGGTGAGGGGACCAAGCACTCGCGTTTATCCGACATCACCAGTGATTGGGTTAACGGTGTAGGACTGGAGGATATAGCAAAAAAATACTTTTCACAGGATGGCAAGCGAACGGACACCGAGGCCTTTACTGAGGCTTGTAAGGCGATCTATCGTGCGATTCTCAATAACGGTACTTGGGGGGTGTCAGCTTTGAGCCATTTTTCGGGTATGGACTTCGATAACATGTCCGAGGCTGAACGTCGCCGGATCCACAATCTGCCTGCAATGATTTATTACGGTGTTCGCACGGAAGATGCGGTGCTGATGCGGATGAACTCTGCGCCTCGAAGTGTGGCTGAAAGGCTTGGCTTGCACTATCGTGAAGCTTTCAGTGGTAATGACGCAAGATACTCTGTTGCTAAAGCCCATGATTTCCTGAAAGGAATGTCTGCCAACGATTGGGATCGCGTAAGACCGGAGCAAGCCCCTCTAGGTGGAGCCGGCTACAAGAAAGTATGGGAAGTTCTTGCCGGTGAAGGGGATTAGGGTTCCGGTTATGTTTAGGCTGGGATTATTGGAATCCTCGACAACCTTGTACTTTAACTTGTCGTATCGTAGAATCATCAAAGGGCGAAAGCTGCTACATATGGGGGTTGAAGATGTTGAAGCGCTTGGCTTTTCCTGTTGTTGCGTTGATGTTTTTTGCTTGCGGTGGTGATGGTTCTGTGATCGACCAAGAACTGCCTTTTGATGTGTTCCTACCAGGTGATCGAGACGTGCCCAAGCAGGATCAGGGGCAGGACCCTGGGGAGCAAGAGGACCGGGGGCAGGAGCAGGGACAGGAGCAGGACCCGGGAGGGGTTGACGATGATCCGGGACAGGAGCAGGGACAGGAGCAGGACCCGGGAGGGGTTGACGATGATCCAGGGCAAGACCAGGATCCGGGACAGGATGATGATCCGGGACAAGGCGAGGACCCTGGGCAGGACGATGATCCGGGACAACACGAGGACCCTGGGCAGGACGACGAT
>DUVQ01000165.1 GCA_012840965.1 Oligoflexales bacterium | reverse complement strand
ATATCTCGCCCGGACGATGTCACTAAGAGACAGTCGGGGTGGCTACGGGAGATTTTGGGCCCGGAAGGATGCCCCCGGACATGTTTTTAAACTGTAACGAAGAGATAAAACGCCAAAAAGAACAAACAGTCGGGAACCAGAAGATGCTAATTAGCACGGTCTGTAGCAGGGACAGGGGGCAGGGACAGGGACAGGGTCAGGGTCAGGGACAGGGACAGGGCTGGGTCACCAGGGGCCTAGCCTTAGCCAGCCTTGGTCGTAGGTCCGTTTCACCTCGATTCCGAGTTGGGAGAGGCGGTCTTGAAGCTTGGTCGAGAGGGCTGGTTTGCCTGCCACTGGAATGCCGGTTGATATTGCTAGTTTTGGAGAGACTGCTTTTAAAAACTCAATTGATGACGCCCCTGGACTTCCATGGTGACCTAGCTTTAAAAACTCGGCGGATAGGTCGACTTGGTCTGCAATCAGTAGCTTTTCAATTGGAGTTTCAAGGTCTCCTGTTAATAAAACGGAATGATCTTCGGTTATTAATTTGAATACTAACGACGCTGCGTTTCGGTTGTAGTTTGGGTAAAGGGGTGGCCATAAAACCTTGGTGCTTTTTCCACATTCTGGGATGGCGTTATCACCTTGTTTTAAACAGGTTATGGAGTTTACATGTGGCCTAGCGCGTTCTAAAAAGCCTTTTAATGGCTCTTCATCCATGGCAACACAGGGCGCCGCAATTTTATTGACTGGGATTGTGGTTACAACTGCCAAAGTGCCTCCCACGTGATCCTCGTCTGCGTGGGTCAGGATTATGCCTTCAAGTTTCGTGACGCCTTGTGAACGAAGTTCTGGAAGCAACTTTTTATAGGCCGCTAGTTCCTGAGCTGTATCCAAAAGCCAAGTCTTGTTGTTTTCGCAGTGGATCAACATTGCGTCACCCTTGCCGACATCCAAGAAGGTGACTGCAACTTGGTTTGGTGGAACCTGAGGGGCCCTTGGCCAAGGCACCAGAATACATGCAAACGCAAGGCTGGCAATGATTGGGATTTTTAAATCTGAAATTGCCAGACGTAGGGCAATGAAAAAAGCTGCGATTGGCAAAATAATGGTTATTTGGTGGGAAAAAGCCCAGGCATTTTTTGGTAGAACCATTGAAAGCCACTGCTGACTGCCAAGCCAGAATTCCAAAACCCATTGGACTGGTGGCGCGACGTGCTCAAGCGCGAAGGGGGCTACTGTCGCGGTGAAGGCCAAAAATAGTGCGCACGGCATCAAAAGAATTCCAGCAGTTGGGACAATCAGCAAATTAATGAAAGGGCCAAATGGGGCGGCTACCCCAAAGGCAAGGACTGTCGCAGGCAAGGTGCCTATTGTTGCAGCTAGGGATGCTATTAACGCCTGTTTCAAGGGGTTGCTTTTACCGCAGATTTTTTGAAGGGGTGGGACCAGAAAAGCCAAGGAAAAGACGGCTCCATATGACATCAGAAATGACAGGGAAAACGCGATTGTTGGTTCATGAATTAGAGCCATTATCGCGACTATACATATCACAGAGGCAAGGGCCTGGCCGCGACCCAGACTGATGGCATAAGTTGCGGCCATGCACATCACTGCAGCTCTGGTGGCTGAAGGGGACCAGCCTGCCAAGGTGGCCATCCCTCCTGCTGCTATTGCGGCGATAATCATGGTTATTTTTGTAAGGTTGGTCGTTGGAAACAAGCGAACGATTACTGGGCCGAAAAGTGTGTAAACCAGGAAACCAACTATAGAGGCAGCGGCTGCAACGTGTAAGCCTGACACTGCGAGGACGTGGGCGGTACCTATGGCTGACAAACTTTGGCGAACTTCTGGTGCAATTCCACCGCCTTCCCCAAGTAAGACAGCTATGACCAAGTCTTTAACGTCTCCGGTTAAAGCAGATGTAAGTCGTAGTTGTAGTGCAAGGCGGCCCCGGTCGATTTGCGAGCCAACCGTTTTTGGTTGTTTACCAACGGTGATGCTGTGCGCAAGCTTTGATATGGAAAACGTAGTTGGTGGGACTGGGTAGAACCATCCCCTTGTTACTGAATCAGAAGTCTTTGTGAAACTGCGAAATTTTCCCCTAGCGACAATCTCGGAATCTTTGATTACCGGCATGAGTTCTGAATAACGAACGGTGACAGGGCACGGCGGTGAAAGTTTGATCCAGGCGCCGTTTTCATCTTTAGTGGCCAACAGCGCCCCTCTTGCAACTGTTCCTTTATCACTTCGTTTTACGATTTCTTGGATTTGGATGTTTGCTACAACAGGCACGTCAAGTGCAATCCATTTAGGAAGCGGGATTGGTGGCTGGCTGGCCAAGCCAAATCTAAGAATTCCAACGGCTGCAAGCGCAAAAAAAGGCGCAAGGTGAAAAATGCAAGAACGTTTTATAAGCAAGGCTAAGGTAAAGATAAAGACAGCCAAAGCAAAGGCGTGCACTGACCCTAAGGCACCGGCTAACCAGATGCCCGCAAGCAGGAAGACAAAAGCTGGCTGAACCGGCGCAGCAGACATGATGAATTATCGATTTGGAGGGCGCGAGTGTTGCAGGGGGCGGGGGCAGGGGCAGGGACAGGGGCAGGAAGATGATTGTGCTGTTTAGCAGGATTTGGAGCTAAAAAGAGGTCGAGAGGGCACCCTGCAACATGGTCCGGGGGTGCTAGCCTTGGGACAGAACCATGGCGGGGTCGGTTTTGGCGGCTGATCTTGCTGGTAGCCAAGCGCCTGCTAGGGCGAAGATGATGGCACACGCTACTGCGACTAGAACAATGTAGAGATTAAATGAAAACAGGCTCTCCGGGCTTCCAGGAATGTGCGCGAAAACTGACGCGGCCATGGCGTTGACTACTATGCCCATGACCCAGGCCAGCAATACCCCAAGGCTGCCTCCAACTAGGCCAAGAATTGCAGCCTCACCCAAAAATAAAAGCCTGATGTCATTCAAAGTCGCGCCAACTGAGCGATAAATCGCAATTTCCATACGCCGCTCAGTCACCAACATCATGAAGGTGTGAGCTATGTTGATCGCAGAAATCGCAAGTATCACTAGGCTTACAACTGCAAAAACTATGGTCAGAATAAGCAAAACATTCGCGGCCTTACGCCCCTCTTCACTCTTTGGCGCCAGCGTCAACCCAAGTACCTTTGCATCTTGTACCAACATTGGAACATCTTCGTTGTGTCTTGTTTCAACAACAACGCTGGTGTACTCGGCTGATGCTTGACGCCCCCTTTGAGCCGCGTTTGCTCGAACCACATAAGGCAAGGGCACTGTCACACCAAATTCCATGGCTTTTGGTGAAAAACCAACTACTTTGGCTCGTCGTACCACACGCTCAGTGATTGGGCCATCTGCCACGAAGTAGGATTCGCCAAATAAAATTGCGAAGTTCACCCCAAGCACCACCTGAAGTCCTCCAAGGCGCTTCAAACCAAGCGCGGTTGCAACCATTGAGTTATAGACTTCCAACAAAAATGGTGAAATCAAGGCCGGAATTGGTGCTTCACAGGTACCATGAACCAAAGCAAGGTTTTTTGCCGCACAGTAGGTGCCCTCAGGACAGGGTTGACCAGCTCGAAGGCTTGGCGCCACAACGGTTCCTCGCTGGCGGTTGATATCGTTGGCAAGTTGGTCGTTGGCGTCATCCAAACGACACTGCAGTTGTTCGCAGATGCCTTTACTGACCAGGCAGACCGCACCCATGTTGCATTCTGAATCATTCCTGCATATTGGAACGCAGGCGCCTGCCTCGCACGCTTGACCATCGCCACATCGTTCATCGCAAGAAACGCGGCAACGGCCAGCAAGACAACTCATCCCGACTGGGCAGTTGTCGTCATTATCACACCAAGCTGTAGCCCCAAGATCCGCAAATATGTTCCACCAGGTGGGACGGGTGCAAAAGCCGTCGCTACACTTGCCACCTATCCCACAGGCGCTATCTTGTTCACAAGGCAAGTCCAGGATTTCTGGGCCCAAAACAGCCGCTTCAGCTTGACGAAGCTCATCCGCAATCAAAGCTGGTTCAATGCCATCAAAGAATGATTCGACTCTGGCATCACGCCCCAAAACATCAGCGCCTCCCCAAAGGCGCGCTTGGAACTTGGCCCTTTGTTTTGGATAAACAGATGTTACTCCTTCAAGCTTTTCCAGAGCTGTCAAGGTCGCCACGTCCATTTTGGTGGGGACTTCCATGCCAAGTCCAAACAACCCAACCGTTTCAGCCTGAAATTCCACTTGGTTCACAGGATACAGACGGTTTAAAACCCGCTCTTGGACCCCATTTGACAAGGCCAAGAAAAACGCCAGTGTCGACGCTCCTACCACAAGCCCAACGACTGAAAAGGCGAAATGGCGGCGGCTCTTTGATATGGCCCCCTTGATCATGTCAACTCGTGCTTGCCAAATCATGCCTTACCACCATCGTCAACCAGACGCCCTGCTTCCAAAACCACCTTGCGAGTGGCAGCTTTGCTGACCCTTTGTTCGTGTGTGGCAATGATCAAGGTTGTTCCATCGTTTTCGCATAGTTCCATAAACAGATCCAAAACCAGTTGACCAGTCTCGGCATCTAGGTTGCCAGTTGGCTCATCACACAAAAGGATTGGGGGGCGATTCAAGATTGCCCTTGCTATGGCAACCCTTTGGCGTTCCCCTGCGGAAAGACTAGTTGGCAGGCTTGACGCCCGGTGCAACAGGCCAGTTCTGGCCAAGGCTATCTGGGCGCGTTGCTGGAAGATCTCGGTATCGCTGTAATCTGAAAACCTGGATGGCAGCAGGACATTTTCGAAAACCGTCAATTGAGGCAGAAGATGAAAAGCCTGAAAGACAAAACCAATAGTCTGATTTCGCATCTTGGACAGCTCTACATCGTCCATTTTCGCCAAGTTTTGGTCGGCTATGAAAACTTGTCCTTCGTAATCTCGGTCAAGGCCACCCAAAATGTTCAATAAAGTGGTCTTTCCAGAGCCAGATCGGCCAACTATCGCAACAAATTCCCCAGCCTCTATCTGAAGATTCAAGTCCTGGATGGCATATGTACCGCGGCCAGCCTCAGGCGATTCAATCGCGCCAGGGTAAATCTTTGATAAGTCGGCTATATGTACTAACGATTTGTTCACTAGTTCACCAATCGCACCTTTAAAGCCGCCTCCAGGACAAAACGCAGCCCATCTTGAACTACAAGGGCCTCTATTGATTCCAGGTTAGTTGCCAAATGGCGCACAAAATCAATGACAGCTATACCTGAAGCCTCAATCAGTGCGCCGGGATCAATTTGAAGCTCCAAAAGATGCTCTTGCTTTAAGCCTTTGGATTTATCCAAGTTCATATCAAATTGCCAGCTTGGAAACATTAAAGACAACTGTTCATTTGCCTTGGTAGCCATTTCTGGCGTCTTAAATCCGGCTGAAAGCTGAACTGGAAGCTTTCCAATGTCTGAAAACTGGGCCAAAGGCCGCAGTTGTTTAGGATTGCTCCTTGGAATGGTTAGAAGCAGTCGTCCATCCCAAGCCTTAAACCAGTCGGTTTTCATAATGTGGCCGAAAGGTGTTTGTTGCAGCGGCAGCACCCCAAATTGTGTAAAAAGCCTTGCAGCGCCAGTTAATTCTTGACGACCGATCCGACTCTTATAGGGCTCACCAGGTGCTCCTATAGCTGCAGTAATCTCGATTCCTTTGTTAAAGGAAAGGGTAAAGCGCAGGTCCCCAAGTAGGGTCCTTACAAAGCCAGACTTGGGGATGGCGAGCCCCACCATATCTGCAAGGGTTTCAAGACGTTGATTTCCTACAAAACCAATGATATCCGGCGCCGGCGCTCTAAGTTCAGCCTTGAAATCATCCAGTCTTTGGCGATTTTCCATGTGCTTGGCACTGAAAACCTGATCACACGTTGCGTCAGGCCCAAGGCAAATGACAGCAAGCCTTGGTCTAACGATCAGCGAGGCGGTTTTACCTGATTCATCGTGAAAGCGTCTGATTCCATCGGTATCGTCTTCTTCAATCAGGCCCAACCTAGCCAATCTCAGACCAATTCTTCTGCCGGCCACTTTGGATTTTTCCACCGGAAGCACGGCCAATATGGCGTCGCTATAGGCCGCCAGCACTATGCCTCGGTTTTGGTCCAGCCCCTCGGCCTTTAATGCGGCTGGATTTTGCAGGTCCAGACCAGTTAGGGACCGCACTAAATCAAAGACGCCACCTAAATCCGGGATTTTTTCAACTATGGGAGCAATCTTTACAGAGATGTCCTTTGGTGCTACCACAGCGATGATTAAGTCAGATTCGACTGGGACTGCCGTGATCGGGTCTGGCCTGTATCCAGCACAGCCAATGAATAGGATGGCTGTCAGCAGTAGTGTGCGCATGGTGGTTTTCATTTGTTCGGGACTTCTGCTTGGTCATTTGGATAGCGAACTTTCGGTGTTTCCCCTTTTTTCAGTGCCTCATAATCGCGTTTGGCGTTGGCCATTTTGCCTGGTTCAAAGCAAAACCGGTCTGGTTCATCCATGTACTTCAGGAACAAAGCCAGTTCAGCAGTGGATTTTTCGTGGTCGACATAACGCCACACTGTTGAACGGCAATATGCAATATCTGGCTCGTTATAGGCCATGTGATTAATCTCGTCCAAAACCTTTTGGGCTGGCTCTTGCTGGCCTGAAAAATAGTACGCCATCGCCAGATACATGCCGATTCTAGGCTCTTCAGGTACTTCTCGATACGCTGCCAACAAGGCTGGGATGCTTCTTTCAAACTGGCCCAAGTAGTGCATTCCCATTCCAGCTAGATATCCTGAGACTATGTCTGATTTATCCTTTTCCCAGGCTGCAAAAAGCTCATCTACCCTTGCAGCATCAAGTTGTCCCGATTGTTCTTCAGCTGCCCCATAAGCCCCAAGAAGGGCTGGATAATGCAGGTTTTTGCGGGCCAGGATCCCCCAAGGCTTGGTGGCCTTACCCAAGGAAACCCTGTTAAAGAAGTCATCAAAGTAAAAAGAGCCCCACAAAAACAGCAGGTCTTCGTCTTCGCCTAGCTGCTGCAAAGCGGTCTGCGCTGCCGCCTCGACAGCGTCTGCATCTTTGAGGGCATAGGCGGTTTTCACCTGCAGGAAGTGAGCGCAGCGAGGCAACTCTTTGGTTTTACCAGCTATGCCTTGCCAGATTCGTTGCACATCTGCTGCGCGGCCTTCAGCCAAACCCCTTAAAAAGAGGTCGGTTTTTGCGCAAATGTCCGGTCCAATCAGCTTTTCGGCCTCTGCAATTTTATTAGCCATCAGGTATGAAAGGGCCAATTCCTGGTCAAGCCTTTGGTTTTTGGGCCCTGATGCCTTTTCAAGAACGGCCACGGCCTGATCAAATTCTCCGATCCTTCGATACACCGAGGCGGCCGCCATAGGGCTGTCTTTGGCCAGTTTTGCTGCCAATCCTGCAGCGGTCTCTTTATCGCCAATCGCTTCAGTGGCTTTTTTGTAGTTATCAACCGCAGTTTGTAAGCCCAAATCCCAATTCGGTTCAGGTAGTTTCCTGGGTGGCAGACTGTCTATGGACAAAGCTGAGGCAGGTTTTGTGTCTGTCGCAGGCTTTGCCTTAACCGCCATCCATTGAAAGCCATCTTCGTGGGTCTTGATTCTGGCCAAAAGGTACTTTGCCAAGGTTTTTGCAGGTTTTCCTCCAGCTTTGACCTGCAACATGAATCGCTCGGTCTTACCATCGTTTGGTCCTTCTGAATCAGGGTGTTTTAAAACGATGACCGCCTTGACCCCCGCCTTATTTACAAAGGTCGCCTCCACATGGTCAGGCTGAAGAGTGGCGCCTTCATTTTGCCATTTACCAGGGGCTTTGCTTACATCTAAAATCGTGGCGAAGAAGTCTTCATAACCGCCACTTATCACAAAGTTGGGGGCAGCGTGGGAATGGCTCGCCAACATGAACACAGCAATAACGGCCGTTGGTACAAAAAATGCGGATTTGAAATTCATCATCAGGCCTCTCCATAACATACAAGGTCCAGACATCGCGATTTGGTCGCTGGTTTAAGACCTTCTTGGCGGGTGATAATGTACCACATGGTCCCTTCAAAATCATCGCCAGTCGGCTAGCAATTTAGGCGCTGATTTTAGGGCGAGCGGTGATTTTGGGGCCCTAATGTAGTAGCATCAGGGCCGCAGATCCTAGCATGATGGCGGGTCTTTTGAACTTTTGTGTTGGTTTGGGAAAGAAGCTGGTTTCCATGTGCAGACTTTTGGTCTTCTTGTTGCCCCTGGTTTGTGCCCCCTTACAGGCAACTGAGCTTACCCCGACAGATTCAGGCGCGGGGCTTGAGCAGGCTGGCAGTCAAGAATTGGGTAGCATAGACAATCCCAAGGCTCCCATGAAAACACGCGTTGCCAAACCTACTCGTTATGCCAAGCGTGCGGACCAGCCACCGCCTGGGTTTGCTAGATATATCGAGCGGGCCTCTGCCTATACAGGAATCGCGTTTGTAGTCGCTTTTTTGGTCATTTTCCCTTGGATAATCCGAGCCTGTTTGGTATCGCTGCGAGATGACTGGTGGCTGGTGCTTGCGATCAGTGCGGCCGCAATTGGCTTGCGCTTGGTGTTGCCATCCATCCCTGTGATGCACTACATGGGATATCACATCGCCCAGCTTTCGTTCGACCTTGACCCCATTCCAAAGTATGGGTCTGGAGCTTTAGCCGCACATCATCTTTTATTTAAGCTGACTGGACCCAGCCACATTGCATCGATTTGGTTGAACAAGATTGTTGGTGGGTTGCTGGTTTTGCCTTCTGCGGCCCTTATCGCCCTTTTGGGTGGAAGCCGAAAATCTGTGATTGCTGCAGCCCTTTTGGTGGCTTTTGTGCCTTTGTTTGTAAAGGATTCTACGACTGAAAGTTTGGGCGTGTTGACCGCGTTTTGGACCATTTGTGGCCTTGTCTTGGCGACTAGTAGCAATTATTCGGTTGCAACCCTATTGGGGATGTTTGTTTCTTTGGGGTTGGCCGTGTTGTCTAGGCCCGAGGCCTTAGTTTTGGTGCCGTTTGGTGCGATTTTGTTAGCCCCCAAAGGTGAAAACCGGCTTTCTACAACTGCGTTTGCCTTGTTGACCTTGGCTACGTTGATTTTTGTTGCCTTAAGGGTTGCCCAAATGACTTGGGCAGTTCTGCTGGAACTGAGCAGGGGAAACATTCCACAAATGGCCAGTTTGGGTGTGGTAAAGACGGTGATTTTGGGAACCATTTGGCGAAATGGGGCCTTTTGGCCTTCTATATTCCCAGTTGGCGTGACACTAGTGGCCTTATTCGCACTTTTTGTGCGCAAAATCAGGAGGCCGGCCGCAATTTTGCTTGGGCTTGGATTGGTTTGGATCGCCACTTCTCAGCTTGATCTGCCGTATGTTTCCGTGCCACGGGTGCAGGCGCCTGGTTTGCTGCTAATTACCTTGGCGGCTGCCTTGGGTTTTGAGGGGCTCGGGCTGCGTACTAGCGTGGTTGCAGCTTTGGTCATCATTGGTTCAGCTATTTATACTGTGCCCACCCTTTGGGCTAGGTCAAACAGTGACGATGAAGAGGATTTGCTCAGAAAAACAACTGAATTGTTGCCTTCTAATTCAGTCACTGTGGTCCGTCGTGGCTATGAGGACCATCCCCTGGAGCCAGCTCATTTAGATTGGCCTGATTATTGGTTTCAACCTCCTTTCAGGGATGATAAAGTTCGAGATATTAAGAGATTTCTTAGTAAACCGAACTTTGATAAGCCAGTTTATTTCATCAAGGGGATTCGTTGTTTTTACAGAAAATGTGGCGAAAGGGGCGAGCATCCAGCGTGCTTGGAATTGGGCAGACGCTTCACATTAAAGCCTGTTTATGTAAAGGAAGTGCCCTTAAGACGACTTCCGATTGATCGTAACCTTGCGAACCCGTTGTCTGACATGGATTTTCGGTGGTGCTATTCAGATGATGGCCCCTTTGAGATTGGTCTTTTTCAGGTCTTGCCAAAGTCGCCTTCCAACTAAACCTCCTAGGCTGCTAAGCCAGGAAAAAATTGGTGCTTGATATTCCTTGAACCAATAAAATCTCTAAGGCTGTGGCCGCCAGCCGATTTTGTGATCTTGCAAGCTGTGGAATAAGTACCATCCTTTAAGTGTTCGCCATTGAAAGTGTTCCTTTCAGGTTGGGAACTACAAAGGAGGGTCTTTCATGCAATTTCGTTACATAATTTCAGCGGCCGTCACTTTGGCCGTAGTATTGGCCTACGTTCATTACCCGAGTGCTGCCGAAAAGAAAGCTCAGATTTGGACTGACGGTGGCGTCAGTTCTAGCGCCAGTTTTAATCCGATGCAAGGTTTTTCAGCCTTGGTTAAGCAAGTAAAACCAGCGGTTGTAAACATTGCTACCAAGATCGAGCGGCCTGGCCAAAGGATCCAATCCAGGCGTGGCCCTTCAAATGATCCGTTTGATGACCTGTTTCGACATTTCTTTGGTGACCCCAGCTTTGTTCCACCTCAAAAGCGAAATTCCTTGGGGTCTGGGTTCATAATCAGCGCAGATGGTCACATTTTAACCAACAATCACGTGGTTAAAGACGCCACTGAAATAACGGTAAAACTATCTGCTGACAGTAAGGAACTTGTTGCCAAGGTCATCGGAACAGATGAAAAGTACGATTTGGCGCTTTTAAAGGTTGATGCTGGAGAGGTGCTGCCCTTCGTGAAGTTTGGGGATTCAGATCAGCTAGAGGTTGGGGAATGGGTCGTGGCAATTGGAAGTCCCTTTGGATTGGCCCACACTGTAACCGCAGGTATTGTGTCTGCGAAAGATCGAGTCATTGGTGCCGGACCCTACGATGATTTCATTCAGACTGACGCGTCGATTAATCCTGGAAACTCCGGGGGACCGCTTTTTGATATATCAGGTAACGTAGTTGGGATTAACACCGCAATTCACGCAGCTGGACAAGGGATTGGCTTTGCGGTTCCAGTAAATATGGCAAAGCAATTCATCAGTGATGTCTTGAATTATGGAAAGGTATCAAGGGGATGGCTTGGTATTGGAATTCAGGACTTGACGCCCGCCCTTGCAAAAAGCCTGGGTCTGTCTAGCCCCAGGGGTGTTTTGGTCTCCCAAGTGAATCCGGGAGAGCCGGCTGAAAAGGGTGGAATGAAGCAGGGAGACATCATCATAAGGTTGGGCAACAAGGAAATTGACAGTGTTGGGTCCTTGACTAGGACTGCAGGCATGACGCAACCTGGTAAAACTGTGGATGTGGTGGTTATTAGAAACGGCAAGACCATGACCTTAAAGATCACGATGGGCAGTGAGGAAGCTAAGTCCGAAATGGCCTCGTCACCAACAAGTGGTGCTAGTGTTCAAGTTTTAGGGTTGACGCTAGGTGAGCTTTCAAAGAGGGACCTAGCCAAGCTTCCAGGTGGCAAAGGGGTGTTGGTCCAGGAAATAGACCCAAGTAGTACTGCCACTGATTTAAGGCCTGGCGATGTCATTTTGGAAGTAAACAGGGCGCCTGTTTCTTCGGTCTCGGCCTTCAAGGCGGCAGTCAACAAGATCAAATCTGGTGACTCAGTCCTGTTCTTAGTCCTGCGTGGTTCAAATTTTTTTTACTCGGTCGTACAAAAACCTTAAATTCTTTTTTTTCACAAAAAGCGCGTGTCCGCAGACCATTTAACAGATTAAAAATAAAGATGAAAAACTGATTGAAGGTGCACAAACGTTCAGCCGTCTTGCGTGAAATTTTTCCGCTTTTTCTGTACGACCTCTAAAAGACCGACCTCCAGTTAGATAAAAAATAGTTTAATAAAAACGAATGGTTGTATTTGTGTAGATCGTGTTTTGGAAAAAAAAGGATCAAAAGTGATCATATTAGTAGCAAAAAGGATTTTAGAAGATAAAATGTAATTTCCTGGGGTGCCGAGTGAAGCTATGGCCAGTGGACCGCGAAAACAAGAGCGTTGGAATTTGTATGGAACGGCAACAGTTACATACGACCAAAAATCAGGTCGCGTGACTCTGCCCGCTGACTGGGAGGATATTAACCGCCACATAGCCAAGATAACTCCAAACCCAGAAGGGGAATACCTAGAGCTTCGCAATGCTCATTTTTACGACGAATTCGTTTCAAACGTCCGTACCGCTTTAAAAGATCAAGACTTGGCCTGCATTCAAGCAATCCTCGTAGATTATGTGGGACTTACCGCAGATCTGCAAATTGACGCCAATCTCCGTGTAATCATTCCAAAAAGATTCAGAGACATCTTTGATAATTCCGACCAAGCCGTGTTAGTCGCCATTGGTGACGTCATTCAAATCTGGCCAGCCGAACTGTACGAAAAGGCACAGCAATCAAGACGTGAAGCCTTGCGGCAAGGCTACCAGAACATTGCCAAGAAATTGATTATGGGTGTCAGCCACGAGGAGGAGGTCGAGGTTGATGAATCACAACACTGATTTGGCCCACATTTCAGTGATGCCGAATGAAGTTGTTGAGCAACTGGGGTTTGCTCCTGCTGGAGTGTTTGTGGATGGAACCACAGGTTGTAGGGCAGGCCATGCCAAGGCGATTCTTTCAAGGTTGCCGCAAGCCAGCCAGGTGATTTGCATGGATCGAGATCCTGAGGCCATCAAGTCTTGTCAGTCAGTTTTGGCCGAGTTTACAGGCCGGTACACAGCTGTAAACAGAGGCTACGAGGAACTGGCGTCTGTAATCGCCGAGCTTGGGATCACTGATGTGTCTGGAGTCAATCTGGATTTGGGGGTTTCCTCTGATCAATTGTCTTCTGAGCGTGGTTTTTCATTTAGATTGGGACAGCCGCTTGACATGCGCTTTAATCCTGAAGGTGGTGACCTAAGCGCGGCTGAAGTTATTGCAAATATTGACCAAAAAGAACTGGCAAAGCAGCTTTGGGAACTGGCAGAGGTGCCAGCAGCTGAGCGGCTGGCCAAAAGGATGAAAGAGGCTTCACGTCAGGGTCTGATGGAGACCACTGACGATTTAGTGGCTGTCTGTAATGAAGTCCTGGGTCCGCGGATTCGAAAGATCAGTAGTGCCACGCTGCCTTTTCAGGCGCTTAGGATAATGGTCAATCGAGAGCTTGAAAGGCTTGATAGCTTTTTGGAAAGTGCCCCAGGCCTCTTGGCCAAAGGTGGGCGGATAGCAATTCTTTCGTTTCATTCCGTTGAAGATCGAATGGTTAAGTTTGCGTTTCGACGCTTGGCTGAAACTGGGGACTTCAAAATGCCGTTTAGAAAGGCAATGAAGCCCAGCCGTGAAGAAATTTTGAGTAATCGACGTTCTAGGAGCGCGAAACTCAGGGTTTTGGAGCGCTGTAATTAAAGGAGATGCGGTGGAACAACCACGCATTAAAAACTGGTTAAGCGCCCTTATCATCTTGGCCTTTGCAGTGTTGGCCACTGGTGTGGGGATTAACCACATAAAAGAAACGCAAAAGATGTTGGTCATCAGAAACCAGATAAACAGGGAACTTGAGGCGCACTTAGAGCATAAAAAACAAAGGGAAATGGTTATCAGGGATGTAACCGAATTAGAATCAGCCATCCGTGTCAAGGAATGGGCAAAGCTGGTTGGGATGAGAAGACCACATCAATCAGAAAAAATTGAAATTCCGAAAGGGAGTATTGAGTAGTGATGGGTAGCTTTAAATGTGTACATAGTTTTGTTGCGGCTGGCCTAGCAATCATGTTGATGGCTGGGTGTGCTGGAACTGGTGCTAACGCTACCAATCAGGCGAAGGCCGAGTACGCATATAAGTTGGCGTCAAACTATTACGCTGATCGCAACATTGCGATGACACAAAGGGAACTGCACAACGCGCTTAAATTGGACCCGAATCATGTTCAGGCGTTAAACCTGCGTGGATTTGTGCGCTTGGGCCTTAAAGATATTGGCGGAGCTATTGCCGATTTTCAACAGGTATTGAACCTGGATCCTGATTTTCAGGAGGCCCGCAATAATCTCGGGTCGGCTTTGATCGCCCAGGGCCGCTATCATGAGGCAATCGAAGTGCTAGAGCCTCTTTTAGAGGACCCGCTTTATCCAACTCCAGCATTTGCACAGGGCAATGTTGGATGGGCCTATTTTCAGCTTCAACAGTACGCGGATGCAAAACGTCATACCGCGATGGCAGTCTTTTTGAATCCTAGATTTTGTGTTGGTCTGAACAATCTTGGACAGATCTGCAAGGCAATGGGTGACATACGTGAGGCGGTTTCAAACCTGGAAAAGGCTATTAAAACCTGTCCCATGTACGCAGAGCCTCATTATCACTTGGGAGTGATTTATCAGGAGATGGGGCAGCTAACTGAGGCTGCTGCCGCATTTGCAAAGTGCGTTGAATTGGCGCCGGAAACGGCATTGGGCAAAAGGTGTGCTATCCGACAGTAGGTCGAATGATGGGCGTTCGTGAGAAATTTAGACGATTAAGGAGGTGGATAGCCGGATCTAACTCGCAGACTGAGGCGGAGATCCTGCATCGTATGGTTGGGGTAACAGTGTTGACCCTGTTGACGCTGGTCTTTTTTGTTATCAAGTTTGGGGCGTTGCAGAAAAACGAAATCGAGGCTAGGGCGACACAACACGCTCATGCCACTAAACGTGCCAAAACCATTGTAGGTCGTAGGGGAGACATCTACGACAGGACTGGAAACAAGATTTTGGCGACTACTTCCTTGGAGCCGGCTGTGGTGTTACGAGGGGTTCCAGCCTATTTTGATCGTAAATCTGCGGCATATCAGCTTGCAGTTCCACTTGATATGGACCCTGAGCGCCTGCAAAAGTCATTTCAGACTACTTCCGAGAACATTTTGATTAAAGAAAGGCTGACCGAACAAGAGGTCAGTGCTGTTGAAAAACTGGGGATTAGTGGCATATCTATTGAACATCATTACCATAGATTCTATCCACTAGAGAACTTGCTAGGCTCAGTGCTTGGTTATCTGTCGGTGGTAACCAGTGAAGAAGTGGCGCCTGTTATAGAGGTGCTGGATTTGAATTCAGAACCAGAATTAGCCAAATGGATTCCATTGGTTGATAGCTTGCGGGCAATCACCGGATATGACGCGACACCAAAAAAGGTGACTAGAAAGTATCAGCCAGACAGTTACCTAGCTAGAAAGGGCATTGAACTTAGCTACGACGACGTGTTGAGGGGGCGAAGCAAGAGGCTGGGCCAGGTTAGTGATAGCAGAGGCAGGCTATTTCCATTGGGCTCTGCGGAGGATGTGTTGTTGACGGCTGGTGACAGCATCCTGTTGTCTGTGGACGTTGATATCCAGATGGTGCTGGATGAGCAAATCGAGGCCCACGTGAAGGCTCAGGATGCCAGGGGCGGGATGGGAGTGATCCTGGACGCCAAAACTGGTGACATTCTTGCGATGAGTTCATATCCGTTCTTGGACCCTAACAATTTTAAGGCTGCTTGTGGTGCGACAAGTGGGCAGGTTGATGATGGTTCTAACGCTTGTCGTAACAAAGTCGTGGAATTCCCATTTGAGCCAGGGTCGATCGCCAAAATGATAACTGCGATGATTGGCTTTGATGTTGGGGCGTTTGAACCTGGAACAAGGCTTCCTGGGGTTGGCAGCCCTTGTTTTGTTGGTCGAAATAGGGTTCGGGATACTCATGGCTTGAAAAAAGGCGAAGAATACACTGTTTCATCTGCATTCAGGCATTCATCAAACTGCGCTTTTGCAGAACTGGGCAGCAGGATTGGGGGAAAACGGTTTTTGGAGGGATTAATCAGGCTTGGAGTTGGTGCCAAAACTGGTATCGACTTGCCTGGAGAACGCATTGGTAGGGCGATTACCAGCAGGACTAGAATGACCGAGATTGATGCGAAAGCCGCAGGTTATGGCTACGGTTATTACACATCGATCATCAATATGGCCTTGCTGACGGCGGCCGTAACCATGGATGGCGTTAAACCTAAACCGCAGTTGGTAATAGGGAAACGGTCGCATGATTCAGACAATCTGGAAATTATCCCAAGGCCAAAGCCCCAGCGTGTTATTTCTAAACGTGCCGCCAGACAGGTGAAACAGCTGATGGTAGATGCCATCATGTGGGAACCAGAAAAGGGGCGTGCTTATCATCCTGCTAGGCCGAAGCTTTATTCAGCAGCTGGTAAGACTGGCACCGCCAGGATCAACTTGGGTGGCAACTATACTCAGAAGGCTTACAACACATCGTTTGTTGGATTTGCACCAGCTGAAGAACCAGAGATAGTCGTTGCATTAACACTGATTGACCCACAAAAAAATAAACTGGCTGCACAAGCTGTCGGGCCCGTTTTTAGGGCCGTTGTTGATAGGGTTTTGCCCATTCGTGGGATTGAAGCCGTTGAACTGGAGGAGGCACATGCCCAGCGTTGACACAAACTGGGTTGAAGCTGTCGCTCAATCTTTGGGGTATCAATCCCCAACCGAAATCCCAGGGATAACTGCGAACTCTAAGGCTGTGAAGCCTGGCTGGGTTTTTGTGGCTGTTAAGGGAAGTAAGGTTGACGGGCACTCGTTTATTCCAGATGCGATTGCCGCTGGGGCCGGTTTGTTGATTGTTGAAACTGAATTTCCTGGCGATGAACGCGTGCGTGGGGTTTATCAAGGGGTGCCGTACTTAAGGGTTGCCAACAGTCGCTTGGCTTTGGCACACCTGTTGTGGGCCAACTATGGGTATCCGACTGACAAGTTTAACTTGGTGGGTATTACAGGAACCGACGGGAAAACATCTAGTGCACAGTTGATGTTAAGTGGGCTACAGGCGTGTGGCCATATAACTGGATCCGTTGGAACTATTACCTATGACATTGATAAAGCAAAGGAACTGTCCTCCTTGACGACCCCAGGTCCAGAGATTTTGGCGCCTTTGTTTAAACGGATGGTCGATGCTGGTGTGCAAACTGCAGTGATGGAGGTCTCATCACACGGATTGGCGCTTAATCGAGTTTATGGTTGCAATTTCAGGTGCGTCGTTTTTACGAATATAACTAGAGACCATCTGGACTTTCACGGCTCTTTAGAAGAGTACGCGAACGCCAAGCTGCTGCTGTTTTCTGAAGTAATAGCGAACAACCCAGATACCTTGGGGGCTGTAGTTAATCAAGATGATCCGCTGTATCAACGGATAGTCGATGTATGTCCAGTACCGGTAGTCGGATTTTCCCTGAATCCTGATAGTGCCGCAGCAATTGCCCCCATTGAGGTTCATTATGGACTTGATGGAATTAAAGGCACCTTGCGGACTCCTTGGGGCAACGTTTCAATCGATAGCAAGTTGATTGGCAAAAACAATCTAAAAAACATCATGACT
>DUVQ01000164.1 GCA_012840965.1 Oligoflexales bacterium | reverse complement strand
CCCTGCCCCTGTCCCTGCCCCTGTCCCTGCCCCTGTCCCTGTCCCCGTCCCTGTCCCCGTCCCTGCCACCTGTCCTAAAATCACAGAACTCTTGACACCAATATTGCTCTTGTCGATAATCCGCAGGCTTTTGCCTTTTGAATGTGCAATAGCTGATTGAACTTTCGTTTCAATCATTTTTGATGCGCCTGTAGCTCAGTCAGGATAGAGCAACGGACTTCTAATCCGTTGGTCGGCAGTTCGAATCTGCCCGGGCGTACTTTTTTGGGTACCCTTGGTTTGGTACTTTGACATACAATTTAGCACCTTTGTTTTGCGCCCGTGGCTCAATTGGATAGAGCATCGGACTTCGGATCCGACGGTTGGGGGTTCGAATCCCTCCGGGCGCGCTTTTGGATTTTCTACATATATTTGCCTATTTAGCGTTATTTATCTCCCAATATCTTGTGTTGTAAGGTTACAATCAGCGCTCCTACGTTTGGAGGCAAAATGCTTAACCACCGTTTCTTATTACTTTTGCCAGTTATTGCCCTAATTGCGTGCTCAGACCAGTCAACGTCACCTGATAGCGGAAGTGACGTTGACGATACAAAGGATTCAGACGCCACAGACGTCACAGACGCCACTGACGCCACTGACGCCACTGACGCCAATGATGTAACACCCCAAAAAGTTTGGGAAACAAACTATGAACCCCACAAGGAAAAAAGGGGCAACGTCACCATTTTGTGGCTTAAAGGCACCCCCTATGAAATGGGGCTCCAGCACGGCGAACTGATGGCTGAAGAGCTGGCCAAAGGTGTTGAATACATTCAGGGTTCCGAGCTTGGCCTACTTGAAGTATTTTCTAGGGAATTTGGCTTTTTAGATGACGCCAAGGTCCAATCCTACGACATGATCCTTGATGAATGTGAAGGCATGGCCGAAGGTGCCAAAGTCGAAGGCTGGACCCTCGATTTATGTCTTGCACTGGCGTATGGAGAAGTTTTTCTGGACCACCTAGAGCTTGGAATATTGGACCAGTGTTCACAGTTTTTGGCCGCTGGCCCTGCCGTGGCCTCAGAAGATGGAGAACTCATCCATGGGCGCAATCTCGATTGGGACGACATTAGCTATCTGTTGGAATATCCAACAATCATTGTCAGGCACCCCACTGGAAAAATCCCATATGTAACCGTCGGATTTCCTGGTAACGTAGCGACATATAACGGAATCAACGCCGCTGGAATCTCGGTTGCCTCCAATGAAAACCAATCAAACGGCGATATAGACAGGGTTGGAACCCCATCAATCCAGACGCAAAACGTTATCTTGGCTGAATATGACAACATTGACGACATCATGGCCATGATCGAGGGCTTAGACAGGATGAGCGCCGAAAACCTGGTGATTGCCGACGGAAATGCAGGGCGAGGGGTCATCTATCAATTGACGGCCAGCCATTTTGGCAAAAACGAACTAGGTGACGCAGGAATTGGATGGATCACCAATCATTACACCCACCCTGACATGGTCAAATGGGGCATCGAATACAAAGAAAACGCATCCACCTTGATAAGACACCAGCGTTTGACCCAGCTTTTGGACCCTGAAGAAAAGGAAACCACCCTGTATGGCAAAATTGATGTGCCAAAAGCCGTGTCGGTTTTAAGGGATCGCTACAACCCACAAACGGGTGAGACCCAGCCTGAAGATGCCTTCGATGATGACAGCTCCATAGCTACAAATGGGGTCATTTATTCCATCGTTTTCAAGCCGAAAAGTGGACACTTTTGGTTGGCTGCTGGTAATCCGCCTGTGCCGCTTAACACATATCATTCGTATTCAATTGCGCAACTATTTGGATGGGACGAACCAAATCCCCCGACACCAGACAAGGTTGACTAGGGCATCACAGCAGGCTGCAAATCAAAAATCAGTGGAGATGGTGGGATTGCTCTCAAAGTCGGCTGGCTTGATCACGTAATCGCCGTTAAAACAGGCAAAGCAGTAGTCTTGGTGGTTTGACAAAATCTCGTGAAAGTCCTCGATATCCATGTATTTTAGGGAGTCAGCATCCATATATTTGGCGATTTTAGGCACTGGAAGAATGTTTGCAATCAGTTCCTCGGGAACGGGAGTATCGATTCCGTAATAGCACGGTGACACTACCGGCGGCGAACCAACCCTTACGTGCACCTCTTTGGCACCCGCGCCTTTAATCATGCGGACAAGCTTGCGTAAGCTGGTGCCTCGCACAATCGAGTCGTCAACCAGTATCACTCGCTTACCCGGGAAGTAGTCAGGCAGTGGATTAAATTTCTGGCGTACCCCCTCATCACGAGACCTCTGAGTAGGGTTGATGAAGGTGCGCCCAACGTAGTGATTGCGCAACAGCCCCATCCCAAAGGGCAATCCGCTGGCCTCTGCATACCCCTGGGCTACAAAGTTAGATGAGTCCGGCACGGGAATTACGACCAAATCATCGCCAACCAACTCGTCGCGGTCCTTTTTCGCCAGCGCGGCGCCTATTTCACGACGAACATCCCAGACTCTTTCATCAAAGGTCATGCTGTCAGGGCGTGAAAAATAGATTAACTCGAAAACACAATGGCGCAACGGCGTTTTGGGAGCTTTGGCAATGGTACGGACTGGCTCACCCTTTTGCAGGCACAGGATTTCCCCTGGTGCCACCTTGCGAATCTCGCGTGCGCCAATGATGCCAAACCCGCACCCCTCGGACGCAAAAACTGTTCCATCGGACAGCTGTTCTTCGCGAACGTTCCCCACTAAATGCCCCATTACCATCGGCCTGATTCCATAAGGGTCCCTGAAGGCAAACATCTTGTCGCGCAAAATCAGCAAGGCGGCATAGGCGCCATGAATTTGGCCCAAAGCCTTTGGGAGGGCCTCTTCAATTGGGATGTGATTGACCACGTGGTAATAGGCGATGAGTCGCCCCATCAATTCGCTGTCGTTGTCTGACAAAAAGGTGAATCCAGCCTCTTTTTCAAGGTACGAGCGAAGCTGCTCGTAGTTGACAATGCTTCCGTTTGTGCACACGGCCATGTGGGGGCCTTCTGCCAAATCAATCGCAAAGGGCTGGGCGTTATCAATGTTGCTTGAGGCGGATGTTGGATATCGAACATGGCCAATCGAAATTTCACCGCTGTAATAGCTGAGGATGTCCTCGGTCAGGACATTCTTTACAAGCCCCATTGCTTTATGGGCTATGACATTTCCACGTGCATTACGAGTTGCAATGCCGCAGCTTTCCTGGCCACGATGTTGAGTAGCAAATAAGATTTCAGCAACTAGGCGCTCGGCGTTTTGTACACCGTAGACACCAGCGATACCACACATGCTGGAGCCTCCTGCGGGAAAAGAAACCCCTGACGTGCGCCATTGTGTGCCAAATTTGGCGGCTGTCAATTGTAGATTAAAAAAAGATGCTTTGGTTAAGCTCTTTTTGTGAACGGTTTTCGTTTCAGGGGCGCGAGTTTTGGCGAAAATGAGTGTAGTTTCAAAGATTTGTTGTTAGAATAATTGGACCAATTTTGGGGAGATTCCATGAAGGATTTAACTAACGCAGTCACGCTAATAACGGGGGGAGGATTAGGGCTTGGCCGGCTGATGGCGCTGAAATTGGCTAAGCGCGGGGCCAAAATTGTACTTTGGGACATCAACAAACCCAACATGGACAAGGTGTTAGACGAGCTTCAGCTGGCAGGACATCAGGCTCATGGTTATGTGGTTGATGTCGGAGATCGAAAGCAGGTTTACGAGGCTGCAGATAAGGTCCGGGCCGAGGTTGGGGACGTGGACCTGTTGATTAACAACGCGGGTATTGTCAGTGGTAGGCCGCTATTGGACCTGCCGGACGAAAAGATTGAGGCAACTTTCAGGGTGAATTCTTTGGCTCTGTTTTGGTGTACAAAGGCGTTTTTGGGCCCCATGATTGAAAAAAACGCTGGCCATATCGTGAACATAGCGTCGGCAGCTGGCTTGGTGGGCAGTGCCAACATGAGTGACTATTCAGCGTCCAAATTTGCAGCTGTCGGGTTCAACGAGTCTTTGCGAAACGAACTTAAAAAGATGGGGACTAAGATTGTAACTACAGTGGTCTGCCCTTTTTACATTGATACTGGGATGTTTGAGGGGGTCAAAACCAAGGTTCCATCGCTGCTGCCCATCATGCAAGAAGACGATGTGGCAAACAAGATCGTGTCTGCAATCATGAAAGACAAAGAGCAGCTAATCCTGCCACCGTTTGTAAACATAGTCCCCTTGGCTAGGGCATTACCGGTGTCATTGTTTGACGCCACAAACACGTTCTTCGGAATCAACAACGCAATGGACGAATTCAAAGGCCGAGGTAAATGACCCTGGTCCCGCCCCCTGACCCTGTCCCTGGCCCTGTCCCTGACCCTGTCCCTGGCCCTGTCCCTGACCCTGGCCCTGTCCCTGGCCCTGTCCCTGCCCCAGCCCCTGGCCCCGCCAATCACCTAGGCATTGATTTTGGGTTTGACATCGCGGCCAACGCCGTGTAATGTTTCGCGGCTTTAGGCCACCGTAGCTCAGTTGGCAGAGCACTTGATTCGTAATCAGGGGGTCCGGGGTTCGAATCCCCGCGGTGGCTCTAATACTTTTACTTTACAGCCTTTTTAGCGTCTTTGAGGGTTCTGCGGAAATCCGACGTTGCCTCTTTTAGTTGTGGTCCCCGCACTATTAGTGGGGTAACGGAGCCCCCTGGCTCGCTGTAGACCGTGTATGTGACTTTGCTGCCGCCATCTTCGCCTGGTCTGATCTCCCAGCATCCAAACACGATGGCCATAGTCACGTAATCTGGGGTTTGAGGCGGACCCAGTTCGGGAGCAGTCCGAAATTCAAAGCGACGGCTCTCCTGGTCCTTTTTACGCACAATTCGCATTGTGTACTCGCGATTGGATACTACCGGCACGCTGATCAGGTCATGAAACACAACTTCATCCGACTTGTTTACCAGAAATGTTCGTTTTTTAACGGGTTTTTCAGCAGTCTGAAAACTGCTCCAGACAAACTGCTCAAGCTGTTCAGGCCCAACAGGAGACTCGGCAACAAACTTGTATTCATAATACCCAGAAGTCCGCCCAGCCCTTCTCGAAATCTCGATGCCGTCTTTGGTTGTCTTGACAAACTTCCAAGCTCCCTTGCCTGACTCTGAGGCCGGCTGTGCATTTACTGTCAAGGCAAAACTCGCGCTCAAGGCAAAGACGCTTAGAACAGGAACAATCAAACGACTCACACCCATCGAATCACCAAATCAAAAGCCGACGGTAAGGGTAACATTTTGTCCATTCAAAAACACTTTTTAGCGAAAAGGCAATAAGCGTTAACAAATCATTCAGTAAAGAAGTCCTTGTAATGCATTAATTGTGCCCTAAAACACTACCAAAGCTATCGCCTTTTCCAGACTTTTTTCGTATACTAACGGCTGGTTTTGTTAGAGAGGACAAAGGAATGAGTAAAAGACTTATGCCCGCAGTTATGTTCTTGGCCGCTTTCGCGTTGACTGCCCAAGCACTGGCTGCTGTTCCAGAGTACGAAGGAGCCACTTGGGTGCCTGCCCACGCTAACGGCTACGCGACTGGTCGTAACAATGTGCCCCTTGACCGTATCATCATCCAAGTAACGGAGGGCACCTACGCAAACTCCATCGCGTGGTTCCAGGCTGCAGAATCCAAGGTTTCTTCCCACTACCTGATTCGCGCATCAGACGGCGACATTACGCAAATGGTGAAAGAGGCAGACACAGCCTATCATGCCGGTAACTTGTTATTTAACCGAAGGTCCATCGGGATAGAGCATGAAGGCTATATCGCCAGACAAGAATCGTTTACCACCGAGATGTACCAAGCCAGTGCTGCACTGGTAATTCATCTCTGTGAAAAGTACAACATTCCCAAGGACCGTGAGCACATCATTGGCCAAAATGAGGTTCCAGACCCTCGGGATCCAACCCAGTTTGGCGGAATAGGTCATCGAATGGCACCTGGCCTTTATTGGGATTGGGACTACTTCATGTCCTTGATCAGAGAAGAGCAACCTGCCACAACTGGCAAATTGATCGGTTTTGTCAGGGAAGGAGACATCTACGATGAAACGGCCAATATCGTCGGCGCAAAAGTAACCTTAAGTAATGGACAATCACAGATCGTTGGGGATGATGCCCTTTATCAATTTGCCGATCTTGCCCCTGGCGAATACACCATCACCGCTTCTACTGAAGGCTATACCACTGTAACGATTGATAGAACGGTTAAAGTTGGCCAGCAGATTTGGGGGTCTATCGCCCTGGAGGAGGTTGGATGCACTCCGAATTGTGAAGGCCGCGAATGTGGCAGTGATGGATGTACTGGTTCCTGTGGCACTTGCGACGAAGAAGGGGCGCTTTGCGTTGATGGCACCTGTGTATGCCAGGAAAACAACCATCTCAGATGCTGTGACGACAACGTATGCTGGGTTGACTCTTGCGGAAATCTTGGACAAGTGTCTGAGACCTGCCAGCATGGCTGCGCTGACGGCATTTGTATCAATTGCCAGCCACAGTGTGATGGCAAGGAATGTGGGGATGATGGCTGTGAGGGATTCTGTGGCGTTTGCGACGCGGACAAGAGCTGTGTTGAGGGCCAGTGCGTCTGCATACCAGAACACCATCAGGACTGCTGCGGGGAAAGACTTTGCTGGTATGACTCATGTGGTGGACAAGGCGAAGTTATCACCGAGTGCGATAATGGTTGTCACGAAGGTCTGTGCATTGAACCGGGTGAACAGGATGCCACAGAAGAGGACGTCACAGAGGACAACGGTACTGGTGACGACAATGGACCTGGTGACGACAATGGCCCCGGCACAGACAATGGACCGGCCACAGACAATGGCCCCGGCACAGATACCGGCCCAGGTGACACCGAGCCTGGAGACCAAGAAGACGTCATCAACGGGGATACTACTGGTCAAGACAACGGCACGGGCGGCATCGACAGTACAACGCCAGGTGGCGACACTGGAATAATCTTCCCCGGTGATGGGACTGAAGAGACAGACAAAAAGGGTTCTGGTGGTTGTCAGTCTGGTTCTGGTGCATTTTCTGCTTGGGCATTACTGGCCCTGCTGGGCGCGTTGCTTGTTGTGCGAAGACGCCAGGCCAACTAGGTTGAAATTTCTTAAAAGTGCTCGGGAGTTAATATGAAAATGCCAGGGAAAATACTGACTTTGATTCTTGGAGCACTCTTGTTTTCAGCAAATGCATTTGCTTTCGGGGATTCGTACCCGATCTTACAGGCACCTGCTGCAAATTCTACCGAGTACCCGGAAGCCTTGTGGGTGGCTGCGAATTCGTCGAACTATTCGACGGGGCGCTCTGGCGAGACTATCCAGTACGTCATCATCCACGTGATGCAAGGCTCTTATGCAGGCTCGATTTCCTGGTTTCAAAACCCCGCTGCAAGGTCTTCGGCACACTACATGCTTCGTAGCTCTGATGGTGAAATCACCCAGATGGTGTCCGAGGCTAACACAGCGTGGCACGCGGGAAATTTGCTTTATAACAGGCGCAGCATAGGCCTTGAGCACGAGGGATGGGTAACGGATGCAAGTTGGTTTACCGATGCGATGTACGAATCCAGCGCCCGTTTGGTTGCGCATCTGTGTGACAAGTATGGAATCCCCAAGGATCGAGACCACATCATTGGACACCATGAGGTGCCAGACCCGTACAATCCTGGCCAATATGGCGGGGCTGGCCACCACACCGATCCTGGCTCCCTTTGGGACTGGAACCGCTATATAGCCTTGATCAGGGGTGTTGAACCAGAGCTAATCGGGGAACTAATTGGCTACGTTCGAGAGGGCGACATTATGAACGCCGACGGCGGTATAGCCAATGCCACTGTCGAGTTGTCCACTGGTTTGACGACCAAGACTGATGCCATGGGCTTGTACAGATTCCAGGAGCTTGAGCCAGGGACCTACACGATTAGCGTTTCCGCGGAAGGTTATGTCAGCCAGACGGACACCAAGGAGGTGGTCGCCGGGGCGCAGAATTGGAAATCGTTTGGCTTGCAAAAAGCTGGCTGCGAATCCGACTGTGGCGACAAGGAGTGTGGTTTTGATGACTGCGGTAACTCCTGTGGAACATGTGACGACGGGCAAGCCTGTCGCAACGGCCAATGCGCCTGTATGCCAAATGATCACTTGGCGTGCTGTGACAACGCGGTTTGCTGGTTTGATTCATGCAAAAACCAAGGCGTGGTGCGCCAACGCTGCCCATATGGCTGTGCGGATGCCGAGTGCCTGGACAAGCCGACACAGCCGGAGCCGGATGTGTTCGAGGCAGAGGTGGCTGATGACCAGGACGACTTGGGTGAGCCTGAGCCTGATTTAGGGCAAGAGCCTGATAGTGAGCCAGAGCCTGAACAGACCGAGGATAATGGTTACAGTTATGACGTGCCGCCACTGCCTCAGCCTTATGACGAGGAATGTGAGCCTTGCAACGGTGGATGCAGCGCTGGCTCCAGCAACGCCTTTGGCGCCTTGAGCATTCTGTTCATGATTGCGGTCATTGCCATCGGACGTCGTCGATTTCAATAAACCCAAACCGGACCGGAGTTTTAATGCAGCCACACGAATATGAAGTAATGGCATCCGTGGAAGACCGCCACTTTTGGTTTATCCAGACTAGGCTGATTGTGGGTGACACCATCAAGGCGGCTGGTCTTGGACCAGAAAGCAGGATCCTGGATGTTGGCTGTGGGACTGGCGGGACGATGAAGGCTCTTGCGGGATTGGCGCAGTGGACTGGGACTGATTTGAACGAATATGCGGTTAAATTTGCCAGACAACGTAGCAACGCCCAGGTTTTTGTGGCTGAGGCGGCGAATTTGCCGTTTGAGGATCATACCTTTGATGCGGTGACAGCGCTTGATGTGTTGGAGCACATCGAGGATGACTTGGCGGCTTTGGCTGAGATCAGGCGAGTGCTAAAACCTGGAGGCACACTGATTACCACCGTGCCGTGTCATCCGGTGCTTTATTCAAGGCACGACCGTGCGTTAGGCCATGTCAGGCGTTATCAAAGGGCTGACTTTTTGGACAAAGTCCAGTTGGGTGGATTTGTTGTACAGCGAGCCACCTGGATGAATTCGCTGCTGTTTCCTTTGGCGGCGGCTGCCAGATTGGCTGACAGGCTGATGGCGCGTGGCGGGACGGACAGTGACGCGGCAACAAATCTGGGGCCGCTTAATGGCGTGTTTAATGTGATTTTTGGGCTGGAGCGGCAGATGCTTAAAAAGACAAACATGCCTATTGGCTTGTCTTTGCTGGTGGTTTCCAAATCTCCAGGGTGAGCCCAAGTAGTTGGCGTTATTTTCCAATACAAAATCTCGAAAAGACCCTGTCCATTATCTCTTCAGATACTGAAGAACCAGATATTTCGCCTAGATGATCGATGGCGGCCCTCAAGTCGATGGCCGCAAGATCCAAGGGCATGTTGCTTGACAAGGCCGCTTTGGCAGCACGTACCCGGTGCAAGGCTGCAAACAACGCGGTCAGTTGTCGTTGACCAACAACCAGGAGGTCGGTTCTAAATCCTGTACGGGTCACTTGGTCGATCAAGGCAGAAAGCCGCTTGCGAAGCTCGCCAAGCCCAGTCCCATCAACACAAGAACACACCACCCCGTCCCTGTCCCTGCCCCTGTCCCTGTCCCCGTCCCCGTCCCTGTCCCTGCCCCTGTCCCACAAATCCGCCTTGGAATAAACCACCAGATCCGGATTAATCCCCCCAAAAGCCTCCACCCCTGCCAAACCTGCCCCATCCACCACCCAAACTCGGATGTCCGCTTGCTGGGCCGCAGCTATGGCCCTGGCCACCCCTTCCCCCTCGACCCCATCTGCGCTTCGCAGCCCCGCCGTGTCCAACAGTTCAATGGCCACCCCAGACAGCACAAGCCGTTCGCTAATGACATCCCTTGTAGTCCCAGCTTCCGGGCGAACAATGGCGCGATCCTGCTCCAAAAGCGCGTTAAAAAGGCTTGATTTACCAGCATTTGGAGCTCCAACCAGGGCCACTTTGACGCCCTCAATAGCCGGCCTTGATGCTTGGGCCGCCGCGATCCCATGCTCCATCGTTGAAATGGCCTGGTCCAGCAATGCCAAGGCCTCTTCTACATCCACAACAACGTTGTCGTCTTCAATAAAATCCAGGGTGGCTTCCCAATTGGCCAAGATATCCAACAAAAAGCCTCGCAGATTCGCGATCTTTTCGGACTGCGCACCACCAAGGGCGTCCAATGCGACATCAATTGTCTGTTCATTGCTGGCGTCTGCAAGCAAGGCAACCGCCTCAGCCTGCACCAAGTCCAATCGACCACTTGCAACGGCTCGACGGGTGAACTCACCAGGCAGCGCATGCCTAGCCCCCGCCAAGGTACAGGCCTTGATAACCCCATCAAGCACCAAGGCACCACCATGGCAGATGAACTCAACCGACTCTTCCCCTGTAAACGAGGCCCCATGATTGAAAAACACAACGGTTGCATCATCAAGCTTGCGACCACTACCAGGATCCACAATATGAACGCGGGTCAAAAGGCGGGCCATGGGCACTTCACGCAGCCCAGGACACAGCCTCATGGCCAGACTGTGGCAGCCAGCTCCAGACAGGCGCACTATCCCAAGTGCACCGCGCCCCGGGGCTGTAGCCAGCGCGACAATCACATCGGACGAAACCACTATGAAAGCTCCAAATCAAACCGGGCCAAGCATAGCCCACTTTCTTTAAAATTCCCCGCTCAATCGCTTGTCAACGGCACGCTCGTGACGAAAGTGGTGCTTTTGGAAAATTCCCCACTCTTTGACCCAAGGCCTCAGCTGTGCAATGATGACCCGAACTGACTCACTTGGTTGAAAGATGAGCACCAAAAAGCGAAAAAACGTTGATTCTTCCCCGGTTGGACTCAGTTTGACCTGGCTTGAGGAGGCCCAAGACCCGATGGTTTCCCTGCTGGAAGAACTGGTCAAAAAAATCGCCGTAGGACCTGAACATGGAGGCCCTGGGGAACTGGAAAAGGCCGAATTTTTGGCCAGTTTCATGGAAGATTCCGGCCTTGGAACTGCCCAGTGGCTATCTGATGACAGTCAAGACCCCAAGCGGCCAAACTTTTTGTTCACCATCCCGGGCAAAGACCGCTTGAAAACGCTTTGGTTTGTGACCCACCTGGACGTAGTCCCCCCTGGTAACATCGGCCTGTGGAAGGCAAACCCATGGGAGCTGCGAAAAGAAGGCGACAAACTGATTGGTCGCGGAGTCGAGGACAACAACCAAGGCATAGTTTCAGCCGTTTTTGCGGCCAAGGCGCTCAAGGAACTGGGCCTGGAACCTGTGTGCGACATAGGGCTTTTGTTCGTGTCTGGCGAAGAAACCGGAAGCCCGGCCGGTATTCAATGGGTGTTACAAAACCATCGCGACCTTTTCAGACCAAACGACAGCTTCTTGATTCCAGATGCTGGAAACTACGACGGCTCGATGATCGAAGTCGCTGAAAAGTCGATACTTTGGTTGCGGCTTCGCACGGTGGGAAGACAGGCCCATGCCAGCAACCCCAGACTTGGAATCAACGCCATGGTGGCGGGCTCTCATTTGATCACTAGGCTGCTATCCCTGTACGAGACCTTTGATCAACGAGACCGACTGTTTACCCCACCAATGTCTACTTTTGAGGCCACCAAACGCGAAAGAAACGTTGAAGCCATCAGCACCCTACCAGGCGAAGACGTCTTTTACCTGGACTGCAGGATTCTGCCCCAAATCTCGGTTGACTCGGTGATTGACACGGTCAGAGAGATGGCCAGTGATGTGGCTCGCAAGCATCGGGTGGTAATTACAGTGGAAGTTGACACCCGCCAAGATGCGGCGCCACCAACACCAACTGACGCGCCACTGGTTGAAGAGGTTAAAAAGGCTGTAAGACGCGTTTACAACGTCGACGCCAGACCTCAAGGCATAGGCGGCAGCACGCTTGCCAGCTATCTACGGGAACTTAACTATCCGGTAGTCGTGTGGTCCAGGATGGATGAAACCGCCCACCAACCAAACGAATACATCTGGCTGTCCAACATGGTCGGCAACGCAAAAGTCTTCGCGATACTGATGCTAGGCGGGGCGCCGCCCAAGTCGACGGCCCTTGGTGGAAGATAGCGGCTCGTTGCAGAAATTATGGCCTAAACGGCACTATGACTTTTTAAATCTTAATCTCCAGGGCATTTTCAGAGATTCCCAAAAGATTCCCTGCCCAAGCTTTGATTCACCCCTAGTTCGATCTGGGAAAGTAATCGGGATTTCGACAATCCTAAAGCCGGCCTTTGCTGATCGATAGTTCATTTCCATCTGGAACGCATAGCCAGCGGCCCCGACGGTGTCTAGGTCAATACCCTCAAGCACCTGACGGCGCCAGCATTTAAACCCACCGGTCAAGTCGGTCACCTTGATACCCAGGATTGTCCTGGCATAAAGATTTCCCCCCTTACTCAAAAAGCGGCGCTTAAACGGCCAATCTTCGGTAGTACCACCAGGCACATACCGCGAACCAATAACCACGTCCGCTTCCTTGATAGCCTCCAAGAACTCCAGCAGATACTTAGGCTGGTGGCTAAAATCGCAATCCATCTGGCAGATCAGGTCATACCCCTCTTCGAGGCACTTTTTAAACCCAGCCACATAGGCCCGCCCAAGCCCCTGTTTACCCTCCCGAGACAGCAGCTTAATCCGAGGGTCTTTAGCCGCCATCTCGGCAACAATAGCCCCGGTCCCATCAGGGGAATTGTCATCAACAACCAAAATATCGGTATCAGGAACAACCTCATGAATCTGCGGAATCAAAAGAGACACATTTTCCGACTCATTATAAGTAGGAATAACCACAATCATACGCTCAGCCATGAACCCCTCCAATGTCGGCCTAGATTAGGGTAGCATGGTTCGCCCACGCAACCAAACCAAACGTGTTTTTAGGCCCTCCCCATCGTCGTAATGTTCGAGTTCTTGGTCGCCGAGCGCATACGTTTACTCTAATGCTACCAGTTGCTCAGGATCGCTGAAGAACAGAGCCTCGATCTCGTACATGGACACATAGGGAATGAACCGCCGTCTAGGATTTTGTCGTGCCCCCCTGGATCACATTCTTTGTCCAAAGTTGACCAACGGAATAATCCTGCAGCCACTCGGTGAAATCCTCGTGCTTCAGTCGTTCGAAGGTTGATTGCCCTTCTTTGCGCTTGACTACGACGATGTCCTTGATGGCGAATTGATCAAGCAAAAGTGGAGATTGGGTCGCGATAATCAGTTGAGTTCGCTTGGCTGCGTCCTCGATCAGCTCACCAAGAATGCGTATCGCTTCAGGATGCAAGCCCAGCTCTGGCTCATCAATGATGATGGTAGATGGAGGATTGGGTTGCAGTAGTGCCGTAGCTAGGCAGATAAACCTGATTGTGCCGTCAGACAGGTGATAAGGCTGCATGGGATAATCCGAGCCCTTGGCCTTCCATGAAAGAGCAACCTTAGTTTTAGGTCCTAGTTGCTGTGGTTCAAGTAAAAAATCATCCAAAAACGGTGCAACCAAACGGCAGGCATGCAGAATTTCATCATAATGGGGTCTGTTTAGCTCACGCAGAAACAACAAAAATGGTGCGATGTTAGCCGCGTCATTTCGCAATGCCCTGTTGTCTTGAATAATCTCGGCATGCCGCATAGACGCAGTCGCAGTGGTGTCGTTAAAATGATAAATTTTCCAAGAGCTTACTACATCATAAACAGGCTTACTGTTTTCGCTGTCACCATAGTGTCCTTTAGCCTCCTCAACCAAGCGTGAAGTATTATCCACGCTATCCCCCAGGTCCCACCATTGGGAAGCCCCGTCGCAGCAAAAACAAGCCTCATCCGTTAGAGCAAATCCCTCTCCAGGGCCCGGCACAAGTTTGAATCGATACCCTAATCGCCCGAAGTAGGTTTCAAACGCCATTTCCTGAGTTGCCTTCCGACCGTTGTACAGAAGATCGCTGATTCCCCCGCTGTTTCGCACGTAGTCAGCAAGTGTCCCGTCGATCAACGATTGGAGCATCCGAAAAAAGGAAATCAGGTTACTTTTCCCTGAACCATTAGCACCAACCAAGATGTTCAGGTTCTTCAACTCAAAGTCTTTCAACTCACGAATCGACTTGAACCCGCGTATCGTCAATTTGTCCAATGAACTAGCCACTTACACAACCTCCACATGCCACTCACGATGATACAGCACCAACCCATTTATCGCACCAGCCGCGCAAGTGTTTCAAGCCTCGCCCGTCCCTGACATTCAACATGCCTACCCCAACCCCAAGCACCCTGCCCTGCCTAGACAATCAACTACAGCAGCAACGATAAAGGCTTTCCGCATCATTTTTTGATGTGTTTTTTAATCCGCCAATCTAAAAAAGGCTAACCACTCGAATTTACATCAGTTACACATTTTTCTTTTCTGAAAACTGCCCCTTTCTTTTATGAATTTTTCAAGCACTCACATAAATTCCCAGCTCGGTTCCTTACGAGAGCCATTGTTACAAATCACCCCTGCTCTACGCATTTTTGTAAGCAGATTGGCAATTTTGCGTTTTTTCTGTCTTTCGCTTAGCACATCACTAAATTTATCCATCAGCAACTTATCAATTTCTTTACGGGATGCGCTCTGGAATTCTGTCAGATAGTCCTTAATCAACTTGCAGTAATAGTCATCATCTTGAGCTCGTGTCCTGATATATTCAACCTCTCTGGCGGTTACTCTTGCCACGTCAGCAGCATCATGCGCTTGCGGCCGCCCATGTGGACTTCCACCAAGCGACGCTGCCCCTCGACGTCGCGCAGGTGGACCGGGATGTACGTGAACTTTACGAGGCGCACGACGTCCTTCGAGCCTTTGGTACGGGTATGCACTAAGACCGAGTGCCGCAGACGCAGACCAACTGAAGTTTTCTGGACAAACTTGCCCAACCGTCGCACCAATCCTCATTGGCGAGCCTCCCTTCGTGTCTCTGTGCTGGCAGCAGCTATCTGTCGAAATCATGCTTACAGCATTTCACGGGAACTCGCCAAATTTATATCAATTTTTCCTGAATCAAAGCAAACGTATGCGCTCGATCATGACCAACTCGAACATTATTGCAGTGGGGAAGGTCTAATCCTGTTTGCCTTGCTTCGACTTAATTTTGGATTATTTTACCCGTTCCAGTCTCAGTTCGGGTTACAGCTACAGTAAAAATTAAATCATTTATTTAATTTCCACTCCCCCGTTTTGGCACTTCCCTCATACTCAATATGACCTTCATCTCTCAACTTTGCTAAATCTCGTTCAATCGTACTTTTGGAAACTAACAACAACTTTGATAATTCTAAAGCAGTAGCTTTTGGGTTAGCTTCAATAACTCTTATGATCTCGGTTCTTCTTTGTTCTGGCTGTAATTTTTGACCATCATTTTGACCATCATTTTGACCATCATAATTCAAATTCATTAAATTAGTGTGGAACGATACCTCTGTGGAGCGAAACTCTGGCTTTAACTTCTCTTTATACTTTTCTTCAAACTCATAAGATTCTATTATCTTTCTAAGGCCTGAACCTCTCCTCTCCATAAGATTCATCCTTGAAAACACATCTGCAATAACTGGATTTCTTCTCACAGAGCAAACGTTATAAGGATCCACATCTTGAACAAACGTCCCATCGTACATTCCACCAGGGGAATAGACTTCTAATCTATCGTCATAAATATCGATATGGACCTCACTACCAATTACTCCATAGTCTCTGTGAATCAAGGCATTAACAATTAGACCTTCCCCACTCCCCTCGCAGACGATGCCGCGATCATTGTTGTGATGGTTAAAGCTGACGTTTTCGTGTATGAAGTCGTTGTTTAGGACGCTTTTGTGCTGTCTTTGGGCGCAGGCCCCCTTTCCCCCACTGTTGGATGCCGACGAGTTGCTTGCAGGCCCGGGCCCAGTCTTTTACGCTCCAGCGCCTAAGGTACGCCCGGATCCATTGGGCTGCCTCGGCAAAGCTTTTAGGGACTCGCCACGTCAGCAGCATCATGCGCTTGCGGCCGCCCATGTGGACCACCACCAGGCCACGCTGCCCCTCGATGTCGTGCAGGTGGACCGGGATGCACGTGAACTTTACCTTGCGCACCAAGTCCTTCGAGCCCTTGGTACGGGTATGCACTAAGACCGAGTGCCGCAGACGCAGACCTTTAGCCAAAACGTCCATCCGCTTCGGACCTTCCCCGAATTCGACGTTGCGATTAGCTGCCCGCACGTTCCTGGCGTTGTTGTTCCAGGAACCGCCGCGATTAACCCGGTTAGAGCCTGTATGCCCCCAAACCTAGTCAGTATAAAAAACTGATAACCCGACATTTAACCCGACATTTAGAATGTCGGGTTAACTTGAATTAATGTCGGGTTTAATATATAACATTGCGAGGAGGCATAGGATATGGCTAAGTATGTTGAATCAGAAAATGTCGAATTAAAAGAAAGATATACGGACTCCATCGCAAGAAAGATAGTTTCTTTTTTGAATGCATCGGGAGGCACCATTCTCATTGGTGTAAAAGATAACGGCGAAATTGTCGGTGCAGATAAGATTGATGAAACTTTCAGGAAGGTGTCGGACATAATCACAAACGGGATAGAACCTAACCCGCAAGATGAAATTACCTCAGCGTTAAAATATGAAGAAGGCAAAACGGTTATAGCCATAAACATTACAAAGGGCAGTAGAAATATTTATTGTCTCAAGAAATACGGATTTTCATCGGCAGGCTGCACTATAAGGATTGGAACAACTTGTAAGGAAATGACGCCTGAGCAAATAAGAATCAGATACGAAAGAAATTTTATTGATACGGAATACATGCTGAAAAAGAAATCAAGTTCGGCAGGATTAACTTTTAGAGAGTTGAAAATATACTATACTGAGAAAGGCTATCACCTTGATGACAGATCCTTTGAAAGCAACTTAAAGTTAAAAACGGAAGAGGGTCATTATAATTTACTGGCAGAACTTTTGGCAGATAGAAACAATATACCTTTTATTTTTGTTAAGTTTGCCGGTAAAAACAAAGCGGCAATATCTGAACGCAGCGACTACGGTTACGGATGTCTATTAACTACTTATGCCAAGATAAAAACTAGATTGCAAGCGGAAAATATATGCATCTCAGATACTACCGTTAGACCGCGAGAAGACACTTACCTTTTTGATTTTGGTTCAGTCAATGAGGCGGTAATAAATTGTTTGGTTCATAATGATTGGACGATTACTGAGCCTCAAATATCTATGTTTAATGACCGGATAGAAGTATTTTCACATGGCGGCCTCCCAAATGGCATGACTGAAAAATTATTTTTTGAAGGAGTCAGTAAACCAAGGAATGAGACACTGATGAGGATATTTTTAATGATGAACCTTACCGAGCATACCGGTCACGGGATACCAACCATTGTTGAGCAATATGGAAAAGATGTTTTTGAAATAGATGATAGATATATCCGTTGCGTCATACCGTTTAATAAAAATGTCTTGTCTAAAATCGGTAATAATTACAACGAGATCGAAAATAAACAAAAGTTAACGAAAACTGAAAAACGTGTTTTAGCACTTTTAGTTGAAGATGCCGATTTGATAGCTGATGAAATGGCAGATGAAATTGGGGTTACAGTAAGGACCATACAAAGGGCATATTCTTCATTGCAAAAAAATGGATACATACAAAGAATTGGTTCTAAAAGAAACGGAAAGTGGATTGTCTTAAAGTAGTTTCGCGTTGTGGTCATTTAACCCGACATTTAACCCGACATTTAGAATGTCGGGTTAAATGTCGGGTTAAATGTCTTAGACCTTCCCCACTCCCCTCGCAGACGATGCCGCGTTCGTTGTTGTGATGGTTAAAGCTGGCGTTTTCGTGTATGAAGTTGAACTTTACGAGGCGCTTGATGTCCTTCGAGCCCTTGGTACGGGTATGCACTAAGACCAAGTGCCGCAGACGCAGACCTTTAGCCAAAATGTTCATCCGCTTAGGACCTTCTGGGGGGGGGTGCGCCGGGCGTTCGAAGCATCAGCCCTACCAGACCGGCGCACCCGGTGGTTCTTCGTCCGCATTGCTGCGGCACAGGTTTTGGGGAACTGGTCGGTGCCTACACACGGGATCGGAGTCCGTAAACTCCGAACTTCTGGTATTAGGCCGCGAGCTCGCGAGGCGGAACCCAAGGTTGTCGTTGCGGTTGCGCGGATCGTCGTTGTTGCGATTAGCTGCCCGCACGTTCCTGGCGTTGTTGTTCCAGGAGCCGCCGCGATTAACCCGGTTAGAGCCTGTATGCCCCCAAACCTAGTCAGTATAAAAAACTGACCTTCGAAAGCTGCGGGTGTTGGCATGCATAACATGACCTACCCTACTAGCCATCGACCGTACCAAAGTACGTTCGTTGATTATATTCTGATCGAATTCCATTTCCAAGCGGCGAACGCCTGAAATAAATCGCTTTCTGGTTTTTGCGCTCAATCTAGTAATGCTGGGCCACACACGAAAACCCAAGAAGGGAACACCCTGTTCAATTGGAGCAACAACAGTGCGTTCACTTTTAAGCTCAAGCTTCAAATCTGTGAAAACGAACGATTCAATCTCTTTTAGCCAGGCAAAAAGCTGTTGTTTTGAATCTGCAAAAAGCAGTTCGTCATCCATGTATCGAACATATGCTTTGACACCAAGCTTGTCCTTGATGAAGTGGTCCAAAAAAGACAGCTGAAAGTTTGCGAAGTGTTGGCTGGTCAAGTTTCCAATGGGTAAGCCTTTGCCAACTTGGGATCCAGGCGCACCATGATCGATGAATATGTCTACCAGCCACAGCAATCTTTGGTCTTTTACAACCTTGCGTACTTGGGCCTTAAGTACACCATGGTCGACTGTTTCAAAGAAATGCCTGATATCCAGTTTCATAAAGTAGGGATATTTTTGACAATATTGCCTGACCCTGGCCAATGCCTTGTGCGTTCCTTTACCTTTGCGACAGGCATAGCTGTCAAAGATTGCCAAGCGTTCAAAAATTGGCTCAAGTGCTTCACAAACGGCGTGATGAACCACCCTATCTCGCAGATCTGCCGCCGAAATCGTACGTGGTTTTGGGTCAGTGATACAAAAAGTGCGATATGGCCTGGGATGATACGTGCCATCCAAAAGTTCGCGTTCAAGGGCCAGCACGTGAGTCTCCATATCGAACGCGAAATTCGCGTATGTTGGCAGTAATCGGTGCCCCTTTATTGTCCGTTGCGCAGCTCGATGGAGGCTGTCAAAGCTTGCCACTTGTTCAAACAAGTGACCCACTCGTTTCATTTTTGTCCCTGTTGCTTAATCCAACCACCGACCATTCGCCCAGCTTCATCAAGGCCTCTGATTAGGTGCTCATAACCACCTTTATCTAAGGCACCCAACCTTAAAGCAAGGCGTAACAAAATCCGCAACTTGTCTATATACGTACTTATCAGTTCCAGCTGGCGCTTTTTGTCCTTTTGCCACCGCGCCTCGATCAGCAGTTCCATCACATCCAACGCTGTGTTGTCTATTCGCTGAGTCAATGTGAAGCGCAGGTCTTTTCGAAATTTGCTAGTCCTTGATAACAGGTCCAGCAAAAAGGATTCCCAAAATGCAAAAAGTACGACAGGGCTATGGTGCATTGTTATTATCCGGATTTGGGTTGATTAGTCTGCGACTGGTTGTCAGTGGGGTTATCGTTTGTGACATCGCCACCGTATACAAATGAGGCAATTATCTGAAGTATTTGCGCTCCATATTTTTCCAACTTGATCTTTCCAACCCCACGGATTTGACTTAAAGCGCTTTTGGTTTCAGGCCTCTTTACTGCCATTACCTCTAATTCGGCATTACTAAACACCACGTATGGTGGGTAGCCTTCGTGGGCTGCAGTTGATGTACGCCATTGACTCAACACATCAAAAAGCGCTTTATCGGCTGGATCCAAATCTGGCTTATTCTGCTGTTTTGACTTTTTAAACCCGGACTTGCGCTTAGGTCCAGATTCCAACTCAGGCTCCAACTCGCGATAACGCACTAGGACGCCCCACGTGGGAATTCGTTCGTGCGTGAATTGATATTCTGAGACCTCTATGATGTCGCGACCTTCTTGAAACTGCCGGAGTTGGCTGTCATCAAAATCGCCAGTTGCCGGATCAAGGCGAAGAGTAAAGATTCGGACCTTCATGTCAACTCACCTCCAAAAAAAAATCGATCTCAAACTCCACCATACTGCAGACGCGCAACTCCGGGCGCCCCTGTTGGCCATTGGCGCCTACGCTGCGCTGTCGCCTGGCCAACAGGGGCGCAAGGCCAAGGGCCCAAGGGCCCAAGAGTCAAGAGTCTAGCGCACCGACCTCGCGAGGCGGAACCCAAGGTAGAAGTAGCGGAAGCGCGGATCGACGTTGCGGCGATTAGCTGCCCGCACGTTCCCGGCGTAGCCGTACCAGGAGCCGCCGCGAATAACCCGGTAAGAGCCTGTCGGCTTTTCCCAAGCTGAGCCATCAGTTGGTGCACCTTTGTAACTGTCATGGTACCAATCCTGTACCCACTCCCAAACGTTGCCGGCCATATCACACAAGCCGTGAGTGGTGTTACCT
>DUVQ01000163.1 GCA_012840965.1 Oligoflexales bacterium | reverse complement strand
ATGCGCCGGCTCGGGCGTTGCTAAAGTGACCGTTGGGATGGCACGGCGAGCTGGCTCCCGGAAGGATGCCCCCGGACATGTTTTATAACTGTAACGAAGAGATCAAACGCCAAAAAAGAACGAACAGTCAGGAGCCAGATCAGACAAATTAGCAGGGACAGGGACAGGGACAGGGACAGGGGCGGGGGCAGGGAGGCGGGGGGCAGGTCCAGGGGCCAGCACCAGGACCAGGATCATTGCAGTGGCCCTCTGACCAACTCGACGACCCTGGCGTTGTTGGCGTCCGCCACAAAAAGGCTATCTTCATAGCTTGCTATGCCCAAGGGATAGGCGAATTGACCATCTTTACTCCCATAGACGCCAAATCTACTTAACACGGCATTATCAGAACTAATCCAAACAACCTGATGCGCGTAACTACTCACCACAACTAATGTATCATCCGGAAGCAAAACCAAACCATATGGCTGGCTCAACTCCCCAGCCCCAATCACCGATTTAAATGTTCCATTCGGATAAAACACCTGGATGCGATTATTTTGAGTATCACACACATAGATATCCCCATTTACCCCAGCAGCTACACACGAAGGTGACCTAAATTGTCCAACCTCTTTACCGTAGCTACCAAACGCAAATCTATACACCCCATACCTATTAAAGACCTGAATCCTATGGTTCCCAGTATCAGCCACGTAAATTAACTCTTCATCAGGAGACGTAGCCACTGCCTTAGGCTGAGTAAACTGACTCCTCTCTGTCCCAACCGACCCAAAAGTCCACATCAAAACACCTGACAAGCTAAAAACTTGGATCCGATGATTACCAGTATCAGCCACAAACAGTCGATCATTGTTTATTACTAGCCCCCTCGGCTGATTCATTTGGCCAACATTGGTCCCACTAGCCCCAAACGTGTAAAGAAGCTTTGCCTGCCTGTTGTATACAGCCACCCGATGTCTTTGTTTATCACTTACAAAAACTCGCTGCCCATCCGGCGCCAACACGATGGAACTTGGCACCCCCAACGCATCTGCAAAAATGCCAATCCCAAAAACTGTCTTTACCTGCAAAATCGACTCAAAGTTGCACAGCCCAGCCACACAGTCGCCCTCATATCCCAACGAAACGCAGTCCGAGGTGATTTCACAAGTACGCTGCATGCAATCACTTGTAATAGCCAGATCCTTAATAAAGACTCCATGACCTTCATTTGCAACTTCATCTACGGAATCAAAGTGAAACTCCAGGATTATTGCTTTACCGCCAAGCGCACTTAAATCAACGCTGATTGTTTGCCAAGCGCCCATCGCAAATCCGCCCGGCTTTTCCCAAAGTTTCACAGAACCAGCGTGTGTTTTCGCATTTACAGTAAGGACGTCAGACCCAGGCACCTGCTCAACATCCATCCACACCCGGAATGTAAAGGTCGAATCTACTTTGGTCGGCAGCACAATCAAAGGACTAAAGGCGCTCCCTAGGTTGCGCAACCCGTTGTCATAATTGCCTGAAACTGTATTGCCATAGTAAAGGGCGACAGTATCATCAGGCGCAGTTGCCAATTGCCAGCCCACACCCTCGTCCAGTACGGATAATTGGAAATCCCCCAACCCATCGGCAAATGAATGGTTTATTACCTGACCCTCACAGCAGTCGTCTGCCGCACTAAAGACGCACTTGCCAAACGGTGCGCCATCACAAATCTCCAAGGTGCAAGGGTCTGCGTCGTCACAGTCGCTGTCACTTGAACAGCATCCCGGGGCCAGATAGTAACTGCAGCTTCCATCCTCACATTTGTCTATTGTGCAATCATTTCCATCATCACAACTGCTATCAAAGGCACATGTTCCACAGCCTGGAATTGGGATGTTTTGGCAGACACCGTTGGCACAAGTATCAAGTGTACACGGGTCTTCGTCGTCACAATTAGCCAAGGTCCCAGCACATTTTCCTTCTCTGCACTGGTCCCAAACGGTACACGGATCAAGGTCATCACATGAGCCCTCAACCGGAGTATGCATACAACCATGCAGTGATGAACAATAGTCGGCTGTACAAGGGTTATTGTCATCACAAGGCAAAGTGGCGCCACCCTGGCATTTGCCATCAGTACAACGATCATCAATCGTACAGATATTGCCGTCATCGCAAGGATTCATATTTGGAGTATTCACACAACCTAGTTCCTGATCACATCGGTCCGTAGTGCAAGGATTATTGTCATCACAATCAACGGCAGTAGCTGGCAGACACGCTCCGTTTTCGCAGCCGCGCCCATCAATGTAGCAAGGGTCCCAAGGCGCAGGGCACGTTTCCACCAAATTGGCCCCGCTTCCACGTTCGTTACACAACACCAGTTGGACACCCAAGCAAAACAGCTCATTTGGTTGACAGTTCCAGTCACGACACCACGTTTGATAACAAAACTGCCCATGTGGACAGTCGGTGTCTAGCTCACAGTCAATGACAACATCAGTTTGAACCTCTTCTGGAAGCTCCAAAACGTCGGTAGTATCCGTCCCAGTGTCTTCATCAGGTGCTATGTCTAGTTCGTCGCTAGCATCAGTGGCGTCTTTGTGAACGTCGCCCTGAACGTCGCCCTGGTCGTCGCCCTGAACGTCGCCCTGAACGTCGCCCTGGTCGTCGCCATCAATAAAGCCATCTCCAGTATCATCCGGGCCGTCATCGTCCATGGCATCGACGCCGTCTTGGTCGGAAACGACATCAATTCCATCGACTTTGCCACCCAAATCGTTGGCATCGACTTTGCCGGTGGTGTCGTTTACATAAGAAGACCCACCACAGCCAATGATGAAAATTACCGAACAAGCGACCAACAACCTCATAATCCACAACACCCTAGTTGCCGCGAGATAGTCTAACCTAAATTTACCTGAAACACGGGGAAGGAATTCAAAGATACTTAGTTAACTTCAGGAAGGGCTCCACATCTTTGAACATCAGCCATTGACTTGGCCTGCCATGCACATTTTGAAAACTCAATGTCGCCAGCATCACAGCGTCGGTGACACAGAGTCTTTATCGGGTCTCTCATTCCTGCGGAGTCAACCGCTTGGACGAACTTGGAGCACACCTTTTCGCAATCCGCACCCTTGACTCTCCTTGCAGGGGCTGGTGCAGGCTCAGGCTCTGGGGCCGGCGCCGGCGGTGGTGCCACAACAACAGGAGCCGGCGGCGGTGGGGCCACGACTACTGGTGCTGGCGGAGGCGCAACAACAACAGGCGCAGGTGCTGGAGGTGGGGGTGTCCTGACCACAGGTGCTGGAGCCGCGGCCCTTGGCGCTGGACTAGAAGCAGCTCCAACTTCAATCTCGATCAACTTTGTCTTGCCACCAGCAACCGCAACGTTTTCCTGCCAAGTCCAGTTTCCAAAAGTCATTGCCATCTGGTGCATTCCAGGAGCCAAATTGTGCAGCGTCAAAGGAGTCTGCCCAACTGGCTGTCCAGCCAAGTACACCTGCGCCCCGATTGGGGTTGTGACCAAGGAAACCCGCCCTCGCGGACCAGTTTCAGGCTTGGTATATGCAACCTTGAATTTGACAACTTCGTCCTCGGTCAGTTCCAGGTATCCATCAACCGTCTTCATGCCAGGCGCAGTAACTGTAACTCTGACCATCCTGGTGTCACGAATTTTGACAAAAGCTTGACCCTTAAACTCCATCATATTCTGGATAATTACAGTAGACTCAGCGGTGGGGGCCTCCACAAACAGGTAGGCTGGTGCTGACAGCGGATCTGTCTTTCGAGCCTGCCCTTGAGCAACGGAAATCAAAGCCTCACGACCAACCCACACATCGTAATCGTCCACAGTCGACTGGGCCACGGCACTTTGAGCCACCAGCACAACAGCCAGCATTGGAAGCCACTTAAGGTTCTGCATTCGTACCTCCACGATCCAGAAGTTCCGACGATTCTGGCAAACTAGGCAAGTCCTGTCAACATTAATAGCCCCAAAATAGCCCCAAAACAATCCTAGAAACATCAGCATAGTTGCTAGTCGACTGCCAAAACCTAGCCATGATTCCAGCAAGCTAATGTGGATTGGGCTATTGAGGCTAAGGCCGCGGTTCTTCGCCTGTGTAACATACTGGGCAATCTTCAGGGAACCTAGCGTGATGTTGACACATGGCGCATGGAATGGATTCATCTTGACCGATATAACACGGTAGTTGAGTGGCAGTGTCACTGAAGAAAGGCTGAACTAGGCATCCCCAGCACAACATGATTGGGAATGCAAAAGTATTTGAAACTACTCGCGTTCTGTTTTGGGCCTCTGCTTCAACACTGACATACGCGTGAATCCAGACTGCCGGGTATTTCACGCCACTTTTCTTAACCAGGTTTTCCATTTTGCTTTGCAGTATGTTACCCAACTCTGGTCTAACAACTTGCAAGCCCAAAGTCGTAATTTGTCCTGGTTCAATGGACCCTGGCACGACCATACGAACACCGTCAAACATGTACTGAGTGGCAATCTGCTTGACCTTGTTCGTGTCAGAGGAAACCGGCTGGAATTCACCCATGTCGACTCTGATTTCAGCTGCCTTGATGCTCAAAACGTGATTTTCCGTAATTAAGCTGTCAGGCCCCTCACCTATAACAGTCTGCAGCTCAACCATCATATTTTTGACAGTTGGGAACAGGTAATACTGATTGGTCAGCGAAAGGTCCAAAACACCATAAGGGCGGATAAATTGCGCTGGAGCATCAGCTCGAAGCTGACACTGAGTCTGTTGCGTCATCGCTGTCGCTTCCATGATCATCAGGGCCTGCGGGTTTTCAGCCGAGCACTGCAACATCAAGGGGGTCATCAGCATCGCCAATGAAACTAGCAATTTTGTAAAATGTGTTGTCATAGCGACACCTCCCTGTTTACGATCTTGGGAGTAATAAAGATTAACAATTCCGACCGATCATCTGAGCGGGTTCTGGACTTAAACAACCAGCCCAGGACCGGTATGTCACCTAACAATGGTATCTTTTTATACGACTTTGATGTTTGTCTAGTGTAGATACCGCCGATCACAGTGGTATCCCCGTCGCGGATCAACAGCTCGGTATGGGCTTCCTTCTTGGAAATCGTTGGGTTGCCATTAGCCGCAACGTTTCCGAAGTCAGGCTCATTCTTCGAGATATCAATCTTAAGGGCAATGTGGCCATCCCTGGTTACGTGCGGCAGCACGTCCAATTTCAGGTCAGCCGAGAAGAACTGGGTGTTAACACCAGCAGCAGAAACGACGCTTATTGGGATTGAAACGCCCTGGCTGATAGTTGCCTTGGTGTTATCCAAAGTCGAAATTCTGGGCGAAGAAATAATCTTTACATCACCGTTTTCTTCCGCTGCCGACAACCTGAGGGTAAGGTTGCCTGCGCCTCCAATTGACCCAAGCTGAATGCCCAAGGCTCCACCAGTCCCTTGGCCGACTGCGGCTGGCAGGTTGACCACCCAGTTTGGGCTGTCTGTCATCAGGCCACCAACTGCAGTGGGCTCGACGCCACCAGCAAGTCCGATGCTGCTCGGGAACACCAAGCCAGTTTCGTTGCCAAGGGCTGTAGCCATGGCATAGCGGCCACCCCACTGGATACCAATGTCTTCCTTGAAGCTGGTTCGAGCCTCAACGATTCTAGCCTCAATCAAAATCTGAGGTGTTTGCTGGTCAAGCCTATTGACCAAATCTTCCGCTGCGACCAGGAAGTCCTCGGTATCTTTAACAATCAGCGTGTTGGTCCTGGTGTCTACCTCAACAGAACCTCTTGGAGACAAGATTGAATTAATCCTAGCGCTCATCTCCTTGGCATCACCATAATTGATAGGAATCAACCTAACGATGATAGGTTTCAATTCACGCTGCTGCTTTTGTTTTTCAACCTGAGCCTCAAATTCCTTTTGAATCACAGTGATTGGAGCTACTCTGTAGATGCCTTGCTCAACCACATAGTCAAGCCCCTTTGCCTTTAAGACCGTGTCCAAAGCCAAATCCCACGGCACATCATCCAAGTGGAAGGTGACTTTTCCACGAACATCCTCTGACGTCACGATGTTGACTTTGCCTTCCCTGGCCAAGAAGGTCAAAACGTTTTGGATGTCAGCATCTTTCACCGTCAAGTTGATGCGGCGTCCAACATATTTCTTACGTTTTGCCACAATGGATGGCTTCAAGTACTCAGGAGTCCCATCAGAACCAGTCGTTACCGCCGCGGCTGGCACCATGCTCGGAGGAGGGGGAGCTGCCTGAGCAACAACTGGTGTAGGCCTTGGTGGTGCAGCCGTTCCTGCCATCATAGAGGCTGGTCCAGCCCCACTGAAGGTCCAAGTCAGCCCATCTGCGGCCTTGGTCACGTTTTGGCCTACCGGGCGGTCAAGGTCAACAATGATCTTGACCGAGCCATCATCTGCGGTAAAGGCGCTAACGGACGACACGGCCGATTCAAACGCTGTAACATCCATCCTTCTGGTTAGCTCTGAAGGCAGCTCAACGCCCTTTAAAGTCATTTCATAGGAGCGCTGTCCTGCAGCAACCGAACTGGAAGGAACCCCCTTATCAACTGCAATAATTACCGCCGGCCCACTTTTGGATTCATGGAACTCAATGGACCTGATTTTGGGCAGGGTAGGGGCCTTTTTGGCGGCCTTGGCGGCCGGTGCTGGCTTTTCACCCTTTCTTGCCTGAGCCAACTCCTGTTCCAACTGCTGTGCACGGGCCTCCGCTCCAGCCGCTCTGCGCTGAGCTTCAGCCGAGGTCGTTTCCAACTCTTCCGCTCTTGCAGCCACTTTAGCTTCCCTTTCGCGTGCACTAGCCTCTTGCGCTCTAGCAGTTGCTGCCTCCGCACGAATCAGGTCCAAAGAAGCCTCATAAGAAGCCTTCAGCTCAGACATTTCCCGTTCTTTTGCCGAAAGTTGAGATTCCAAGCCAGCATCACGTGTAGCTCTACTCTGAGCCTGGCTCAACTCGTTTGAAAGTGCCGCCAACTCCGCCTCAGATTTTTGAATCTGCTCTCTCAGGCGCTTAGTCTCCATTGATTCAGCAGCAACCCGGCCGGAATCTACCGCCGCTTGACTCTGCAATTGATCTACCTCTCCACGAAGCATGGACAACCGTTTTTCAGCTTCTACCCTTCGTGCTTCCACTTCAGCAAGCTTACGTTCTTCGTTAGCGAGGCGAACAGAGGTCTGTTCGTAGTCAGCAGAAATGCGTTCAGTTCGAGCCACCAGCGCCGCGTTTTCAGCCCTTTGTTGGGCAAGCTGTTCTTCCAAAGCCTTAGCTTTTTTCTGGGCCTCTTCAGCCTTTGCCAGTTCGGACAAGGCCTTGTCACTTTGAGCGGCCAACGCCTTCGCGTCAGTTTCAGCTGCCTTTGCCCTAGCAGCCAAACGGTCGCGCTCGCCTGTCAACTCAAGCAAACGTTGCTCAAGAACCGAAGTTTGCGCTTTGGCCTGAGACAGCTCTGTCTCACGTGTGGCAACTTGAGATTTGGCGGCTTGTAACTCGTTTTCTCTAGCAGCCAACAAGGTACTAGACTGCTGTTTATCCTTATCGATGGCGCTTTCTAGCTCTCCAACTCGCTGTCGCAGCCCGGCAAGCTCAAGATTTGCAGCCTCCGACCGTTCTGTCTCGACTTTGAGCCTTGCAGCAGCCTCACGCTCCCTTGTCAGCGCCAGCTCTGCAATCAGGCTTTCTTCTCTGGCACGAGCATCCTTGGTTTCTTGCAGCGCCCGTTGCTCTTGGGACGCCAGTTCACGAATAGCCGCAGCATGTGATTCTTCGGCATGTCTTTGGGCTCTGGCAGCCTCAAGTCTTTGATTTTCCGTGGCCAAAGCTGCCTGAGCAGCCAATCTTGCCTGTTCTGCTTGGCGGACAGCCTCTTCCTCAGCCTGTCTCTGGGCAGTGGCACGACGGGTTGCCGCTTCCTGGGCCTCAAGCGTACGCCGCTCTGCTTCAGCAGCTACCCTAGCAGCCTCTTGTTCCTTTTGAGCCAACGCCTTTTGTTCCTGAATCGCCTGCAGTCTGGCAGCTTCATCCTTGCGAGCCTGCTCGATTTGCGCTGTTTCTTGCTTTAGTGACTCCAGTTGCTCTTGTTGTCTGGTTGCTGAGGCCTCAGCCTCGGCTTTCATCCTTTGAGCCTCAAGACGCAGCCGCTCGGCCTCCTGTCTAATGGAAGCCTCTTGAGCCCTAAGCTCCTCGTTGCGAACTCGTTCAGCCCTGATTTGCTCCAACAGTCGCTGCTCTTGCTGAATCTGTTCCCTGATGGACGACAGTGCCAAAGCTCCAGCTTCAGTCCCCGCAGCTCGACGGTTACGTCCATCAATTCTGACCTTCACTTCGGATTCGGTTGAAGACACATCGTAAGCAGCATGTTCCCTGAGGCCGATAATGACTCGACCGACAGGTACCCCGTGGGATTTGAACTGCAGCGTTCCGATTTGGTCTAACACGCCATTATCCACAGTGATCGGTTCGCCAGTTTTCCCCACGTCACCCTGAGAAATATCGACAAATAGTCGTATTGGGTCGTCCAGCTTGAAAACGCTGAACGTGGGGGTGTTGGTCACCGATATTGTGATAACGGTTTCTGTTGCCTCCTCCGTCACGGTTATCCCCGTGATTGGATTTGGTCCATTTGAAGCGGTAGCAGGAGCCGACAAAAACACCAAACAAGCGGCAACAAGCCCCGCGGCCACAGTTCGTAACATCACGACCTCCAGGGATAGGAATCCATAGGCCTCCGACAGATCCTAGAACGCCAAACGATATCCGTCAAAGAAAACGCAAAGCCAAATTAAACAAACATCAATTTTTTCACCTGGTAACCCTTCTGGCATAAAAAGTTGTTTTATCAAAAGTTGTGGTTCAACCTGTTTTTGTTAAATAATTTTAAGGGATTAAGTGTCAGCGCCAGCTCTAGGGATCTAGCAAAGCAGATACTTTGGGGGTAAGAGACCAAGTTAGAAAATCATTCTGCAATGTTCCTGTTGATGTGGCGTCTTGCTATGCTCATAATCGCTCGATAAATGCAACTGGTGTGTGTCTTTCGCAATTGTGGAGTCAATTTTATCCAACTCGCCATCTAAGAACCGCTAAAGTTGGGCATCATCTTCACCTCTAATTCCCTAACCATACTAGGTGCCGTTCTGGCTACAACACCGCTCCTGCTTGGACCCGTGTATAGCTCTTCGGCAGCGCCTCCTTGAAATAAACTGCTGTTTGGCTATAGAATCCGCCTGGCACGTGTTTTGCAGAAACGCACGCGGGGCTTGTTAGCCAGTTTTCCTGGTTTTCATTTCCAAACACACTTATTTGGGAAAATCGGGTGTTGTATAGGTCACAACGTAGTAAGGATATGCAGGCTAAATTTCAAACTAAAAAGTTTCATATGGGGGATGAATTGCCAAGACCCGCAGATGTCATAGATGGACTTGTTCCCTATGACGCAGTCTCTTCCTTAGATAAGATCAGAGGTCTTCCAGCGGGTGTTACACCGTTGAAGCTGGATTGGAATGAATCAACGATCACCCCTTCCCCTCTGGTGGTCCAGGCAATTACGCAATTCCTTGGTAATTCGCAGCATCTCAATTGGTACCCTGACCTTGGGGCAACTAGGCTTAGAAAAGCTTTGACTTCGTACACTGGTACCCCGTTGGAATCAATGTTGGTCACTAACGGTTCTGATGATGCCCTGGAGCTGATTTGTAAGACCTACCTGGGCAAAGGGGATGATGTTGTTGTTGCTTGGCCCTCATACGCACATTTTCTGGTGTATGCGAAATCTCGTGGCCTTGAACCACGACTAGTGACTCCTTCTGACGTGTTTGAGGTCCCAACCGCCACATTAATGAGGGAGATTAGGCCAGATACTCAGCTGGTCTACATCACCAGCCCAAACAATCCTACGGGTGTCGTTATTCCAACAGACGACGTTGCACAGCTGTGCAAGGCTTTTCCAAGCACTTTATTCGTGGTTGATGAGGCCTACTACGAATTTAGCGGTGTTACTGCAGTTGGGCTTGTGAAGCGATACCCCAACCTTATTGTCACGAGAACTTTTTCTAAGTGCTTTGGTATAGCCGGCCTGCGAATAGGTTATTTGGTGGCTAGTGACCCAGTCATTCTTCAGCTTAAAAAGCTGTATAACCCAAAGAGCGTTAATGTTTTGGCGCAGGTTGCTGCCCAAGCCGCATTGTCGGACAAGCAGTTTAGGGAAGATTATGTAAATGAGGTCACTCGGGGCAAGGAAATCCTGCTTCAGGGCCTGATTGATCGCGGGGCACACGCCAGGACTGGTGATGCAAATTTCATCTTGGTTAAGGTTTTGGATCCTCTTAAGTTTGTTCAGTCCTTGGAATCAGCTGCTGTTTATGTTCGTGATCGCAGCAACATGCCTGGGTTTAAAGGTTGGGTCAGGATAACCGTTGGAACGGTTGCTCAGATGGAAGACCTGCTAACTCGTATTGATGAACTTTTGAAGAAGAATCCTCGTTTGTTGGATCATTAGTTTCCTTTCATTAATAGTGGCTTCATCGAAAATCAGGGCAGGGGCAGGGGCAGGGACAGGGACAGGGACAGGGGCAGGGACAGGGGGCTTGGACTACTGTAGGGGTTTGCCTTGGAATTCACCTGTTAGTGAATTTAGGAAGGCGACGATTAGTTCGTTGTCTTTGGGTTTTATGGTTGTGCCTAATTCATACTTGCCCATGATATCTACTGCTGTTTTCAGATCTGGCGCAGTAGCGTCATGCATGTATGGAGCCGTCTGAGCAATGTTTCTTAACATCGGGACCTTTTGATGGTAGCGCTCTGTTTCGTCTTTGGTGACATTGTAGCGTCCCAAATCTGCCTCGGTAATTGGAGTACCACGATCCTTAAAGTAGTCCGCCTTTCTGCCAACCATTTCATAGGACTGTCCACCAAGTATTTCTCCAACGTGGCACATGCTGCAACCAAGCTTTGTAAACAGCTGCCAACCTGCCTTTTGATCCGCTGTGATAGCATTCTCATCGCCTGCCAGATAGCGGTCGAACGGGGCGTTTGGCGTCAACAGAGTCCTTTCATATTCAGCAATCGCGTGTGTAATCGTCTCTTTGGAAAATCCAGCCGGATAGACCTGTGTAAACTGATCCACAAATTCTTGGTCCTGATTCAGTTTCCCAACGATTTCAGGCCAGTTTGAGCCCATCTCCTTAGGATCATTTGGTGGCCCATCAGCCTGATCCTCAAGAGTCGCAGCGCGTCCATTCCAGAACTGAGCAAAATTCAGAGCAGCATTGTAGACAGTTGGTGCGTTGATTGGGCCCCACTGATCTCTAATTCCCTTAGATGTGGGAGTACCGTCTACACCGCCCTTGTCCAGAGGGTGGCACGTAGCGCATGAAACAGTGTTGTCAGCAGATAATCTCTTGTCGTGATAAAGCCTTTCACCCAAGGCAACCTTGGCTGGGTCAGTTGGGATTACCTTGCGCAATGGACGGACCACGGCACTAGCAATAGCAGGGTCCATACCCTTGGGACTAAATTGCGCAACTCTGGTTTTAGCGATCCAGTCATACAGATCCTGTTTTTCCTGGCTGCTTAGAGCCCCGTCCCAGTGTAGTGCCAAGTACTGAATCGGAGGCATGGTTCCATTTTGGACAACCCACTCCGTTTTTGCCAAGGCGACCTCTGAGACCTTAGCACCACCACCACCGTTCATTTCGGTTGTTATATCGAGATATTCTCTGCCCATTTCGATGTCATGGCGGATTATGTGGCCTGCTCCAGGAATGGCCGCATAAAACGGCATCTTTGTTTCTGACGAGTGGCAGTTCATGCAGGAACGCTCTAATGCCAAAGCCACTTTGTGAAAATCTGGGTCATCGACGGCGTTCTTACTTAATGTTGTATCTTTCGGGGTACCAAATATTATGTTGACAATACCCAAACCTACATACGCAACGACCCCCAAGGCTATCACAATCACAAGCTTCTTCACGGCTTTCTCCACGGGCCAAAAGATTGCTCAGGAATAATCGCTTTGGGTATGGGTGGTCAATAGTTGGCGCCAAACGGCCAAAATGATTAAGGCGTTATTCAGCGATTCTGACTATGTACACCCCTGATTGGTTGTCAGTCACTCTGAGCTCTGCGCCACCGTCGCCGACTTGCATAGTCAGGAAGCTGATGCCCCCCTTTAGCATGCTTGTGGGGCGATCAGACCAGTTTTTGCGCTTTAGGTTGCTTACAGTACCGCTGCCATAAAGGGGGATACCGTTATCGCCATCAAACAGAGGGTCTGGAGTGGCTCCTTCAAACTTCAGATGGTCAGGGGTTGTGCGACTTCCCAAAACACCAGGTGCCTGAAGAGTAGTCATCAGCATTGCGCCGGCTAAATCCTTCCACCAGTTAGGAAATGAGAGTCTGGGGTTTGATGGGGAGTTCAGCCTGGTTTGACCACAGTCTCCACTAATAATTGATTGCAGGTAGGTCCTGCCTCCATGGTCAATGATTCTGCCCAAATGGTCGACTTCAAGGCCACCAGACTGCTGCATCAAAAATGCCAAAACTATGGAGCCTAACCCATAGTGGACCACGCCTGCGTCATAGTCGTTGTAATAATTGTTGGTTAGAAATGCTTCCAGCCGCCACATATGGGGTCTGGATAGTGCGAATCTAGCAAAATACATGTCATTTAAGCCGGTGTATGAGGCACCCAACTCAGCCAAGCCTTCCTCAACATATAATTCAGACTGGATTTTACAGTCTGGTATATTTGTGGGGTTACTTAACCATGGTGCAATACGATTTCCAATTGCTACAAGGTGGCTTAACTCATGTGCCACTACCGAGGCAACGTAATCATGTTGGTATGAGCGGGAGGGCGGTAAGCTGTATACAATTTCGCCGTAGTCGTAATCGCTCATGCCGTATATGTTCGAATAGAAGTTAATGGGCCAGACATAGGCTGCGGCGGAATCACTGGGTAATCTTGGGGTAAAGAAAAAGTCGACTCTGCCATTGCCATCAACGTCTGTTGGTTGTCCATAGAGACCAGTCACCCTTGGAAGCACACGTGATTTTATCAACCCCACCATCTGGTTCAGAGATGTTTCTGTCATCCTAGTCCCGGATGCCGACGAATTTGTGTCCTCCCAAATGTGAAAACCAGCTTCTTGGGCACGCAACTCGGCCTCAACTCTGACGGTTCGCCCATATGATCCTGCCATGTGGAAATATCGCTTGTCACCAACCGAAGGCAAGGCCATCGGCGCTTGGTTTGTGACAACCTTTGGTGGCACATCTGGCAAAGGCGGGACCGGCAAAACTTTGGGCAACGGCATCCATGGCAGCTCGTCGTCATCAGGCAAGGTAGGGGCAGACTTGGTAGTCAATATGTTGCCAGTGGCTCTCAGTGGGAAAGTCATGGTGCCAGTAGAACTGGACAGGTTGAATACCGCCAAAGCATATTTGCCAGGGGTGATCGATACAGTTCCACTGCTTGCTCCCAGCTCAACAAGCTCACCAAGAGGAGACCATGCGTCAATGCACTGGCCACCATTACATGATTGGTCCTCAGTACATGTAAAGGCCAGCTCAGAAACGGTGCCAGATTCGTTGCATTGCATCACTTCTGATGGCACCTTGCCGCAAAAGGTGGTTCCAGCCTCGCATGTGATCGGATAGCAGGAACCCAAGTGACATGCCTTTTTTTCCGAGCACTCTATTTCAATGTCCCAACCTGTTCCAGACGGTGAGCACCTACGTTGAACCCGATAATCAGGGCTGCAGCCGAATTTCCCAGCCTCACAGATGATGGGTTGGCACTGTAAAGACTCCTCCGAACAGGCGTTATTACCGTCACATGTGCTGACTGAAATCCATTTTGTCCCGAATTCATTACATTTTTCGATGTCTTTAAAGTTGGGGCTACACCTGATTTCGTCAGGGTCGCAGATCACTTGCTGACATTTGGATTCCAGGCAGATTTCAAATGATTCGCATCTAGTGGCAACCCATCCAGTGCCGGAATCTAGGCATCGTTCAACCACACTACTATCAAAGCACCTAGTCTGCATCGCCTTACAGACTACGTCCCTACATTCGCCGTCTTGACAGGCCTTACCTGCAGCACACTTTTCGACCTCGGTCCACTCAACTCCAGGAAATTTGCACTCAAGTACCGTGTTTGTGCCAGCTCTGCACTGTCTTGTATCGGGGGTACATGCTTGGCTCCTACATGTACCATCCAGACATACCCCTGGGCACTGTTCGTATCGCCAAGCTGTTCCATAGTCAGCGCAGATGGCCTTTGCTGTCATGTCATCGTTGCACGAGGTCTCGCCAACATCACAAATGACTGCCTTGCAGCCATCATCATCCCTGCAGATGGATTGTTCTCCACAACGTTGAGTTTTCCATGTCCCAGTTGCCTCATTTGGTGCAGCATCACAGGTGTGCCAGACACCATCGCTACAGTATGAAGGCTCAAAGGACCGACAAGGTTCTGCATCTTGTGCACAACCAAGCCATATCAGGGCCATAAGTGATAAAACAACGACTAAATTTCGAAACATTGTGACTCCAAGGGCATGACCCAAATGATTCCAAGGGTAGGACCCAGATCCACGGAAATTTACCCCTTTATCTGCGAAATTAAAAGTGCGGGAGTACTACTTCGATTGAGATCAATGGACTAGGTGAACAATTAGTTGAGGGGTTTGCGAATTAGCCCTGAGCGGGGGGCTCGTCACCAATATAGCAGAAATATCCGCCATCGTAGTTATAACAGTTGCTTCCCTCGACGCAGTCATGCAGGCCTCTCTCACACTCGTCGATATCCTTACAGGTGTCACCCACCTGCTCAAAGCCAAGTCTGCACATGCAGCCGTCAAAACCGTCAGGAATAAATGGACTATTGCAATAGCAGCGGTACCCATAGGTGGGGTCATTTGTGCAGGTGGCCCCATTGCTACACAGATCAGCGCCGCCTTCCGAGCCGCAGATATCCTTCAGCTTGCAGCCGTCTCCGTCCTTAACGAAGCCCTGCGGACAGCCGCATTCAAATTTGTCGTCTTCTGTATTAACGCAAACCATTGAATCTTCGCAGTCTTCGTCATTGCAGGTGCTGCACACATCGTCGTAGTCCTCGCAGCAGTCGCCCCATTCCTTGCAGCCTGGCTCGCAGAAGCATTGCTGATTGTGGCTGAAACCGCCAACTGTGAAGAAGGAGCTAGAGGGGTACTCGATACAACCTCCAACGCAGGATGCCGTCCCGTCGGGTACGTCAACCGAGGTCGTGTTGCCCGGAACCCTTGCTATGCCAAGGACCGCACCGGACGCGGGAATGCGTTTCACCTGGAATGTCTTCAGATCAACCGAGATGACTGATCGAACCTCAGATAGTTCCATGGCGTTGCCGCCAGAGCGTCCAATCCAGGCTTTGTCATTGCGAACAACCAGCGAATCTACACCGTATGGCTCTGGGTATGAGTACCGCAAAAGACTTGCAGAGAGAGTCGGATCAAATGTCACAACCCCGGGAGCCTGAATGTTTGCCACCATGAGCAGTTCTTCTTCCATCTCCAGTGGAGGTTCAGGTGCGAAACTGGGGTAGGCGTAGCCCATATCCACTTCATCTGGTTCACTGGACTTCCCCTGTCCATACCACCACCCCTGTCGTCCAGAGCAGCCCAGCATGTAGGCATGTTCTCCAGCCTCGTCAAAAGCTATTGAAACAACCGCACGCGGAATATCCTTGAGCACGCTTTTTAACACAAGTTTTCCTGGTGAAGAGATCTCAAACACCATAATGGCGAACAGGGGAGGCTCATCCTCGTCGCGGTCCGATTCTTCGGACATTGGAATGGGGCCATCGTTGCCTTGATTGTATGCTTGGATTCCTGGAACCAAAACGGTTTTTCCATCTGGCGCAATCGCAACATTTCCTAGAGCAAATCCGTATTCGTTTAGGTAGTGCGTTTCAACATAGAACAGAGTTCCATCCTCCATAAGCATGAAGGAAGTGAGCGCCACTCCGATATCACCAGCACCGGTGGAAACAACGGTTCCATTGGGCGCTATCTTAATCGAGGTATGCATTAATCCCGGTAACACAAACTGATTAATGATCTCCATTGCAGCAATGTCAATGACTACCAGCAGATCGCCCATACCACTAACCAGTGCATACTTCCCATCAGCATCAATCGCGATGCCTGCCGGCATCATGTGTCCATACTGAAATCCCCCTTTCATATAGCCACCAGCGTTCGGCATCATGAGATTACCCAAGACGACAGGATCTTGCACATTCGATATGTCGACGAAGTAGATGAGCAGGTCATGGAAGGACGAGACAAGCGCTGTCTTACCGTCTGGAGTTACCGCCACATCGATGGTGTACCCATTTCCAAGCTGTCCCTTTAGATAAGGACCGTGAAGGACCATGTTGTCTGTGTCGAGCATACCAAGGCCGCTACCTAAATACGCGACTGCAACCCATTTCGCGGCATCCGTACAGTTTCGGCCATCTCCAACAAAGCCAGGTCGGCACTCGCACTCGAAGCTACCGTCCGTGTTTTTGCAAAGTGAGTTGTTTGGGCAATCGTGGGTACCAAGGGTGCATTCGTCTACATCTTGGCAGTCTACACCGTCGCCTTCCCATCCCTCTAAACAGGTACACGAAAACGTTCCAGGCAAATTCGTGCAAACGGCCATCGTGGCACAATCGTGTGTCCCGTCTTCGCACTCATCGATGTCGACGCAACCATCTGACGTCCAGACATAGCCCGGGTCGCACCGGTCGGGTGTTACATCGTTGGTTGTGTCCCGAGTTGCGTCACCACCTGTATCACCAACGGTATCACCAGGTTTTGCATCAATGGTTGTGTCATCAGTGGCGTCGCCATGTGTCGCATCATCAGGCGTGTCTTCACCACCACCACACCCGGCCAGCACAAGCGCCGCGCCAAGCATGACCGAGACTCCAAACCGCGTTAAGCCAGTGATAAAGAAACCTTGAGTAATCTATGATGTTTTAGGATCAAAAGAAACCAGTGTTTTGGCTGGATCAGGGTATTTTGTCAGTTTTTTGTTAATCAGAAGGGGAACCATAGACAACTTAGCAGGATCCTAAAGCATGCAGCCATAACCGCCTATGGTGTTGGAGCAACCGGTGCCTTCGGGGCAGAAGTGTAGTCCCCTCTCACACTCGTCAACGTCCTCGCAGGTGTCGCCCACCAGTTCGAAACCGAATTTGCACATGCAGCCACGCAAGCCGTCAGATATTAGTGGAGGCTGACAATGGCAGGAATAGCCAGCAAATGTGCCCGAATTCTGGCAGGTAGCCCCTTGGTCACATAACTCATCACCACCCTCTGAGCCGCAGACATCGTTTGGTACACACATGTTGCCGTTAGCAGATGTACCTTTTAGGCAGCCGCACTCAAATTTACCGTCTTCTGTGTTCACACAGTGCTGTTCCTCTGAGCAGTCTTCTTCCTTATTGCAGGTTTCGCACACCTCGTCGAAGTCCTCGCAGCAGTCGCCCCATAGCTTGCAGCCTGGTTCGCATAAGCATTGTCGATTGCTGCTGATTCCACCAATGGTGAAGTTGTCGTAAATTGCAAACTCAACACAGTTGCCAGCACAACTCGCAGTCCCTGAGGGTGGTTCAACAGAGGTGGTGTTAAGCGGCACTCTGGCCAAACCAGCCATATAGCCGTTAGCGGGAACGCGCTTCACCTCGAATGTCTTCAGATCGACTGAGGCAATGGATCTGATTTCAGCTTGTTCCTCGACGTACCAGGGTGTCGAGTATCCAACCCAGGCAGTATCATTGCGAACAACCAGCGATTCTATACCATTGTTTAGGGATGGCGATTGACGCTTAAGCCTTGCAAAATGGGAAGGATCGAGTGTGACGACCCCAGGCTGCTTGATGTTGGCGACCATAAGCAGGTCCATCTCGTCCTCTGGGATTGGGGAATCGGGTGCGAAATTGGGGTATAGGTACCCCGCTTCATTCGGTTGAATCTTCTTTACCGGCAATCCTCCTGCTTTACCGCCGAGCATGTAGGCATGCTTGCCAGCCTTGTCGAAGGCTATTGACTGAACTGGACGCGGAATATCGTAAAGAACGCTTTTTAGCGCAAGCTCCCCCGGTTCAGTGATCTCGAACACCGCGAGCAGTTGCGAGTAGGGTGTATTCTCAACGTAAGGTGTGAATCCCGAAATCATGACGGTAACGCCATCTGGTGCAATCGCTACGTTTAAGGGAACGCCCATCTGGGCGCTCAAATCATGAGTCGTTATCTTGGATAACTTCCCATTGTCCGCAAGGAGAAAGGCGCTGACCTGTCCAGCTCTATCATCGGTGGTGACAACGGTTCCATCTGGGGCGATTTCAATCGTGAAGTGGTTCCCTTCTCTCGACAAAAAGGTGTCCACGATCTTCTTGGCTTCGATGTCCACGACGACTATGCGGGAGTCATATCCAGCGACCAGCGCGTACTTTCCATCCGCGCTGATTGCAATGTCAGTGGGTTTCATTGGCAAAAGAAGGTTATTGGAAAGGGCTGGATTCATCACGTCCGATATGTCCACGAAGCGGATGAACGCGGGCGAAGGATGGCTCGCGGCTATCAGTGCTGTCTTGCCATCTGGAGTGACGACTATGTCTGTTAACAGTCCTTGTCCGAGTTGTCCCATCAGGAACGGACCATGAAGTACCATGTTGTCTGTGTCAAGCATGCCAAGGCCACCGCCTATGTGCACGACTGCAACCCATTTGGCTTCATCTTTGCAGTCTTGGCCATCCCAAACAAAACCAGGCTGGCACTCGCACTCAAAGCTTCCATCGGTGTTCTTGCAAAGCGCATCCTCAGGGCAGTTGTGGGTATTCAAGGCGCACTCGTCGATGTCGACACAACCATCTGACGTCAGGACGTAGCCCGGGTTGCACTCGTCGGGTGTTACATCGTCGGGTGTGTCGCCAGGTGTGACATCCGTTGTGGTGTCTCCAGTTGTGTCTCCAGGTGTGTCTCCAGGTGTTGCATCTTCGTTGCTGTCATTTGCAGCGTCGCCAGTGGCGTCACCAGGTGTCACATCATCAGGCGTGTCTTCGCCACCACCACACCCAGCAAGCACAAGTGCCGCTGCTAGCATGACTGACGCACCAAACCGGACGACAGCTTCTCGCGTCCCAAGTAACTTTGAAACAGGCGTGCTCATGTCCAACCTCCGTTTAAGTAGGTTTAATGAACCTTGTTCACACAGGATTAAAGTGCACAGGTATAACTGCCTTCGGTATTGACGCAAGTAGTGTCTTCGGAGCAGAAGTGTAGTCCCTTCTCACACTCATCGACGTCCTTGCAGGTGCCTGCCTCCAGCTCGTAACCAAATGGGCACGTGCAGCCACCCAAGCCATCAGCGATGAATGGCGACTGACAAGCGCAGATATAACCATTGAAGACAGCCCTATTCGAGCAAGTGGCTCCTGCCCCACACAATTCATCGCCACCCTCCGAGCCGCAGACATCGTTCAGCTCACAAGAGCCACCCGCCGCATGAGTACCCTTTGGGCAGCCGCACTCAAATTTATCGTCTTCTGTGTAGACGCAGGTCGTCACCGCTGAGCAGTCTTCTTCGTTGCATGTACTGAACTCTGCGTCGAAATCCTCGCAGCAGTCATTCCATTGCTTGCAGCCTGGTTCGCAGAAGCATTGCCGATTGGTGCTGAATCCGCCAATGGTGAAGAACTCGTCAATAGAAAACTCAACACATCTTCCGACACAGCTCGCAGTTCCTGCGGGTGGTTCAACAGAGGTGGTGTTAAGCGGCACTCTCGCTAAACCAGCCATATAGCCGTCCGCGGGAACGCGCTTCATTGTGAAAGTCTTCAGGTCGACAGCGATAATGGACCTGACGGCAACTGGCTGCTCCACAACTAACCAGGGAGACATGTATCCAACCCAGGCGGTATCATTGCGAACAACCAGCGAATCTATGCCGTAACCTGCTGGTGGAGACTGACGCTGAAGAAGTAAAGAACGAGTCGAGTCGAAGGTCACTACACCTGGAGACTCAATGTTGGCGACCATCAACATGTCCATCCGTTCCTCTGTGAGTGGCTCTTCAGGGTTCGACGGGTATAGGCGGCCCATATCCCATTCGTTCGGCGTCGCCTTCTTTCGTGGTATTCCCGACTCTGAGCCGCCAAGCATGTAGGCATGGTTGCCGGCCTGATCAAAGGCGATTGACTGAACAGCACGCGGCAAATCCAAAAGCACGCTTTTGAACACAAGCTCTCCTGGTGCGGAGATCTCAAACACTGCCATCGGGTAAAAGAAGGGGTCAGCATCGTAATCATCCGGTTCAATTCCCGGAATCAAAACGGTTTTGCCATCTGGTGCAACCACTATGTTTGCTGGGTTTACATGGTTTTCGCTCACATCATAAGTGGTAACCTCAGATAGTTTTCCGTCTTCCGAGAGGACGAAGGTATTGACCTGCTTTCCCAAATAATCAGCGGTGATCACGGTTCCATCAGGAGCGATTTCAACCACGTAGCTGTACGCTATTGGCAAACCAGCAAGGTCAACGATCTCCCTAGTCTCAATCTTAATAACGACGACGTGGGGCTTAGTTCCAGCGACTACCGCATACTTTCCGTCCGCGCTGATTGCAATGTCAGTGGGTGTCGTAGGTAGGAGGAGAGTCCCCAGAATGGTTGGATTCATCACGTCTGATATGTCCACGAAGTATATGGGTGATGTGGACGAACCGTACGAGACTACTAGCGCCGTCTTACCATCTGGAGTCACCTCCATGTTTAATGCAGTTTCGTAGCCGAGTTGTCCCATCAGGAACGGACCATGAATGACAGCGTTGTCCGTGTCAAGCATGCCAAGGCCACCGCGTGAGTACAAGACAGCAACCCATTTGGTGCCATCTTTGCAGTCTTGGCCATCCCAAACAAAACCAGGCTGGCACTCGCACTCAAAGCTTCCATCGGTGTTCTTGCAAAGCGCATCCTCAGGGCAGTTGTGGGTATTCAAGGCGCACT
>DUVQ01000021.1 GCA_012840965.1 Oligoflexales bacterium | reverse complement strand
GTCCCCACCCCTGTCCCTGCCCCCACCCCTGTCCCTGCCCCCGCCCCTGCCTCCCGCCCCCAAACCCCTTTGAATCTAAATAATTTGCATCTTGGGACTGTGTTTTCCAAAATCTTGTCGCTATACTTTGCTGCATCACTCGTTGTGTGGTGGGCTGGCATCGCGAGGGCGTGATACCAAAAATTCTATTAATACAAATTTTGGCAGAAATGACCTGCAGTTAAAAGCATTGGGAGCTGATGATGGACATGATAATTAACGAAGGATTGGTTAACGAGGTCCTGGCAGTCGGCCAAGATCGCAGCGCTCCTCATGTTCGAGAAGTCTTGGCTAAAGCTAGGGAGATGCGCGGACTTACCGACCATGAAGTCTCGGTTTTAATGGGCATTTCTGATCCAGAACTGTTGCATGAACTGTTTGATGCCGCGAAATATGTAAAGGACACCATCTATGGCCGCCGCCTAGTCTTGTTTGCCCCTTTGTATGTTTCAAATCTTTGTCATAACGACTGCGTTTACTGTGCTTTTAGGGTGCGCAACAAAGAAGTAAGACGCCGGGCCCTAAATCAGGACGAAATCGCACACGAAGTAAAAGTCCTGGTTGAGCAAGGACACAAGAGAATTCTGCTGGTGGCAGGCGAATCGTACCCAAAAGAAGGTTTTGATTACGTTTTAAAGAGCGTTGACACAATCTACAAGGTCAAATCAGGCCGAGGCGAGATCAGACGCGTCAATGTGAACGTCGCTCCTTTGGACATGGATCAATTCAAGGCGCTAAAGGCCACCAATATTGGGACTTATCAGTTGTTCCAGGAAACGTATCACCGTGAAACTTATGCAAAAGTCCATCTGGCCGGAAAAAAGCGTGACTTTGACTGGCGGATTACCGCGATGGATAGAGCCATTGAAGCCGGGATTGACGACGTTGGTGTTGGCATCCTATTTGGCCTTTACGACTGGAGGTGGGAAGTTTTGGCGATGTTGCAACACATTCGCCACCTGGAAGGCCGGTTTGGGGTTGGACCGCACACCATCAGTGTCCCTAGGATGGAACCAGCAGTCGGATCCGACATGGCATCCCACCCTCCAATGCCAGTTTCCGATGTAGATTTTCGAAAGCTGGTTGCGATCTTACGCCTTGCAGTCCCATACACTGGCATCATCATGTCAACACGTGAAACGGCCAATCTGCGACGCGAATCATTTGCACTTGGCGTTTCCCAAATCAGCGCTGGTAGTCGTACTAATCCTGGTGGATACGAGGAAAACGATATCAGCAAAGAATTCGAGGCTGCCCAGTTCCAGGTTGGTGATCACCGTCCCTTGGATGAAGTCGTGCGTGATGTGGCCTCGATGGGCTACATCCCGTCGTTTTGCACCGGCTGCTATCGCCTAGGTCGTACTGGGGCCGACTTCATGGATCTGGCAAAGCCTGGAGCCATCAAACAACACTGCGATCCAAATGGACTGTCCACCTTTACCGAGTATCTGCTGGACTATGCCTCGCCTGAAACTCGCGAGATTGGGATGGCATTGGTAGACAAGGTAATGGGCGAAATGGATGGCAAGCCCCAAAGGACGGCACAAAAGCTGGTTGAGGCCGTCAGATCTGGCAAACGCGACGTCTATGTTTGATTCATCTGTCATTCAAGACCAAAAAGGGCTGCAATGAAGCAAGGAACTCCAAAGGGACTACGTTTACATATAGCGCTGTTCGGCAGACGTAACGTTGGAAAATCCAGCCTTTTGAACGCCATAGCACAGCAACAGGTGGCTATTGTTTCGGACAAGCCTGGTACCACGACCGACCCGGTGGAAAAATCTATGGAACTGCCGGTGATTGGGCCGGTGGTCTTGATTGATACTGCTGGAATAGATGACCCTGGAGACTTAGGTGCACTTCGAGTTGATAAAACGAATCAAGCGGTTGAGCGCGCAGACATCGCATTGATCGTGGTTGGAGCCGGGCAGTGGGGCAACTATGAAGAGGACTTGGTCACCAGATTTAGTGAAAAACAGACCCCAACAATTGTAGTTTTTAACCAAAATGACGTGGCAGGTCCCAACGAAGAGGTACTGGACCGCTTAAGCCAATTAAAGATCCCGTGGGTTTTCACGGTCGCCAGTAACAACACAGGCATTTTCGAACTTCGCAGCGCCTTGTTAAACGCGGCTCCTGCTGATAAAGACGAAACCATCATTGGAGACTTGGTTGCACCTGGTGACTTGGTGGTTTTGGTGACGCCAATTGACGACCAAGCACCTAAGGGGCGGCTGATACTGCCCCAAGTTCAAACAATTCGCGATCTTTTGGATCATGATGCTTATTGCCTAGTCGTTAAAGATGGCCAGCTTTCCAATGCGCTAAAAGACCTTAATGCCCCACCAAAGCTGGTGGTGACTGACTCGCAGGCTTTTGCCAAGGTCTTTACAGTGGTCCCACCTGATGTCCCAATGACATCGTTTTCCATCCTGTTTTCGCGCTTCAAGGGCGATTTGGCCACGATGGCCGCAGGTGCAAATGCCATCAAGGATCTAAAACCAGGCGACAAAGTTTTGATTGCCGAGGCTTGTGGACATCACCCTGGTGAAGAAGATATTGGTAAGGTAAAAATTCCCGCGCTGTTAAACAAATTCGTCGGCGGCCATCTGGAATTTTTCCACGCTCAAGGCCGCGATTTTCCATCTGATTTGTCCCCATACAAGCTCGTCATCCACTGCGGCGCTTGCATGTGGAACAAAAAGGCGATGCTAAACCGACTGTTGGAATGCCATAACCAAAACGTCCCAATAACCAACTATGGGCTTACTATAGCCTTCGCCTTGGGCATTCTTGATCGGGCCATCAAACCATTTTTGGCTGGAAGATAGATAAAACGCCCTTTGCTAGGGCCTCATCGACGACCTTTGACATCAAACAAAGGGCGATTTTTGGCCAGCAATTGTTGCATGATTTATTTTTCACACTATAATTCACCGTCCTTGTGTTCTTTGAAATGGCGGAGTGGCCGAGTGGACGATGGCAGCGGTCTTGAAAACCGTCGGACGACGAGTCCCGTGGGTTCGAATCCTACCTCCGCCGCATGTGGCAACTTCGCTTGTTGGAGAGATGGCCGAGTGGCTGAAGGCGCTCGCCTGCTAAGCGAGTGTACGGGGTTGACCTGTACCGTGGGTTCAAATCCCACTCTCTCCGCCAAGGCTGGTTTTGAAAACATCCTGGTCTTTGATTGGAATTTCAGGATGTTGCCAGTGTTATTTTCTTTGATATGCGCCCGTGGCTCAATTGGATAGAGCATTAGACTACGGATCTAAGGGTTGGGGGTTCGAATCCCTCCGGGCGCGCTTAAAAGCTAAATTCTATCGATTGAAGAACTGTCACAACTGAAGTAAAGTTGAGTCGGCTTTTTTAGCTAATTGGCCTTGCCAAATCTCATAGGCCGTGGATAGAATGGGACGGTTTTGAAAACTTGTCAGATAACACCCACTGGCGAGCACCCAGTGGCTCATTAGAAAGAGGGCAACATGCTTGGAGACACGCTGGCTTCCCGCTTCGAATTCGGTAATCAGACTACGGAAGACAAATATGGACGGCACGTCTCGGGGACCTGTGTAAGGGATGGGTCCCCTGTTGTTATGACTGTGCTGGATCCTCAGTTGCAGCCTAAGGCAGACGATGCCAATGCTGTAATTAAGGTGTCGCAGACCCTTGCCAAAAAGAAGCTAGGAGGAATCTTACTGGCTGTCGAAGCTGGCAAGACAGAGGGGGGGAACATCTACATAATTAGCCGGACTAGCTCGGCCCCTACCTTGAAATCTTTGCTTAAAACGTCTGGTGGTATGAGTCCTGAGGACGCACTGACTATCGCCTACCAGATTGCGGTCATCTTAAAAAACGCGGCGGACGCAGGCGTTCACCACCTTGAATTGTCTAGCAATTCAATCCTGGTAAACGTTGATGACACCCCACAGGTGCAGATTGCCGGTTTTGGTATTGCCAAGCTTTTGCCAAGTTACAACCCATCCAAGAAGAATGTGCCGTACCATGGGGTCGCTGAATACATGGCTCCTGAGGTTTGCGCTGGTAGAGAGGGTGACGCGGCTTCCGATCTGTATGCGCTTGGCATTTTGATGTACGAAATGCTTGCTGGGAAGCCTCCGTTCCAGTCGTCAAGCCCATCGACCACCATCAAAAGGCAAGTCTATGAAAAACCCTTGCCGCTGCACCTTGTTAAGCCAAGCGTAACCAATCTTGATGCATTTGAGCAGCTAACCAATCGCTTTTTACACAAGGAGCCTAAGCAACGGCCGGAAACGCTTGCTGAGGCAGTGTCGCTGATTGAAGAGTTGGCGAATAGTTCTTTCCCAGACGCGAAACTAATTGTTCCTGAAGCTCTTTCAGATGAAATCGAGCCTATTTCCCACCTTGCCCAGGAGGTAGTAGCCGAGGCGGCCGCACCTGCTCCAGTTGCTGGTGGGACCATGGTGTTTACTGGTTTGGCTGAGGCGATGGCCGAGGGGCAAGCCCCAGGGGGTACGCCAAAGACGCCAAGCTCAGGTCAGGCAACCGAGGCTTTCGATGCTGACTTTGTTAAGGCCGCGCTTGAGCAGGCCGCTGCAAAGGGAGGCGTACAAAAGGAAGAGGCAGCCCCAGTTGCACCAGCTCCTGCTGCAAAAGAACCGGCTGCTGAAAAACCGGTTGAGGCCCCTGTGGCAACTCCTGAGCCAGCTGTTGAAAAAACGCCTGCAGCCGAGCCAGCAGCCAAGGAAGAAGTACAAGAGCCAGCGCCAAGTACGGAAGCTGCCGATACTGCAGCACCTGTGGCTGATGCTCAAGAAGAGCCTGCCCCGGTTGTCACTCCGGGCCCTGCGGTTGAAGGTTTTGCACAAAAACCCGACCCAGAAAAGAAGAAAGAATCCAGAATGGTGTGGATTCTTAGTGGAATTTTGATCGCGCTAATCGCTGTCGGTGTATTCCTATTCATGAAGTCGAGTAAGGTCGATGATGTACCGCCACCTCAGCCAACGCCGACTACCCAGGTAGAGGTAGCCCCAGCTCCTGAACCGGCTGCTCCTGCTGAGCCTGCAGCCCCACAAAAGGCTGAGGAAGCAGATAAGGCGGCGGCGAAAGAAGAAGGGGACAAGAAGGTAGAGGAAGCTAAGGAAGAGCCCGCAGCTGAGGCCCCCGCACAAGAAGAGGAAGCTCCCAGGGTAGTAATTAAGCCGGCAGGCCCCACCCCACAGGAAAAGGCCGCTGCACTGGTGAACCGGGCTAAGGTCGAGATCAAAGAGGGACGCCACGAAGATGCCAAGGATTCCTTGGAAACGGCCCTCCAGATGGATCCTGATAATGCAGATGCCAAGCTGCTGCTTGAAGTCGTGGTGGGTAGGATCAAGGCTAAGGCGGCGGAAGCTAAGGCTGAGGCTGCCGCAAAGAAACCGGCTGCTCCTGCTACCCGGAAAGTGACTACAGCGCCTGCCAAGCCTGCTCCTAAGGCGGCTACAGCCGAGAAGCCTCCCAAGGCTGAGTCGAAGCCCCAGATGTCCGATGCGGAACGAAACGCTAAGATCCAGGAATTATTGAAGGCTGGCCAACAAGCGCTGAACGCGGGCGACAATGCGAAAGCAATTTCGTACTTCAATCAGGTGCTCAAACTAGACCCAAATAACAAGCTTGCCCCAAGGCTGTTGCAGCGGGCAAAGGCCGGACAATAACTCTATATAAAACCGCTGAAAATCCCCCCTTTTCGATTGCAATTCTAGGCGTTTTGGTGTAGGCTAGCGCCGCGTTTTTGGAGAAAGAAATGGCAGAGGAAATCGTCTCCCAAATAGTTCCAGTAAACATAGAAGATGAGATGCGCACATCGTATATGGACTATGCGATGAGCGTCATAATTGGCCGAGCTTTACCTGATGCCAGAGATGGCTTAAAACCAGTTCATCGTCGCGTGCTTTACACAATGCACGAGACAAAAAGCTTCCACAACAGTGCGTACAAGAAAAGTGCCCGCATCGTCGGTGATGTCATGGGTAAGTATCACCCCCATGGTGATGCCGCTATCTACGACACCATGGTTCGCATGGCCCAAGACTTTTCCATGCGTTACCTGTTGGTTGATGGACAGGGAAACTTTGGCTCGGTTGACGGCGATAGTGCGGCAGCCATGCGTTATACCGAAGTCAGGATGACCCGCATCGCCGAGGAAATGCTGGCGGACATCGAAAAAGACACCGTTGATATGGTGCCAAACTACGATGGGTCTTTGACTGAGCCAGCCGTTTTGCCTTCTCGTATCCCTCAGTTGCTGATTAACGGCTCGTCTGGTATCGCGGTCGGCATGTCCACCAACATCCCGCCACACAACCTAGACGAGGTTGTCAGCGGTACGATTGCCTTAATCAGAAATCCTGAATTAACTGTCGCAGACTTGATGGAATACATCCCAGCGCCAGATTTCCCCACTGGCGGTTTGATTCTGGGTAACGCTGGAATCAAGGCGGCTTATGAAACGGGCCGTGGCGCGGTAAGAATGCAGGCCAGGGCGACAATAGAGGAAGAGAAAAAAGGCGAACGAGCGGCCATTATCGTCACCGAAATCCCATATCTGGTGAACAAGGCCAAATTGCTGGAGCGGATTGCCGAGCTACATAAAGATAAGAAGATTGAAGGCATCCACGACCTGCGTGACGAGTCAGACCGTGAAGGAATGCGCATTGTGATTGAGTTGAAGCGTGATGCTGACGCTCAGGTCATCTTAAATCAGCTATATTCGATGACCGCCATGCAAAGCTCCTTCAACGTCATAATGCTGGCGATTTCCAGGGGTCGCCCAATTCTGCTGACGTTGAAAGACGCGCTTTTGGAGTTCATAAACCATCGTAAAGATGTAGTGACCCGTCGGTCGCTTTATGAGCTTAGAAAGGCAAAGGAACGCGAGCATATTTTGCTTGGTTATCAGATAGCTATCGATAACCTGGATGAAGTGATTGCTTTGATTAGAGCTTCACGCAACCCTGAAGAGGCGCGTAACTCGTTGATGGAGCGCTTCGGACTGACCGAGATTCAGGCCAAGGCCATTTTGGATCTGCGCTTGGAGCGCTTGACCAGAATGGAGCGTGACAAGATCCTGTTGGAACTGGAAGAAATCAGGAAAACCATCGCCAGATTGGAAGAAATCCTTGGCTCAGAAGCCGTCTTGATGGATGTAATAGTTGGGGAACTTGAAGAAATACGCACCCGCTATGGCGACAAACGGCGCAGTGAACTGACGGAAGATCTGGGTGAAATCGATCTTGAAGACCTGATCCCTGAAGAAGACATGGTCGTTACCGTCTCTGCGCAGGGCTTCATCAAGCGTACGGCATCTGCAGTTTTCAGGAGCCAAAGGCGAGGTGGTAAGGGCAAGGCCGGAATGCAAACCAGGGAAGAAGATTTCGTGACCGACATGTTTGTCGCGTCCACCCACACGTGGGTTATCTTCTTTACCGATAAGGGACGAGCGTTTAGACGGCGTGTGTATCAGATACCTGAAGGCTCTCGAACCTCAAAGGGTCGGGCCATGGTCAACCTGCTTAGCCTTGCCGGCGATGAAAGGGTCAGGGCCATTCTGGCTGTTGATGATTTCAACCCTGGGCCCTCCTTTGTGTTTGCCACCAAGAAGGGTGTGGTCAAGCGAACCGAAGTCGTGCTGTTTAAGAATATTCGAGCCTCTGGTCTTAACGCGATCAGACTTGATCCAGATGACGATCTTATTTCCGTGCGACTGGCTAACGAAGGCGAACACATTTTGTTGTTTACCAAGCAAGGTAAGTCGATTCGCTTTGCTATTGACGACCTTAGAAGCATTGGCCGAGATACAAGAGGCGTTCGTGGAATGACTTTAAAGTCTGACGACTGTGTTGTGGGTATGGAAGTGTTGACCCCCGGTCGACAGATCCTGGCGGTTACCGACCGTGGCTACGCAAAGCGCACGGAGGCCGATGAATACCGAATTCAGCGCCGTGGGGGCACAGGCATTTTGGCCATGCGCACCAACTCCAAGGTGGGCTATGTAGTCGGAATGAGGTCGGTCATTGAAGAAGACGAGATAATCCTGACCAGCTCGAAGGGAACAACTATCAGGGTCAGGGTCTCTGACATTTCGCTTATCGGACGTGTGACACAGGGTGTCCGTGCGATGAATGTCGCTGACGACGAGCAATTGGTAGCAATTGACGTAGTAGTTGACAAGGACGACGAGCAGGAAGAGACCTCAAGCGAACCCAAGGCTCCGTTGGCCATTGAAGATATGGATTAAAGCGGCTGGCCGTCTCTGTGCCCTAAATCTGCCTTAATAAGTCTGTACAAAGCTGTGATTGCAGGGATGTCCACGTTTGCAGGCCGAGTCTGTGGGTCGATTCCAGCATTAATTAGCCAAGCCTGACATTGGGCCTTTTTAGTTTTCAAGCCGTCAGCCAGCGAGTTTAGGCATGTCTTTCTTGGCTGTGCGAACAGGCCGTGGGCTATCTTTGAAAAGTCAGGGTCATTAACCATTGCCGCCATTTCAGGGCTAAGCACCTTTGGCACCACCTCGACCACAGCTGACCACACCTTGGGAACAGGTTTGAATTTAGTTGGAGACACCTCAAAAAGCATGCGCACGTCTGCCCTTGTCTGGATCAAAGCGGAAACGGCCCCAAAGTTTCTGTCACCTGGTTGTGCAACCAAACGCTGGGCCACCTCGCGTTGAAACATCAAGACCAGCTTTGTTAAGCACCCCTGATGCTGCATCAGGTTGAAAAGAATCTGTCCTCCTACGTTGTAGGGCAGATTTCCAACAACCTTGGCCTTCTGGCCATCTTTTAACACTTCGCAACAATTCCAAACAGTTGCGTCACTATGGATGACTTCAACGCTTGGGTCATCTGTAAAACGTTCCTTGTGAAAAGCCGCTAAAACATCGTCTTTTTCAACAAGTACAAGACGCCCACAGGCACCAATCAGATTGTTGGTTAAAGCACCTCTACCGGGACCAATTTCGATGACAGTATCTTCCAAAGATAGGTCCAATGAGCTGACAATGCGATTGATTACCCGTTCACTGTTTAAAAACACCTGACCCAAAGAACGGCGTGGTGGGGGTAGTGAAGTCACTTCAGTTCAAACTCCGGTCCTATAAAAACTCGATTTTCTGTGTTACACGCAGTGGCAGTTTTTCCAGGCTCACACCCCAGTAGATATATCACTTCCGGACGAACAGTCCCTTGATACATTCGATATTCAAGCCCTGAATCGCCTTTCAAAACAAGGGCTTCCCCACTAGATAACCGCATCAACATCTCTGGAGCGTCCAGCGGCCAATTGGCGTCATAAAAATACCCAACAGGTATCGGAGGATCCGGCCACTGACCATTGAGCATCATCTGAAGGGACACGACGTAGCGTGGGTCAAACAATATGGGAGTGGAGGTCCTGTTTATCAAAATTGCCTCTGGCGCCCCCTCGTCAGGAAAGGAGAAAGTCACCTGTAAGCCTTGGCCATCTTGTGCAAACAGACCGCAGACACCTGGATGCATGTCCCATGAATAACAAAGCGTGTCTGGAGCACATATTCTGGCCCCAAGACAAGATTCCAGATCATCTTCACACTGCTTATGATCCCAGCAATCGCCGCCACTGACCCGAGGAGCCGTAACACACCAGCCTTTGTGCCCACCAGTGGTATAGCCAACGCAAAACATTCGAGCAGGACATTCAGAATCTCTTTGACATCCAGGCTCAATCTTTCCTGAGCAGGAGCCAAGCTTAGATTCACAAAGACCTTGAACACACAATTCAGCCCCCTCACAGTGTTGGTTGGCTTCACAGTCACCGTTATCCCAGCACCCTAAGTCACCACTTTTAGGCAGACAGACCCCTGGAAATGGGTCGGCTGCACAAGGGACATCTTTGGGGCAAATGGAAACGCCTGCACATTCCTGGTCGGCTGCACAATCCAAGTCAGACCAGCAGCCGCCAACAGGCATAAACCTGCATATTCCACGATCTTGCGCGGTCGACGGTTTAGGCTTTACACAAACCTGATCACCACTACAGTCGGCGTTGCTGTAACAGGCATTGAAATCGCCATCAGGCGTGCAACTTCCTGGGGTCATATCATGGCAGATTTCACCCCAAGTAAGCCCTGGGACAACCCCAGTGCAGGCAAGCCACTGTGTATCAACACCAAAGGCGGTGCTGGAACAGCCACCATCTGCAAGGCATAGAAAATCGATACTTTCAACCAATTCCTGACAGGTTTGAACTTTTGAAGAATCTTCATCCCCGCTAAAGACATCAGGTTTTGGTTCATCGCCTACTGTATCTGGCAAGTCTGTCACATTGGTGTCGTTTGGCGGCCCAATCTGTTCTTGTGTCGGGACATCTTCATAGACATTTTCATCACGGTTGGGCAGGTCTGCAGATTGGAAATCATCCTGGCAGGCGCTAAAGGCGATTGCGAAAACCAACAAAAGTCTGTAGTAACGCATTTGAAACCTCCACCTTAAGCTTGAGGCCTCTTAGCCACCAGTTGCCACCAGTCGCGTAAAGGGGTCCATATCAAGGCCCCTAGGACAGTCAAAATCCGAGCACGCGCCAAACAAATATTGGTGACCAAGACCGGCAATCATTGCTGCGTTATCGGAACATAATTCCAGAGGCAAAGCATGTAATATCAGGCCCTTTTCAGCGGTCCTTTGCCCAAGCACCTCACGCAGGCGACTGTTTGCAGCAACGCCACCCGCGATGACTATGTCTGACACGTTGCAGTCGACTGCTGCTGACATCGTCTTTGCGACCAATACATCAACGACTGCCTCTCGAAAGGCTGCCGCCGCGTCATTGATTTCCTGGTCAGATAACACCCGCCCTTCGACGTGGCGACGCATGGCCGATTTTAGGCCAGAAAAGCTCATGTTATAGCCGGGTTCTTTGATCATGGATCTGGGAAACGCGACTGAGGCAGGGTTACCGTTTTTGGCTACTTTATCAATGGCTACGCCGCCTGGATATGGCAATCCCAGCATGGCGGCGGCCTTGTCAAAGGCCTCACCTGCAGCATCATCCAAGGTCCGTCCCAAAAGGGTAAATCGCCCAAAATCATCGACTCTAAAGATGCTTGAGTGCCCACCAGAAACCGCCAAGGCGACAAACGGAAATTTAGGCAACGAATCGGTCAAAAAGGCCGCCATGAAATGGGCCTCGATGTGGTTCACGCCCACTATCGGCAAACCTAAGCCTAGCGCCAAGCCTTTTGCAAACTGGACTCCCACCAAAAGGGCACCAATCAGGCCTGGACCAATGGTCACGGCCAAGCCATCGATATCATCGAGGGTCATCCCTGCTTGACCCAGCGCATCGTTGACTACAGGTACTATCGCGTTCAAGTGACTTCGCGAGGCGATTTCAGGGACCACACCGCCAAAAGGTGCGTGCTGATCAATCTGGGACCAGATTATTGACGAGCGCACAACCCGACCGTCGGTCACCACCGCCGCCGCCGTTTCATCACATGAACTTTCAATCCCTAGAACGTTCATAGTGGAATTGTACCCGTCATTGACCTTCTAGTACAAAGGCGATATGGTTTGCCGTTGAAAAACCGGGGGGATATTGCCTAGATGACGAAAGCGAACACACAGATGGCGGCAGCGAGAGCTGGAAAGATTACGCCGCAGATGCTGACCGTGGCCAAAGACGAGGGGATTCAGCCAGAAGTTCTAAGGGATTTGATAGCACAAGGAAAGGTGGTAATACCTGCAAATCCAGCACACACGAATCTGCATCCAGTTGGGTTTGGGGAAGGAACCAGGATCAAAGTCAATGTTAACTTGGGGCGTTCACAGACGACGTCGTGCCTTACTGACGAGGTTGCCAAGGTTGAGGCCGCCTTAAAGTATGGTGCCGACGCGGTGATGGATTTGTCTACTGGACCGGACATAGATTCAGTGCGTAAGGCGATTATAGAGGCTTGCCCAGCGCCGCTTGGAACCGTTCCAATGTACGGGGCCGTTAATCCAGTTGATGACGTGGCCAAGCTTACGGTCGATGACTTTTTGCGGACAGTCAAGGAGCAAGCAGAACAGGGTGTTGACTTCATGACCATCCACGCTGGCTTGTTGAAAGAGCACCTACCTTTGGTAGATAGCCGCCTGACTGGAATTGTCAGCCGTGGCGGGGCCTTGACTGCAAGATGGATGAAAGTCCACAACAGGCAAAACCCTTACTATGAGCATTTTGATGAGGTCCTTGATATTGCAGCCGAACACGACATCACCCTGTCACTTGGCGATGGCCTCAGGCCAGGATGCCTGCATGACGCCTCTGATGCGGCTCAATTTGCTGAATTGGACACGCTTGGCGAGCTTACCAAAAAGGCATGGGCAAGGAATGTGCAAGTAATGATTGAAGGACCTGGGCATGTGCCTTTGGATCAGATTGCCGACAATGTGAAAAGGCAGAAAAAGGTTTGCCATGGGGCGCCTTTTTATGTTTTGGGCCCCTTAGTTACCGATATCGCTCCAGGTTACGATCACATCACAGGCGCAATTGGAGCGACTTTGGCGGCTTGGGCTGGGGCAGACTTCCTGTGCTATGTGACGCCCATGGAGCATCTAGGATTACCTGATTTAGAGGACTTGCGCAATGGTCTGATAGCATTCAGAATAGCGGCACATGCTGCCGACATTGCAAAGGGGCATCTAGGTGCTAGAGACAGGGATGACGCAATGGCGAGGGCTCGTTATGCCTTTGAATGGGAACGCCAGTTTGAGCTGGCCTTGGATCCGGACAGGGCCAGGGAATATCACGACAAGGTCCCAGCAGCTACACAGCACCGGGCCTCACGTTATTGTTCGATGTGCGGCGAAAAATACTGTGCCATGAGGAATTCGGCTCTTAAATAGGGCTGTTTACATAACTATTTAAAGGAGGGCTTTGATGCGTCCACTTCATGAGGCAGATCCAAAGGTATTTGAGTTGATCAAGGGTGAGGAACGTCGCGAATTTGATAATCTTCGCATGATTGCAAGCGAAAACTATGTATCTAGGGCTGTCCTTGAGGCCACTGGTTCAGTACTTACAAACAAGTACTCAGAAGGCTACATCGGACGACGCTACTACGAGGGACAGCAGTTCATCGATGCGATTGAGGGACTGGCGATTGAACGAGCCAAAAAGCTGTTTGGTGCGGACCATGCAAACGTTCAGACCTACTCTGGCAGTCCTGCGAACTTGGCCGTTTACATGGCGACGATGAAGCCTGGTGACACAGTTATGGGGATGGCCTTGCCTGATGGCGGTCACCTGACCCACGGTTGGAGGGTTTCAGCCACTGGCCAGTGGTTTAACGCTGTGCAGTACGGTGTGGATCCTGAAAGCGGCTTGCTTGATTTCAACGTCATTAGGGAGCTTGCACTTAAGCACCGGCCAAAGCTGCTGATCGCTGGTGCGACTGCTTATCCAAGAATCATCGATTTTGCGGCATTTAGAGCCATCGCTGACGAGGTGGGGGCGACGCTGCTAGTTGATATGGCCCATATAGCCGGTCTTGTCGCAGGTAAGGCCCATCCAAGCCCAATCCCGTACGCTGATGTGGTTTCGACCACCACTCACAAGACTTTAAGGGGCCCACGAGGCGCCATGTTGATGTGCACAGAAGCCATGGCCAAAGACATCGACAAGGCGGTATTCCCAGGCCTTCAGGGAGGCCCCCACAACCACACCACCGCTGGGATTGCTGTGGCGCTTGGAGAAGCATTGACGCCAGCCTTCCAAGACTACGCGCATCAGATTGTCAAAAACGCACAGGCCTTGGCAAAAGGATTGGCAGGTCATGGCTTCAGGCTGATATCCGGTGGGACTGACAACCATCTTATCCTGATGGATGTCACTCCCAGGGGAATGACTGGAAAGGCGTACTCCCAGGCATTGGACAAGGCTGGAATCGAGTGCAACTACAACACGGTCCCAAATGATCCACGCAAACCATTTGATCCAAGCGGAATTCGCTTGGGAACTGCAGGGGTTACCAGCCGGGGAATGAAAGAATCAGACATGGTAAAGATAGCCGACTGGTTTAACCAGGTCGTGTCGATCCACGATGATGAAGCGGCGTTGGCTAAAGTTGCAGGTGAAGTGCGAGAGTTTTGCGCGGCGTTCCCGGCTCCTGGAATTTCAATCAAGTGATTTTAGGCGGCGTTTAACTGTTCGTAAGTCTGCGTCTGATAATCACAAATCCCATTAACAATCCAATAATCATCAAACCAAGGCCAGATGGATTTGTACTTGTGGTACAACCGCCTCCCTTGGAATCTTCGTCATCATCAATGTTTGGGATGGCAAGGTCCGATCTACTTGTGGTGTCTGAAGGGTTGTAAGTGTCATCGCCAGTGATTACATCCCGATCTTCTTGGGGGTCAGGCTCTTCACAGTCGGTGCATGGAGGCGGATCGTCAGGCTTATCAAAATCAGGGTCTTCAACGCAGATTAAATCTGTGCGATCACACTTGTACCCAACGCCACAAACAGAATCCCGATCACATTTCTTTTGGTAAAGCTGAACTAGCCCCTTTTCACCTACCACAACCCCTTGCACCCAACTTTGAAACCTTCCACCAATCGGCCTTGGATCTGACGGAATGTTTTGGGATCCAATCATGTCGGATTCGACGACAATTGGTTCCGGTTTGGTCCACGACCTACCACCATCTGTGGTTTCCATATCAACCCTTCTAAAGACGCTACCATCACCGCCACCTCCACCACCACTACCACTGATCTTGACAACGAAGGCACTACCAACCAAGCGCCCTCTGTTCGCATCAGCCCAATACATAGCTGCTACATGATTGAAGTAAACGGGGAAGGCGCCAAACATTTTGAGGGTACCAACCTGGGTATCAAGTCCAATGTCCTCAATGGTCTTACCCCCATCAGTTGATTTAAACAGATACATCCTCGTAGTATGTCCTTGGTTGCTATCGTAGTCGGCAGAAACCACCCAACCAGTCTTGCCGTCATCCAAGAAAAAGATGGGACCAACCAGCTGTCCGTCATTACTCAGCCCTGAAACTGAAAACCCTTTGGTCCATGACTGACCAAAATCTGTTCCAGCCCAGACCTCCCATCCTGGATATGTGTGCTTTTCCATACCCTCTTCTGCAAAACTCTCTGATATCTGAGCTGTCATGAAACACTGGCCATTTTTTATACAGTGCATGCTTAAAAAGCTAGCGTTGGTTGGTTCATCCAAAACCACCTGATTCCAGTTTCGCCCACCATTATTGGTGGTCCAGACATGGCCATTATCACCACATGCTACGCCTTTGTTTTCATCGAACATGTGCAGCCCATTAATCCGGGCCCCAAGGTCAACCTTATTCCACTTTCCAAGCGATTCCTGATACGCGATAGATTTATTAACGGCGACAACCCCTTCCCACTGGTGGAACATACGCAGTTCCTGCACCATGTTGTTTGGGTCCGTCAGGCCACCACTACCAATCTGTCTTGACAGATCTTGCCAGGTCTTGGCGTTGTCAACTGAGCGCATAAACCGTGGCTTTGGTATTGGTATTGGCATCGCGCCACCTGAAGTTTCCAGTGACATGCCAGATACATAAAGGGAACCATCCAAGTCATATCCAGCGGCCATCAACATGTCGTCCTTGCCAGTTGACGTTCCATCCACCCACTGGGTGTAAGCAGGAAATGAAAGCAACAAAAATCCGCAAACGGCCACACATTTAAACAATCTAGCAGTCATAACTAATCCCGCAAGGCAGCAAGAAGTCGAGTCCAAGACTCGCGAAAGCAACTATAACCAAAAAAGAGGCAAAGACAAACCGAAAATCCGCGCAGCACGCAAAGGATTATCCAAGCGATCAAGCTCCAACCTACTTACCTTCACCGTAGAAGAATCAGCCCGACGATACGCTTCGGCTCTCGTCTCATCGTCACACCCCCGTTGGGACGATTCAACATATCGTCCCAATCAAATTGCAACGATTTATTGAACCCATCTAACAAAGAGGACACAAACACAAACCTTTTATCAGAACGGGTGTTCTATGAACTGTGGAGCTAAGGGGAGTCGAACCCCTGACCTCACGGATGCGAACCGTGCGCTCTCCCAACTGAGCTACAGCCCCATGCGGGCCTTTTTGATCGGCCCAAAGAGAGAACGCTATTTAGCCACAAATCGGGAAAAGATCAAGTGGCCAATTTACTTCCCAAATGGGATGAACTAGGCACATTTGACCATTTTTTTACGTGGGCAAGAGAAGTCAGGATTCATTGTCGAATACCAGCTAGACGTGATAAAAGTTTCAAGTCTGGCGGGCTTGACGTAATATCGTTACGGCTTTGCGGTGCCTTGGCGAAAATCGTGTTGTAAAAAACCTGGACGTTGAAGATGAGCAGCTTGAAAAACTCCAAAATCATCCAGTTCTTTAGTAGCGGTCCTGACCGTCCCGCAATGGAGGTCGAACCTGAAAAGCTTCGCAGGATCTTCAAGAGGAACCGGATCAGTGTTTTCTTGGCCATCACGCTTGGCTACGGCATCTATTACGTCGGACGCTTAAACTTCGCGGTTGTTAAGCCTGATCTGCTGTACGGCAACATCTTGACCAGCACCCAGATGGGTATCATCGACTCTGCCTTGTTACTGGCATATGCGATTGGAAAACTTACAAACGGCTTTATCGCCGACCGCGCTAACATCAAGCGTTTCATGTCGATTGGCCTGCTACTCGTTGGAATAATCAACCTGATTCTTGGTATGACGACGATGTTCATCGTGTTTGTCGTCCTGTGGGCGTTAAACGGATGGTTCCAGTCTATAGGCGCCCCCGCAAGCATCGTTTCGCTAGCCAACTGGTTTTCGCCACGTGAACGAGGCACTTGGTACGGCCTTTGGTGCATTAGCCACGACATCGGTGGCGCCATAAACATGATTTTTACGACCGTTTTGGTCGCGGCGCTTGGATGGCATTGGGGTTTTTGGGCCCCTGGAATCTTGTGTATCGTGTCTGCCTTCGTGCTGTACCTGACGCTAAGGGATCGGCCACAAACTTACGGTCTGCCACCAGTTGCAGAGTTTAGAAATGACCCGTCGCCTGTCGCAAAAAAGGTTGACTCGGTCAACCATATGCAGGCTGAAGTCCTAAAAAATCCGAATGTTTGGGCTTTAGGGCTGTCAAGCGCCCTTATGTACATCACCCGTTATGGAATGTACAGTTGGGCAATCCTATTTTTGCACGAGGCGCGCGGATACAGCCTTATTGAAGCCGGCGTGTTGATGTCGGTGCTTTTCGTGGCCAGCATGATTGGCGAGGCGGCTTCCGGATTGATATCTGACGTTTTCTTTAACGCAAACCGTAACGTCCCGTGCCTGATCTTTGGTTTGCTTGAAACAGCCTGCCTTGCCGCTTTCTTGTTGATCCCAGACGGCGGCCGCGTGCTTGATTACGCACTGATGGGTGGAATCGGGCTTGCACTAGGTGTCTTGGTATCCTTCCTAGGCGGATTGATGGCGGTCGACATAGTGCCACCGCGTGCTGCTGGCGCCGCTGCTGGAGTAGTCGGCATGTTTTCGTATGTAGGCGCGGCCATCCAGGGTACGGCCAGCGGCTGGTTGATCGACTATGCGAAAACCGAGGTCTCCACGCCGGTATCACTTAACCCTAACAAGCTTGCCGAGGCCCTTAGCACAGTTGGTATCGACCTCAAATCAGCAACCAATCCAGCCCTCTTTGACCAGGCATACGACGTAATAACCACCAGCACCATCTTCGACTTTAACCCAGTACTGCTGTTTTGGACCATCTCAGGCGGCCTATCCGTTGTAGTCGCCCTATTCGTCTGGAACGCCGGCAAACGAGCCCGCGGCGAGATTTAACATCGTGATGATTTTGGACTTGTAAACCCTTCCCAGGCCAATCAGTGTTTGTACTTCTTCTCGGCCATCAATCTGATCATGCGGTTTAGTGGGGTGAATCCGGGGGAGTGTTCTACCTTAAGGTCTCGGATTGCCTTTAGGTCTGTGCGTTCGCTGACCTTGTCTCCGAAATTGCGGTATAGATACTTGGAGCGCAGCCATAAGTTGAGCATTGAGTCGGGACTTGCTTGAACTGCCGCGTCAAAGTTGGCGGATACACAAACCATGTCGGCGCCTGATCTGACGGCGGCTGCCATGCCTTTTAGTGCCAGCACGACGTGCCCGTTATAATCCGGTGCCTTTTCTTCCATCCATGAAAGCGCCACCTGTACGTCGTCAAGAACTTCTGAATTGGTAATCTTTAGGACTTCGCTTAAAGATTCCTCGAAATACAACATGGTCGCCAGCGACCACGTCGCTACTGCCGGTGCATATGAAGCGTCAAGCGTTGACACTGCGTCGCTGACCTTGCCTTTTGGGACGGCTCGAACTGCAGCCAAGAAATCAGGGTTTAAAGACATCGCACGCTCGGCTAGCGTGATTGCCCGTCGCAGACTGTCGCCCTGCTCACCTGTATCTCTGGGATGTCCAATCGCCTTGACGATCCACGCCTGCGAAAGCTTGACGGTAGCGTCAAAATTATCAGGCTCGGCCCCCACAATGTACTTAAGTTGTTTAATCAGATTTTGCACCTGAGGCCGAGTAACAGCCGCCTGCTCAAGACGCTCAGCGTACTCCTTCACCTCGTCCAGGTCTCGCTTGCCAGACGCCTTGTAGGGCTTCATGTCCCAGCCGTGCGACCATGAGGCACAACCGCTGCCAACCAGCATCACGCCAATCAGCAACAACACCGGTTTCAAACCTTTCATTTTCACGCTCCCAGACTGCAAAACCCACAAAAGGTGCGCCAGCACCGACTTAGCCGGCGGCATCGCTTTTGGATGCCATCCAGATAACAAACAGCCGCGCCGAACGCGGTCCCAACTTAAAACTAACATCAGGTCGCATCTCGACCTCGGTACCGTTCCAGTAGTCATCTACCTTGTCAAACGGCTCCACAAATATCTCTTCGCTGACAGGAATAGAGACTTCCGAATCAGATTGATTCAAAACCGCGTAGAACTTGACTGGTTTCGAGTCAATGGTGGCCGCACGAATCAGATGGCGCGGAAACTCGACTTGCCCCATGTCCACAACTCGCGCAGGTCCACGCGCCGCAAGCAAGTGGTCGTATCCTGAAAAATCAAACGGGGCTTTGCGAAAATCATGACCTATCGTCAAGGTACTGCCCGTCAACAACGCGACTGTCTTTAAATAGACCGCCTCGTTGGGGGCCAGCCCAGGACCAACAATCGCGTCCGCGTCACCACTCCAAAGGATGTCATTGGTAAACGTTCGACCAATGCACGTTGAGGTCTGGTTCCTGACCCCAGGGGTCATCCGATCACCTGTCAGTTTCTGTTCCAGCGTCATCCAGGCTGGCGAACCAAAGCAGGTATCTGGACTGAGCCGCTGGATATCGATGATTCCGGTATTGATTAGGAACGGGCCAATGCCGGTCAGTATCAGCCCGTCCTCACCCACGCCGTCGCGCACCGCCTGCATCCCCATCCGGTAGGCCTCGGCCCTAGTGCGCGAGGGGTCTTTGCGAACGCCCTCGATCATCGCCGAGGTCAGGAAGTCAATCTTAAACAGCCGCCAGCCCATCTTGCGCAGCGATTTGTAGATCCCAGTCACGTGGGCGCGAACCTCAGGGATGGTCGTATCAAGGGCGTAGTAAGGTCTTGGCCCAAAGCGTCCCATAATGAAACCAGCCTTGACTGGCTTACCGCGGCTGTTTCTTACGACCCAGTCAGGGTGCTGCTTATAAACGCTGCCTTCAGGCGACACCGAAAAAGGAGCCGTCCAGATCCCAGGGTTAAAACCAGCCTGTGAAATCTCTTTGGCCAGCGCCTCAACTCCATCCGGAAAGCGCGAGTTCGTGTTTAGCCAGTCACCAATCATCGCTTGGTAACCATCGTCAAGCTGGATGAAACGAACTGGAGACTCGATCTTTGAAAGAGCCTGCATGTTGTCGCGGATATCCGAGACTTTGACTCGATCATAGAAGCCTGAATACCATGAACACCAGATTGCGGCAGGATTTACACGCGCCTGGTTGTGCTCGGCAACCGCATTGGCGTACTGCTCAAGCATCTCGCTTAGGTCCGACCCGTACAAAATGATGATGGGATCAAGTTCTCGTGACGCACCTGGCGCCAGTTCAGAATCGTCAAGGAAGGCCGTCAACGAAGCAGTGCCGGCCGTCAAATCGACGCGAACACGACTGAAGTGCTTTTGGACCCCATAAAAACCGAATAAAATCCCATGCTTGTCGTGAAAATCGTACAGAGCGGAAAACCACTCGCTTTCAAACTTGCCTGGCACCTTAGAAAACTCGGTGCCGTCGTAATACAACATGTTTGTTACGGATTTTGGAAGAATACCGTACGGGACGCCTCGCAAAAAGAAACGGTTGTCTGGAACCGTCAATGGTGCCGCACCAGAGGCCGCACCAGTGTTAAATCCCATCTTGTAGCGGGCCCACCCAGACATATCGCCTTGTATCGCCACGGATTTATCAGCTGACTCAAAAACGACCCTAGAAAGGCGAATTGGCGCGTCGCCAATGTTCTTAAGCGTTACAAAGATGCGCACGTCGGTGGCTTCATCGCTTGAAACAGCCACGCTAATTGGCCCATCTGCCGCACCAGCTTGATAAACCGTGCCTCCAGCGCTGTCATAAACATGAAGGTGCAAGTCACCAAGGTCGCAACCAAGCCGTCCTGCTGGATCAATCGATACGATGCCCGCATCGCCGCCTACCACAAATCCTAAGTATCCAGTTCTAGCCATAACCCCCCAATCTAACTCTCTTAAAACCGGTACTGAAAATCAAATGCAACCTCGTTGTTTGCACCGTGTCCCTTGGCGTTCGCAGGTGGCGTGCCAATGGAATCCTGGACATCTATCAGATCGAACCAGTTGTGGACATAAGCCAGACTGACCCGCCAGCGATCATTGATGCGCCAGCGCGTACCAATCGAGAATCCCTTTTGGTCAACCCCTGGATTTTCCAGAGATAGCGTCGAGGTTGGATTCGGCGTGTAGTCCATTTGATAGCCGGCCATCAGATCCAGTTCGGGGATGGGCCGATAAAGGAAACCAACGCACCAGTTCCAGGAGTTTTTAAAGTTCTTCGGATCGGAAAAGCCAGAAAGACCTGCAAGCTTGTCGTCCAGCGTCGAGACCTGCATCTGGTTTGTTTGGTAGTGCCAATACGAAAAATCAGCCCCAACCTCGAAATTCGGCACGATTGCCCAGTTGACGCCAGCGCGAATCGCCAGCGGAATAATCATGTTGGTCGTCTGCTTCGTCTTGCCAATCAAGGCACCGTCTTTGGCCCACGACGCCTTTACATCACCACGCAGGTTTAGCTCCGAGCCGCTGGAAAAAATCATACCAATGCTAAGGCTTTTAACAGGCTTGACCAAAACACCGACATCAAACGCCCACGTGACGTTGTCACCCTGGATATCCAAGATCATGTCAGTGTTTAAAGTCTCTTCACGACTCTTGAATCTGCCGTCGTACTTAGGGTCGTTTTGACTGTCAGAGCCAGCAGGAAGCATCCCAGTGTTTAGGTATCTCTGGGCCGTCAAGTATGTGTACAGCAAACTGAGGCTGGTGCCGATAGTTATGTAATCATTGAAATCGTAAGCAGCCGCAAGGGTGGCCCGGCCTGACACAAAAAGCGCCTGAGTAGCGTGATAGCGGGTGGGCTCGTCAAGTGGAAGGCTGGCGCCGTAGGCATTAGGCGCATAAAGCGCAAATGCCAGCCTGAACCTCTCGGTACCCAGGTCCGATGAGACCCCAATAAACGGGATGGCACCATAGCTGAGTTTGGGCTTGATCTCATGGTCAAACGGCCGCAGCTTCCCATCGCTGTCATACATCTTCAGCCCGAGGTCCAAGATGAAGTTCGACAGCGAAAAGTAAAACTGGGTTCCAGACTGCAACGTCAATCCTGCCGGGTTGTGAAACACCGCTGTCAGGTCATCTGGCTTACCGACAACCGCCAGCATCCCCATACGCCGACCACCGAAGTCGAGGTTGGAATACCCCCCGGCGAGGACGGTGCTTGGGACGGCCAAGACCATCAGCAACGCGAAAAGTAACTTGCCAAATCTGTTAGAAGACATGTTCATCTACCTCGCCCCCTGCCATGTAAACAAGACTCCGACCACAAAGGACGGAGCCCAACGCTCTAAAATGGGTGGTAGGCATCCAAATAGATACCCACCGGCGCTCCAGCGTCGCTGACCTCTTTGGCCCACGCAAGATCGATGCGAATTATCATCGTCTCGTTTAGCTGTATTCGAAGCCCACCACCAGTGGCCAGCTTCAACCCATGTCCGCTGCCATCAAGCACGCTGTTGCCTGTGTAATCAGCCCAAACGCGGCCGACGTTTACAAACGCCGCAGCCCCGACTTTAAACCGTTGCTTCAAAAGCCAGAAGGTCCAAAACACGGATCGCAGCTCAAGGTTAACGCCGGCCTTGACCTTGCCATGATAACGCCCCTCGGGAATACCTGAAAGCCCCATTCTGCCACCAATGAAGTCAACTGGCTCAAATGCACCACTCCTGGCCATTTCGTAGAAGGGCACGTTTCCAAACAACATGTCCAGCAAAAAGCGTGATCCAAACACCAAGTATTCACCTATGATGGGCACAAAAACCCGACCATCGACGCTGTAAGCGCCAAAATGCAAGTCATTGCCAAGACCTGGCTGAAAGCGCAAAGCGGTCTCGAAATAGACACCTTTCGTCGGATTGTACTCGTGGTCACGTTTGTCATAGATGAGACCAGCCGCAAACTGAAGACCGAAGTGAGGGTCTGTGCCACGCAAGGTTGGAAGGTCGTGTTCCAGCTTGGAGCCTGGTT
>DUVQ01000162.1 GCA_012840965.1 Oligoflexales bacterium | reverse complement strand
GGGACAGGGACAGGGGCGGGGGCAGGGACGGGGACAGGGACGGGGACAGGGGCAGGGGCAGGGACAGGGACAGGGGCGGGGACGGGTTTTGTGTGGGAATTTGCTGTTGTTTGAGAATGAGAAATCCTTTGACACAAGGTGTTACCTGACATAATGTGCGGGCTTGTGATCTGGCCGACATTTGACTGAATCGGCTATTCAAAATGGAGGAATCTGTTATGAAGATCTCGAAATTATTGGTGATTGGGCTGTTCTCGATTGCTATTGTTGGATGTAAAACTAAAGCTGAGACTCCTGAGCAAAGCTTTAATAGATGGCTCAAGTCCATTGAATCTTGTGATGTTGAGGGAATTAAGGGTGGTTTAACCAAGGCTACCAGGGAAGTTTTGGATCAGATGGTTGAGCAGTTTTCAAAGGCTGTTATTGATCAATCTGGTAAAAAACTGGATATCTACGCCGACATGTGCAAAGTGTATCAGCCTGGCTCAGCTGTGTTTGTGTCGGAAAAGATTTCAGAAAACGGCCAAGAGGCTGAAATTGTCTACACCAAGGATGGAAGTAAACTTGAGGCTCCCATGCTGATGGAAGAGGGGCGTTGGCGCTTGGATATCGTGGGAATGATGGCTAGGATTTCTGGCGCGAGTAGTCCGGTGCCTGAGGCTGCAGCTGGTGAAGCCGCTCCAGCCGCCGAAGCCCCAGCCGCCGCCGGTGAAGCTGCCGCAGCCGGTGAAGCCGCTCCAGCCGCTGAAGGGCCTGGTCCAGCTGCCGAAGCCCCAGCTCCTGCCGCTGAAGGTGAAGCCGCCCCTGCCGCTGAAGGTCCAGGTCCAGCCGCCGAAGCCCCAGCCGCCGCTGGTGAAGCCGCCCCTGCCGTTGAAGGGCCTGGTCCAGCAGCTGGCGATGAAAATCAGGAATAAGCCGCCACTGCAATCAATCACCGCTTGTGTGATCAGCTAATTCGCGAAAATATAACGATAAAAAATTATTATATTTTTAAAGCCTCCAAGATTCTTGTAGGATGGTAGGCAGGCTTGAAGTCTTTTGGAGTTCTGCATGATTCCCAGGGAAAAACGGCTGCCTCGGATAAAGACACCTGCTCAGATCTATTTTGAGCTTGATGCCAATATTGTTGGTCAGGAAAAGGCCAAGAGGGCTATCGCTGTTGCCGCCTATCACCACATGTTGCGCACCAATGCAAGGATGGGCGGGGCCACTCTGAAGGCCAGAAAATCCAACATATTACTGATAGGTCCCACCGGTTGTGGAAAAACGCACATAGCCAGAACGCTGGCAAACCTCCTTGAAGTGCCATTCGTTATTGCCGATGCAACTGAATATACCGAAGCCGGTTACTATGGGAAAGATGTTGAGGTAATGATAGGAGAGCTGTTGCTGTTAGCTGAAGCAGACGTTGAGCTTGCCCAGCGAGGCATAGTTTTCGTTGATGAAGTCGACAAGATTGCACGCAAATCCCACGGGGCAGTAACGGGAGCAGGTAATCGAGATATTGGGGGTGAAGGCGTTCAACAGGCTTTGCTAAAGCTGCTTGAAGGGCGCAGAGTTTTTTGTCCCACCGATGTTACACAGCACTGGTCCAAGCATGATTTTGTGCCTGTGGATACAACTGATATTTTGTTTATCTGTGCAGGCACTTTTACCGACCTTCATATGTATGGAACAAGCGGTAAACGACTTGGATTTACAGGGGAAGTTGGTGAATCTTGTGATCGCAAAATAACTGATAAAGAGCTTTTGAAATTCGGGATGTTGGCCGAATTCCTTGGACGCCTTCCTGTAACTGTGCAGATGCAGGCTTTGACTGAAGAAGACCTTATTGGGGTGCTTAAGCTGCCAGTGAACTCAATATTGGAAGAATATAGTGAACTTCTGGACTTTGATAATGTCAGGATAGAGTGGAAGGAATCCGGACTGCGGGAAATTGTTCGCAGATCGCTTAGTCTACAGACTGGTGCTAGAGGAATGAAGTCCGTGCTCGGAAGTGTTATGAGTGACACTCTGTTCAGGGGGCCAGAACTATGGGGCAAAACCATTGTGGTTGACAAAAGCTTTGTAGAATCTGAACTTTCCAAGAATCTTTAAGCTGGCCATAAAAAGCCCCAAAACCACCGCCGTCAAGACGGTGCTTTGGGTGTTCTTGGGGTGGAAACTACTGCTCTTCGTACTCAGCATCAATGATGTCGCCTTCAGCAGTTGAGCCTGCATCGTGCGGTTGTTGCTGGGTGGCCTCTGGGCCGGGTCCTGCCTGCTGCTGGTACATGGCCTCAGCCATTTTATGTGAGGCATGGGTCAAGCTTTCAATCGCCTTTTTGATGGTCTCGCTGTCGCCACTTTCCAAGGCCTTCTTGCTGTTTTCCAGCTCAGTTTCCACAGCGTTTAAGTCAGAAACCGGGATGCGTTCGCGGTTTTCCTTGACCAGTTTCTCGGTCTGATAAATTAACGAGTCAAGCTGGTTACGGTTATCCGCTTCTTCGCGTCGCTTCCTGTCTTCGACCTCGTGGTCACGCGCCTCGTTGACCATGCGGTTAATCGCCTCTTTATCCAAGCCAGAAGACGCGGTGATAGTAATCTTTTGTTCCTTGTTGGTAGCCTTGTCCTTTGCTGAAACAGCCAGGATTCCATTGGCATCAATGTCAAAGGTAACCTCAATCTGAGGCACACCTCTGGGAGCCGGCGGAATTCCGTCCAAGTTAAACTTGCCAAGGGTCCTGTTACCAGAAGCCATTTCACGTTCGCCTTGCAGGACGTGGATTTCCACGCCAGTCTGACCATCGGCCGCTGTCGAGAAAACCTCCTGCTTACGAGTCGGGATAGTGGTGTTGCGCTCGATTAGCTTGGTCATCACCCCACCCAGAGTCTCGATACCTAGCGACAATGGGGTCACATCAAGCAACAGCATATCCTTGACGTCGCCAGAAAGAACGGCCCCTTGAATCGCTGCACCAAGGGCAACCACCTCATCGGGATTGACGCCCTTGTTAGGCTCCTTGCCAAAGAATTTGCGCACAGTTTCAATAACCAGCGGAATTCTGGTAGAACCCCCAACCATGACGACTTCATCAATGTCGGATGGCTCCAGTTTTGCGTCTTTGAGCGCCAGTTTACATGGAACAATAGTCCTCTCAATCAGGTCTCCCATCATTTGTTCCAGCTTGGCCCTTGTGATCTTAACTGCGAGGTGCTTTGGCCCGTTTGCGTCGGCAGTAAGGAAGGGTAGGTTAACCTCGGTCTCAGCCATGGACGACAATTCGATTTTTGCCTTTTCAGCGGCGTCCTTCAAACGCTGCAAGACCATCTTGTCCTTGCTGACGTCTATACCGCTGTCGGCTTTGAATGTCTCAATCAGATGGGTAATCAGCAGTTGGTCGATGTTGTCTCCACCAAGGTGGGTGTCACCGTTTGTGGCCTTAACTTCCACAACGTTGTCGCCGACTTCCAAGATGGAAATATCAAAGGTCCCACCACCAAAGTCATAGACGGCAATGGTTTGGTCCTTTTTCTTTTCCATGCCATAGGTCAAAGCGGCGGCGGTAGGCTCGTTGATGATGCGCTTGACATCAAGGCCAGCGATAAGACCAGCGTCTTTCGTGGCCTGGCGCTGCGAGTCATTAAAGTACGCAGGCACTGTGATTACCGCTGCTGTAACTGGTCCACCAAGATAGTCTTCAGCCGCTTTCTTCAGCTTCCCAAGAATCTTGGCCGAAATCTCAGGTGGGGTAACCGGCTTGCCTCTAACCATAATGGCCGCAGCGTTGTTTTCCACCGAAGTCAAGGTGTAAGGCACGTGGGTTGCTTCGTCTTTGATCTCGTCAAATCGTCGTCCCATAAAGCGCTTGATACTGAAAATTGTGTTTTCAGGATTGGTGATAGCCTGACGTTTTGCTATCTGACCCACCAAAATTGCACCCTTATCATCGTACGCCACTACTGACGGGGTCGTCCGCCCGCCTTCTTCGTTTTGAATAACTTTTGCTTCTCCGCCTTCCATAACAGCCACGACGGAGTTGGTCGTTCCTAAGTCGATTCCAATGATTCTTTCCATATGTAACGCCTCCAACTTATTTTATTGTCACGCCGTTTAGCGTCCTATGGACCAAAAGGTAATCACCAGATGAGTTAAGTCAACGGGTTGGGGTAGGCGACAATTGACGGTTTTTGCCTGAATTGTTCAAGGGGCGCGATAAATCGGCTGCAAAACTTAGAACATGAAAGCAAAAGAAGGTTTAAAACAATGCTTTGTTCAGGGGAATCTGATTGACTTTTAATGTGTATTTTGCGAGTCTTTTGTTGGTTTTGATTGGGGAAAACGATGACTTCTGATGCATTGAGATTTCCGTTTGTGGCGGCATTGTTCGCGACTTTTTTAATGATATCAACGGTAGGCTGTGGCGACTCATCTGAGCCAACACACGATCCAGGCACGGATTCGACAGCCGATCAGGACCCCATCGGCTCTGATGAGGTCCTTGATGAGACGGCCGATGAACCGGACCAGTCTGGGGAAGAGGACTTGGTGACCGATGATACAAGCGAGGTCGATGATTCTGATGCGGATCCAGAGGATGCCGAGATTGAGGAAGACGAAACTCCCCCCTACGTTGTCTCGTCGATTCCTGCAAACGAGGCAATCGGAGTAAAAATTCCCTTTGAGGTCCATGTGACTTTTTCCGAGGCTTTGCGAGCCGACACCGTGGATGACAACGGCTTTAGGGTGTACGACTACATTGGGAAAAATACCTTGCAGCCAATGCAGGGCACTGTGAGCTATGACCCAGAGACCTTCACGGTTTCTTTCATTCCATCAACTGGAGCTATCTTTCGTAAGGCTACTCCTTATCTGATTGAGATTGGAGGCAGGATTCAAGATCGCGCTGGTAACATGGTTGAAAGGACAACCATTAGATTTGCTACTGAGGCTTTCCCTGACTTGGAACCTTATTTTGAGCTTGCAAAGGAGTACGCTCCAGTGCTGAAGCAAGCTGTTGACAAGATGAATCCGGCACTTGACTATCCGACCAAAGTGAACTTTGACGGTGACTGGGACATTACTAACAACTTGGCCAACTTACAGACTGCTACGTCGATTACGCCTGCGGTTTATTGGGGTGTCATCGAAAGTAAAACCCACTATTTCATCAGGTACGCATTTTACTATCTGAAAAAGAACGGGCAATCCCAGTACGCAAACGACTTGTCCGGCGCCATGGTGGTTGTTGAAAAAACAACAAAGACGCCAATCGCTGTTGAAACATATTTTTCTGATAAGGATTTTGAGGATTTTAGGTCCTATGTGACTCAGGAATCTGGCTTGGTGGTAGATGGTGGCAAATCAGGAACTCCTAACGGCGACTATAATGATGACGATAGGATTAAATATGGCGCAAACTGGGTGTTTTTGAAAAACGAACTGTTCCCGCATAATCGGTACGTGGCTTATCTTTCCGCCAAAGGGCATGAATCCTGCGTGTGGGCTCAGGAAAACAAGGAAAATCCCCAGGATGACTGGTGTGACCTGTCCGGTGGAAAGAAGGCGACTCTGTCAATCGTAGAAATGGCCTATACTGGTGCCGCGACTGACATTGAAAAGGCGCCTAACTGGCCTTTTAGTACTGGTGTTGGCCAGGCATACGGTTATGAGCTGCTCTCAATGATGGATGAATGGTGGGTAAGGAGGGACCGCAGCGAAAATCTGTTCAGTGGAGTTTTCACTTACGAGGCCCCAGACAATCGTCCTGGTTCAGAACAATCTGGGGCGCTTAAGGCTCCAGCTGGCTTCCAAGGCGCTGCGCAAGATAGTACTGCAGGCGCTTTAATGCCATGGGCTTGGGAATGGATTAAGCCCAGAAAGTGGTTTGGCGATACTTTCCCTGCGGAAAATGGTATCAAACCTGGATACTTCTTCTTGGATCCAGCCTATTACTTTGCCCTTAAGCATCAATTCAGGCTTAGTAACGACAATACAGGCTTTTCTGGAGCCTACTGCTATAACCCCTATCTAATGCCATTCATGGACCCCAGAAAGACAGACCCTCAGTGTAGGTGAGTAGTGAAGAAGCTAGTAGGGATCATTGTTCTTTTGGCTGTGTTGGGGTGCGCTGAGCAGCGTCAGCAGTCTACAACGACTATCCAGATGCCAAAGCTGACCGTGTCCACTGATGTTACATGGACTGGCGCGGCTGCTAGCGACGACTTTCCCATTGCCAAGGTTGGCGATTCTGAGATACCGGCCTCTAGGCTGCAAAGGGCCATTGCTGGTGGGCTTGATCCTGATGTGGCGCTTGAGCAGTTGATTGACCGCGAGTTGGCTGCTCAAGCCGCAATAAAGGTGGGTGAGGAGGATGGTGAGGCGAGTAGGCTTGTCTGGGAGCGGGCCTTGGTACTAAGCCTGTTGGATGATAAGTTTCAAACTGGTTTTACACAGGCTGACGTTCCCTTTGAAGATTTTGAGTATCTGTACTCGCAGCAACGAGTGCGTTCAAAATTTGTTCATCATCGAACGTTTGAAGTGAAGGATTATCAATGGAACTGTTGTAATGGTAGGCCTGCTGATTGTAACACCCCGGAATCAATTGCTTGTTTTGAGGAGGGGCAAAAGGCGATGGGCAGGGTTTGGCAGGCTTTGACGGCTGAGCAGCCGGATCATGAGGATTTGTTCTTTTTGGCAGAGAAGTATCAAGCAATGGCCCCTCGTTTGGCGTTTCAGGAGTTTTCCTTTTCTTATGATGAGGAAAGGCAGATGCAAAGGGGCACAATCCTCTTTGATGATGCGGTTGTTGATAGTGTCATCAATGGTAAGGTTGGGACGTTTTTAGCGCCGGTGCTAAGTGCGTTTGGGTGGCACGTCATGTACATCGTCAGTGATATGCCAGCCCAGAATTTGCCGCTTAGCGACCCTGCGGTCCAAAAAGAGCTGTATGAGCATCTCCATCCGTGGTTTCAGCAAGTTAGGTTTTTCGAGCATCTGGCCACTCTTGCTGGGACTGAGCGGCTTTTGCTGCTGAGAGGTTATTTTGAGGGTAGCCCCAAGAAGTTTGATCGCCCCAAATATGACGTCGAGGTGTTCATTGACTCGATTGGTGAGGCGGTTGAGCGGGCCGGCGCGGTTGAGGATGACCCGGCTTAGGGACAGGGGTCAGGGACAGGGTCAGGGGACAGGGGTCAGGGACAGGGTCAGGTTAAAAAGGCGTTTGCTGCTTGTCTGATCGATTCATCTAAAGCAGTTAAGGTCACTACTTCTTTCAGAATTCCCTTTGGCAGCATGGGCACCAGTGCGATTGCCAGTCGAATTGGAGTAAATGGATTCATCGAGACTGCGCTTATCAAAGGTTGGCGCAGACCAAATCTCGATGAACTGACCAGCTCGTAGAAGGTTTTTGCCGACTGTGGCCTTTTTGCAGCTATCCTTAATACATCGGTTTCTACAAGGCGTGGATTTTCCAAAAGAATATGAATCACCGAGGGAGCAGGGTCGTTTCTAAGCACATCAAGCTGACAGCGATTTTGGCCTCTGGCCCTGGTCTTCCTGACTCCCAAGGGCACATCTTCATAGTCATAAATTACTGGCTCTGAGCCTGTAATTGCCGAGCAGGCATCATCAGTTCCAATCAAAAAGGACAGAGCCAGCTGTCTGGGATGGTTGGACAGATGTTGATACGAAGCCTGAAATCGATCAGGGGCCTCATCAATGCATGCCAAAGCCGCCAACACAACATCAAGCCATATTGGGGCCAATTCGATATTGGGCATCGAATAACAAAGATAACCCAGCAGATTGCACAGTTCCAATGGCCCAAGCTCCTTAACAGTTCTAAAGACCATGTTTCTGCGGATTTTAGGATCAATCTGAGAAGAAAATCGTCTGACTATGTCTACTGGCGCGGCCGTCTCCACTGAATGAGTCCTATGTTACAGGGTCACCAGGCTTCAACTGTCCGTCAAAGGTGGCGATCAGAACGTTATTATCGTCACCACCTGCTAGTACCATACCTTCACTAAGCCCAAATTTCATCTGGCGAGGCTTTAGATTTGCCACCACTATCACGAAGCGGTCCACTAGCACTGACGGATCTGGATAAAAGGCCCTGATCCCGGCAAAGATAGTGCGGTAGCGCCCCTCTCCCAGGTCCACGGTCAGCTTCAGCAGCTTTTTTGCGCCTTCCACCAGTGAAGCGTCTTTTACAAGCCCAGCACGTAGATCAACCTTTACAAAATCGTCGAAGCTTATCTCAGGCTCTAACGCTTTCAAGTCGTCTCTGGCTGCGGCATTTGGCAACTCAGGCTTTTCTTGAACAGGCTTTTGTGGCGCGGCCTTGGCTTCCTTTTTGGCTGTCGTCCTGGCCTCAATCTTGGCCCAAGTGTCCCGAAGCGAAACGGTACGGTTGAAAACCAGTGCCCCAGGTTTTGAATCCTTATTGTCCAGGCAAAAATATCCAAGCCGCTCAAACTGCAAGGTCTTAGAACCATCAAAATCAGCCAAAGCAGGTTCTAATTTGCAGCCCTTCAGGATTTGAAGGCTGTCAGGATTGATGTAGTCTGTAAATTCCTTGCCTTCCTCGACATCATTTGGATTTTCTTTGGTAAACAATCGATCATACAGTCGAATTTCAGCGTCAACAGCATGTTCTGCTGAAACCCAGTGGATGGTACCCAAAACCTTGCGGCCATCTGGGGCCGTACCCCCCTTCGAGTCAGGGTCCCAGGTCCCATGAAGCTCGACCACATTACCGTTTTCATCCTTAATCACATCTGTGCACTTAAAAAGGCAGGCATAGCGCAGCCTGACCTCGCTGCCTTTGGTCAGCCTGAACCATTTTTTTGGGGGATCCTCTCTAAAGTCATCCTCTTCGATATAAAATACCTTTGAAAACGGGATCTTCCTGCTTCCAAAGCTTGGATCGTCAGGATGATAAGGCGCATCAAACCACTCGACATGATCATCCGGGAAGTTATCGATAACCACCTTCAAGGGCCTCAGCACCCCCATAACTCGTGGGGCAGTGTCGTTTAAATCGTCACGCATCGTGTGTTCCAACAAGGCCACATCAACGATACTGTCTGTTTTAGCCAGCCCGACTCGTTCCACAAATTTACGGATCCCAGTTGGCGAATAGCCCCTGCGACGCATTCCAACAAGGGTTGGCATCCGCGGGTCATCCCATCCATTCACATAACCGCCATTCACCAAGCGCAACAAACGGCGTTTCGACAGCACCGTGTAGGTGATGTTCAGGCGCGCAAATTCAATCTGTCTGGAAGGAAAAACCTCGCACTGCTCAATAAACCACTCATAAAGCGGCCGGTGGGCCTCAAATTCCAAGGTGCATAGGCTGTGAGTAATTTCTTCCAAGGCATCTGAAATTGGGTGCGCAAAGTCATACATCGGATAGATGCACCAATCTTCGCCAGTACGATGGTGATGTGCATGCTTGATTCGGTAAATCAAGGGATCGCGCATGTTCATGTTTTGGCTGTTTAAGTCGATTTTGGCGCGCAGCACGTGGGCACCGTCTGGAAATTCACCTGCCCGCATCCTGCGAAAAAGGTCCAGGTTTTCCTCAATACTTCTGCCACGATAGGGGCTTTCAACGCCTTTTTTATAGAAATTGCCGCGATATTCACGAATTTCGGCCTCTGAAAGGCTGTCCACATAGGCCACGCCTTTTTTGATCATCAATTCGGCCAGTTCATACATCTTCTCAAAGTAGTCCGAGGCGTAGTATTTGGCGTTCCATTCAAAACCAAGCCACTTGATGTCTTCTTCAATAGCGTCAACAAATTCAACGTCTTCGACTACCGGATTGGTATCGTCATAACGCAGATTACAGGTCCCGCCGTACTCCAGGGCGACTCCAAAATCCACGCAGATAGCCTTGGCATGGCCGATGTGAAGATAGCCATTTGGTTCCGGTGGAAATCTGGTGGCAATCCTGCCGTTATGCTTGTTGTTTCGTAAGTCCTCTTCGACGATAGTCCTAATGAAATCCAAACCTTCGCTATCTGTCGACGTGGGTGCGACGTCTTGCTGGGAGTCTGGTCTAATGTTTTCTAGGTCTGGAGCGTTCGTGTTTTCCATGTCCATATAGCCGCCTTTTTCAAAGGAAACCCAGGCCAACCTGAGGGTTGCAAATGTACCGATAAATCCACGCTTCGGCAACCTAAAATCACGGCTGGTACGCGAATCATTGGGTGATTTTGGGCAAGCGTTCACTGTCAGAATTTTGTATAATACCGGCTGGGGATTTTGGACTTGACATTACCCTTAGATATGCCAGTCTTAATGATGGCGCTAGCAATTTGGAAAAATGGTTGTGTGCTGTTACTTTTTAGACCATTTTAGAAGGCGTTTTCATGCTGAGAGGTGAATCATGACACATAGGCTTCTACCCGTATTTGCAGTGTTATCGATCCTGTCAGCATGCGGAGGTGGGACTGGCCCAACCTTGGAGCCTGGTTCCTCGGATCCAAACCGCAGGGACTACGGTGAAGGATATGATTATGGTCGACCAGAGTTTAATTTTGGAGACCGTGACACCGACGCCGAAACTGACATGGTTGCTGAAGAGGCGGTCTCGCCAGACTCACATGACAACGACATTCTTGACATCGACGAGATAACGCAGGGACGTGATGATGGGATATGCGAGCCAAATTGCCAGGGTCGCAATTGTGGTGGAGACGGTTGTGGAGGCACGTGTGGCGAATGTGATGGGGGTAAAATCTGTATAGAGGGCGTTTGTACTTGCGAGCCCAAGCATCATAAGGACTGCTGTGGTGACAACGTCTGCTGGTTTGACTCTTGCGGCCAGGCTGGTGAAGTCGTTGCAGAGTGTCGCGCTGGATGCGCCAATGCGCGGTGCAAGAATTGTGTCCCCCAGTGTGATGGCAAGGAGTGCGGCCCCGACCAATGCGGTGGAGAATGTGGGGATTGCCCTGGAAGTAGGTGCGACGGGTTGACGTTTTTATTAGCTGAGAAGTGCGCTGAAGGCTCTTGTGTGCCTAGCGGCCCCGAAGAGAACTGCGAAGGCTGGCTTGTCTGTACTGACAACTACTGTGACCCCGTTCGAGGCTGCCTTGAAAGAATCAAAAAGAACTACTGCCTGATTGACCTTGTTTGTCATAGGGCTCAAGCAACACAGGGAAAATGCCTTGTATGTGACCCAGCGCATCCAACTGAATGGTCGTTTAATGAGGGACACCCCTGTGATGATGGCAATACATGTTCTGTAAACGACCAGTGCCGTTCCGACCTGGGTGGAGGCCCTCAATGCATTGGGACTCGCTACTCTTGTGATGCGCCTGGACCTTGTGAAACTGCCGAAGGGGCAACCTGCAATGGTGACGGTACTTGCACCTATAGGGCGTCTGTTGGAGTTAGATGCGACGATGGTGACCCCTGTACAATAAACGATGTTTGTCAGGCCGATAAAAGCTGTAGGGGCTCAACCTATCAATGCGATTCCCCAGGTTTTTGTCAGACCAAAGTTGGCGCTATATGCAATGGAGATGGTACTTGTACCTATCAGGTAGACGTCGGCGCTGCCTGTAACGATAAGAATTTATGCACTTTTAACGATGTGTGCATGGATGATGGCTTCGGAAACGGCATTTGTGCTGGAACCGCCTATGAATGTGAAACTCCGGGGTTTTGTGAGAAGGCCGAGGGGGCAACTTGTAAGGGTGATGGTACGTGTAATTACCCGGCTGATGCAGGCGCTCCGTGTGACGATGGATTGGCGTGCACCCATGGTGATAAATGTCTGGATAACAAGTCTTGTGTTGGCACTTTCTACATGTGTGATGACCCTCCCGAGTGTGCCACAGCTGAGGGTGCAACCTGTAACGGTGATGGCACCTGTAACTATCCTGTAGAACAGGGAAAAGCTTGTAATGATTCCAATCCGTGTACCACTGGTGACCACTGTCAGGAGGGCCAAGATGGCTTGCCTGTCTGTCTTGGAACACTCTACGAATGCGATTCTCCAGGGTTTTGCGAGACGTCCGTGGGAGCGACTTGTAATGGCGATGGTACCTGTAACTATCCGGCGGACATAGATAGGGTGTGCGATGATGGAGATCCTTGTACCTATGGCGATAATTGCAGACCCAACAAAATGTGCTTGGGGACTTCCTATTCATGCGACGAACCGGGTTTTTGTGAGACTGCTGATGGTGCCATTTGTAATGGGGACGGTACTTGTACATACGAGATCGCGGTTTGGGAATCGTGTGACGATGGCGATGCTTGTACCTTCGACGACATGTGTCAGCTAGATGGTTCGTGTGAGGGAGTTGACTATTCTTGCGACAACCCTCCATATTGCGGCACTGTAGTTGGTGCAACCTGCAACGGTGACGGCACCTGTAAATACCCCCCAGATTCGGAAGCAGAGTGTGATGATCATGACCCTTGTACCTGGGATGACAAGTGCAAGGCAGGAGCAGGTGGGGTGCCCGTCTGCCAAGGATTTTTCTATACGTGTAGTTTACCTGGGGCGTGTGAGACTGCGGTTGGTGCCATGTGTAACGGCGATGGTACCTGCTACTATCCGCCTAACACAGATGCTCCCTGTGATGATGGTGAATTATGTACGTATAACGATACATGTAAGCACGACAAAACATGCTCTGGCGTTGCTTATACTTGCGAAGATCCTGGTTTTTGCGAGACCGCAGCGGGTGCGGCTTGTTTGGGTAATGGCGACTGTTTATATCAGCCAGACCCTGCTGCAGCGGACTGTGATGCGCCAGGTTATTGCGAAACTATGGTTGGGGCGAAGTGTCTGGAGGACCGCAGCTGCTCGTATCCGCCTGCAGTTGGAAGGCCCTGCAACGACGCCAACATGTGTACCCACAGTGATGCCTGCGATGCAAACAAGCAGTGTACAGGGACCGTATATCAATGCAAAAATCGCCTAAATCCTGACTGTAATGGAAATGGTGGTTGTTATTGCCTGCATGAATCGGGGTCTTCCGTTTGTGATGACAGGTCAGATGTGTGCGATCCAGAAATAGGATGCATTTGCTCAACTAAGTGGGGTGCTGCTGGACCGTGCCCTGAGGGGAGGAAATGCAGGCGAATTGGGTGCTTGTGACCATACCTTGTCTAATAAGTAGCTGAAAAGTTTTGGGTGGTGGCTGGCTAGCGATGGTGGCGGCTTGGAGTTTTGAATCCTGTTTTGGATTGGTCCGTGTGAGTGTTGGCAACGGTGCTAGCGATGACAGGCGGCTCAGAGTTTTGAATCCTGTTTTGGATTTTGGGACTAGGCTCTTTCCAGGCGCTCGATGCGTTTTTCCAGGGGAGGGTGGGAGGCAAACAGTGCCGCCCATTTTGGGGCGCCGGTAATACCAAAGGCCTTCATTGACTGGGGCAAGGCGCCAGGCTCCAAGGAACCCAGTCGTTGCAACGCGGCAATCATATCCCTTGGCGAGCCCAGCAATTTAGCCGCGGTGGCGTCAGCAGCAAACTCACGGCGTCGCGAAAAGCCCATAACAACAATGGATGCCAGGATACCCAGCACCAACTGCATAACGATATACGTGATGAAATAGCCAATTCCACGCCCATCTCTGGTCCCGAACACGGCTTTATCAACGGTCACACCGATGATTCTGGCCAGCAAAAGCACCAGAGTGTTCATCACGCCTTGAAGCAGGGTCATGGTAACCATATCCCCACTAGCGATGTGTCCAACTTCATGGGCAAGCACAGCGCGGACTTCGGCCCTAGTCATGTTTTGCATCAACTGGTCTGACACAGCCACAAGCGAGTTATTACGGGTCGCACCAGTTGCAAAGGCATTAGGCGCACCCCTATAAACCGCAACCTCAGGCATGCCAATATTTGCGGTACTGGCCAGCTCACGGACCGTATTGATAAGCCAGTGCTCCGTATCAGACCTGGGATCCTTGATGACCTGTGCCCCAGTACTTCTTTTGGCAATGAACTTAGACATCGCCAAAGAAATCAGGGCTCCACCCATACCAAACACCAAGGCAAACAGGACCACGGCCCCAATACCGGTCGGATCAAGCCCAAGCTGGGTAGACAACAAACCCAGCACAATAGAAAGCACAAACATAATTGCCAAGTTAGTCAACAAAAACAGAATGATACGTTTCATCACACCCTCAAGTGTTAGCAACAAGCAAAAAACAGGGCACAGCCCGGCCCAAAAACCGAGCGCCCGATTATACAATGGTGGGCAGCATGATTGAAGCAGTCAAGGGGTCGGGGAGGTTGGTTGTTCTTTTGTCCAGATGGACTTGTTTTCCGATGACGGTGGATGCCTTTTCCCAGTTCTTAAGGCGTATTTTTCCAAGGCCGTATCTGGTGTTACCTCACATAAAGAGGGCAGGGATGTTACGCAGCGGTTGTAGGCGTGGAAAAAGTCATCCCAATGTCAGGAGTAACGTCAAGTTGACTCAATGAATCCTACTCGTTAGCTACCACTAAGTTTATTGGACAGCCACGGAAAACCCAGGTTTTAAGCTTGATAAGTTGCTCAAACCTATTTTTGTCATCCTTGAAAAGCAGAAAAAGGTTGTTTTTTTTTTTTTTCTATAGTGTTAGCCAAAACAGTCAGGGCTGGTAGGTCCGTAAGTTAAAGTTTGACTGTCCTAAGTAACAAGTTTTTAAACCATGTGTGGAGGGAGATCGAATGTTAAAGCCGCGGACTTTAATGGTGCCAATACTTTTGGTTCCTAGTCTCGGAGTCTTTTCGTTTTTGATTGGACTACCAAGTGAGGCCTTCGCAGATGCTGGTGGTTGGTTCCATCCGCCGGTTGAATATACAAGTACGGTCGAGGCAGACAATGAGTTGGGAAATTGCAGCGCTATATGTATCGAGGGAGCATCCGATCATATGGACCAAAACATGGCATGTTGCAGTGCCTGTGCATTTGTGACTGGTCGGATAGTTAAGAAGGCGAACAACTACATTGATAGATTGCATTGGTACAGAATCGTAGCAGCAATCGTTTCATTTGTTCTTGGTACCTGCCTTATGTTGCGGGCTGGTGTGTTTCTCAGCCAAAGGCTAATGCTCAATATGTCCTGGTATGTGGGAGCGGTACTGGTAGTAACGATTTTGGTATCTGGTGTGGCTTTGGGTGTTGAATGTCTTGTAACTCAAGGCGTTGTGCCTGAAATTGTCCAGGCGGATCGCGATTATAGGGCACTTAGGAGGGGTGGCTATCTGAGCGGAGGCTCATGCAAACGCCTATGCAGTGACATGATCGAAGAGTATGGTCCTAAATATGTAAATAACCCTAGTGCATGTTCTCGCGAAATAGAAACCTACCAAGGAGCGTACAGGCGTTTTGGTGAAGTAAACAGGGGTATCAATATGGAGGGGCAAATCCAAGAGCGGGTTAACGACATTACGAAGTTTTTGCAGACACCACTGTCGTATGATGCCAAGGACACTCCTAAAACTCCTGACGAGGTGTGGAAGTACAACGATGTGCTTAACTCAATCCGGGTAAAGCGTATGTCGCTGCTTCGGTTTGATCTAGCTATTCCTCTTATTGTTTTGTGTGGTTCTACGTTTTCCGCCTGGGTTGTAGCTATTGGTGCGTCTTGGCGTAGGCGTGATAAGCGGCGGAAGGGGCTTGAGTAGGGTAGCAATTCCTTCTCATGGTAGATAAGAGTCTTGATTCCGTGGAATTGGAGGCGTGCGATGAGTTATTCTCTGGTGGTTGTTGGTGGCACTGGACAATGGTTTTTGCTTGAGCTGTGCATGAGGCAAGCAGTAGAGTTTCCAACCAACGTTTGGATCATTGATAGGGATTTCAACCCACATGAGGAACGTGGCCAACTGGCCTACGTTTTGGCACAGAAGTATAGAGAGGCTACTGGAAATGAGGTCGGAACCAGGGTTTTTAAGCCGTGTGTACCTGACGAGAATAGCAATTACCTGTACAAACTGATTGATGACCTAGGCGGGGAGAACGGACGTGTTTTTAATACAGCTCTTTCCTCATTTGAACGTTACACCACGGTGGACGAGGGTTTCTATGGACTTCCTCGCCTGGGTGTGAGCTGGGTTTCATTGCAAGGATTCTCTAGTAGGCTGGACTTTTTAAGAGAACAGCATACCGATCCGATTGTTGTTGTTGGCTCTGTGGCTGGAGGGACGGGCGCTGGATTATTGCCCTATTTTCTAGGTAAACTCAGGGATCGCAATCCTAGCGATTGGAATTCAGAATTAATCGTGTGCGCATTAACCCCTTGGTTTAATCCTCAACGCAATGATGGGACGACAATACGTGTTGGTTGGAGGGATACGTGCCGTAGTGCGCGCCATGGGATCAATGCTTTGTTTTCTAATATGACGCGGATTAAGGATCAAATTGAGGTGCAAGGTAGAGAAGATCCCAACATTAAACGCACAATGTTGGTAACAGTTGGCCCGAGAATCGAAGAAGCTATGAACACACCCCCATATTCGCCGAGAGAACGTGCTGAAGGAAGATCTCCTGCACCGGTCATAAGATATCTGGCTGATTGGTTACCGAGTTTCTTGAGGCCAGCTGATGCTTATTCTAGGGAGCAGAAGTGTTTAACAGTAACCATTCCTGTGATTCGCGTCCAAGATGGCTCTGATGTTGCGTCTCGTGGAGAATACGTGGCATCTTCGAAGGCAAAGGCACTGGCTGATTTGCCATTTGAGCAGGCTCTTCGGATGCCAATAAGAATCAACCGACTAAGCGGCTTTGGAAAGGTGCTTGGGGGGGATGTTCTGTTGTCTGCAGCAACGGCTCCTTTCGAACTACAGACCAAATTTATCAAACAATTAAAGGATGCCTTTAAGGAAAAAGGACAGTCTGCCCAAACTCCGTACCATGGGGCGGCTCGTATGATCATACGAAATATTGATGAACAGGTTGAGAAAGAAGAGGGAGAAAAGAGAAAGTATTTGAGGGACCTGTCCAGACTGGAGCCTAGGGATGAGAATGCGGATGATGACAGGGGTAGACAGGTTGCTAACACGATATACGAAATTTTAAAACGACATGCCGAAGCTGAGTTAGGAGGTCAAGTTGCTGCTGGAACAAACGCTCAGGCGGCAGGTGGTATAAGGGTTGGAGCTGGACATGTTCCCTTCTTACCGGTTGATGGTGGGTTAGTATGTACCAGCGGTGAAACCCCCGTAGTGATTTCTAATTTAGACGACTTTAGAGGAAGACTGAAAAAGACCCTTTCTGGCAGGAGATATGGGGATGATGCTAACAAGGTAATCAGTCGTTCAAGAGGTAGTGCCCTTAGTCTGGCTCACGTTTTACAGGAAAAGGCGGAAGAGTGGGGAAACGAGGATGCCGCTACCAGTGAAACAATGAAACAGGTTGTTTATCTGTGGCGAGCGGCTGTGCTCGGAATGCTCTATTATCAACCAGCACCAGAGCACGTGCGAGATATACTGCTAATCAGTGAGAGAAATTTTGAGAAGGATTTCAAAGATCTGCGTGTAGTTTATTGGAGAAATGATAAGGCCAATCCGGTTGGCTTCACGTCTTCGTCCGTTGGTTTTGTACCGGCTTGTGATTTTGTTGAGAGTGACCTTGAAGGCAATTTGGATGGTAATGAGCCCGGCGCACCTGCTTACCAGTCAGCAATGGAGCTTAGAGACCAGTTTAATGAGGCTGTTGAGATGGAAAGCAGCAAAAAGCAGGGAGTAGACAAGTTTCTGTTAAGGGCATTTGCAAGTTCAGTTAGTGTGACTACCCATGAAGAGCCTGCGTGGCATAAGTTACTGACCACAATCGGGCTGCCGAATGAACGTCCCGGAGGCATACCAAACGGTGATACCGAGCTACTTGACTCTTATGCTAAGGGAGTTGTTTTGCCCCTAAGGCTAGGAAGTGCCCCACAAGAAGAGCCAAGTACGCGGCCCCTACCTTTTGCTGTTTCTCAAGCAAGTCTTGATCGCATTTGGAGTGCGCTGCAGCGGAATGTGGAAAGGGTGCTATTTGTCCAGAAACAGAATCAAGATGGTACGGTAAAGCAAGTTTTCTTTGCCCCCCTTAGTCAATGGGTGACGGGGGCTGAGCAAAAGTTGGCCCTCGGGTATTCTGAGGTTGGTGGCACTAGGTATATACATGAAATCAGCGACGGGCTGCAGGATGCCTTGGATACATTGGGTTCAGAACCCGTTTAGAATTCTTTTAAATGAAGGGGTGCTTTGATGGCTAGATTTTATAGCGATGGTGATTTTGCAGTTGATGATTGTTTGGGCTTCGGAAGTGTTATTGAGGCCAGGGGAATCAGGGCAGCATATGCAAAAATCGAGATCGTTGGTGACAAGTTGTTTTTCAGTTTTAGTGGGCATCCAGGAAAATTCCAGCCGTTTCTTGTCGATGGTGTTGGACTAGCTAACGTGATGAGCGGTGAACGTTCCTCCTTCCGGCTCATTATTTGGGATGACTCCAGGGATGTTGTTCTAACAGAAAACAGAGGGGCGAGACAAGCTAGCCTTGTAATGAAAGGAAGCTATACGTGGCAGACTGACATTGGAGGTAGTAGTAGTACGGATTTTACGTTAACGCTTCTTTTCCCCTCTGATTCCATTTCAATTCAGCGTGTCAAAGATAATCGCGATAATGCGGGGATGGTTGAAAGGTTTTCTGCAGCTCATGCGATAGATGGAATGGTAGCTGCGTGGCCCGACAAGGTTTTACGGATTCAGAAACCCCCACAAGATGGTGGGGGAGGACCGAACGAGTACCTCTATCCAGTGTGCCCAGTGCGAGAAGAGATCTGGCCATATGTAAGAAAATTCCAGCACAAGTTCGCACATAACAAACATGAGTGGACGTTGTGGTTTTACGGGAGAGAAGCGGAAATAACAATAAGAGAAAACCATTTTGCATGGTCAGATATCGCTGTCGTGCAGCGTAACATCTGTGCAGCATTGGCTATATGGCCACCAAAAAGAATCGAGAAGTGGAGAATCTACTCCGTTGTCGTGGGTCACGATGGGCACCAGGATACACAGCTACTTAGGAACGACGATGAATGTTCTGTTTGGGAAGGTCCTGTTGGTAAGGATGTTGTTGGTAGGGATGTTGTTGGAGTCATAACTCAGTACACCCCTAGGGAGTGTAAAAGGTCAAAGGCCGAAAAGAGGCGTTCAAATGTTCTTAATGTAACTGTTACAAATCCCGATACAAATGCCCCTGTGTTTATAAGTATAACGCGAGATAGAAGTGAGATTGGTGAAGGAGAAACGGTGCGTCAGGGAGGCTTCTTCGGCCTATTAGACAAACAAGTGGATCAAGCCACTACAACACAGCTCGCAATGGAATTTGGTCTTGATCTTGGTACCACCACCACTGTTATTTCAGCGAGCTTGGATAACAATAATATACAAACTCCCAGTTCTATTAACGTTATGGACGGCAATAATGAAATGTTTATACCCAAAGACCTTGTTGGATTCCAACGCAATCACTGGAAGCAGGCTTTAGCATTTCCTTGGGTTCCGACAGTTGTTAGTGGAATAGATAATGTTACGAATCAACCAATGGTGGAAATAAGAACGGGAGTTTTTGATGGTCGGTCTGCAGGAGGTGGTGACGTTAGGTGTAGGGAATGGTATCCCTTTAGCGATGGTTCCTTTGTTTCCAGCGATGTAGATGTTGTGAAACTTAACGGAGCCAAGTCACGCTGGCACAGTGAGCTCAAGTGGGATGATCGTGACAACGCGACAGAATGGTTGAAAATTTTTGTCGTTACAGTTTTTACATGGGTCATTGCATCCAAACGCGACCGGGCAAGTAGCTTCACCATAAAAGCCTCTTATCCCCTGGCCTTTTCCAGGCAAAAGCGACAGGCATATTTCAGTTCTTTAAGACAAGCTGGGGAGAGACTGCAACAGATTACCGGTATCGACGTTAGCGTTAGTAGCAGCTGGGACGGTACCCAGGATGAACCCTTTTGTGATGAATCATTTGTATTACTTGGGAACATCGTGAACAGCATAAGAAACATCATTATGGAGCGTGCCCAACCTGGTGCAGCTGGAAATCTAAATCCATCGTTTTCGTATCTTCATGCTGACCTTGGTGGAGGCACCCTCGACTTGGTGTTTGCCGCATGTGACCCGAGTGTGACTACGTACAGAGTACTTGCGGCTGAAAGTATAAAGTTCGGGGGAGATACGATTAATGGGGAAATCCTTAAGAAGATAAGGTTAAGGGTCGGGGATGATCAGCCTGATCCTCGAGATGGTGCGCCTGAGGAACATCCCCTTAGACCTTTTATCGGATTCTTAATTAGACGTGGGGAGATTCGGAAACTGATGGAGCTGGCCGATGGGCAGCACAACGGCGATCCCGACTACATTACCTGGAGTGGCGCAGGAGGTCGAGAAGCTGCTGGATTGATTCGGGCATGGGCTGATATCTACATTTCTTTGATTGTGGAGTACTGTGCACGATTTGTCGCAGGCACGTTACTTGACTCGTCCTCTTTAGAGTATCGGCTTAACGGGGCACCTGGTCAGGGGGTATGGAATAACCCGTGGTCTACCGAGAATGGTGTTGAAGTGTTAGTACGACTGAGCGGTAATGGCTGGAAGGTTATGCAGACTCCTCATTGTGGATGGGATCAAGACATATCAGTAAGTGTCAATACATTCGTCAACGCCTTTAAAGCGAGGCTTAATGCACACATGGATAGGGAAGGTAGAAATGGGGTCATTGTGCACCAAGGCCAATGGCTTGAAAAGGACATAACTGCGAAAAACCTCCTTTATGTTGTTAGCACATTGGGTTTGGACGGTAATCATATTGGTTTAATGGCGGCACCAAATGGATTCAATGATTCCAACAGAGTGTCCAACAGTAATGGTGATTGGTATACACTTTGTGGAGAAGGATCCTTGATAAATCCTCAGTCTACAGACCCACTTGAACCATCACACGCATTCTACAGAGCGCATAGGCAACAGATTCGGGATTTGAGCATGGGTGATCTGAATATCGATCGGGTCTTTAAATTGGATGATAGTTGGAGGCAGTGGCATTCACTTTGGTCTGGTGAGCGTAAGACAATCATTAACGAAAAACTGAGAAGCTTTCAGGACCTTGGGGCGTGGCAGTACCGCCGTCATCCGACTATATCAGCTTTGTATTCATACTTGGGGGCCAAGATCAACGGGGTTGAGTAGTTTTAGACCAATCTGAATCGGGTGATAATATGATTGCTAATGGTTATAAAAAAGGTCAGTTGGAGCACGTTGAAATCCTTTTCAAATGGTATAGGGCACATCCGAATTCGTCTGGGCAAGATGATGGTTCGCGGACTTCCGAAACTGCTTACAGACTGTCTAATTTGACTTATGATATAGGACAGCCGGGACATCAGGAACCTGAGGATGTCGAGTCTGATCCAGTTGTTAGTGGTCCAGCGAAAGGGATTTCCGAGGAAGATCTGGTCGACAAATACAATGAATGGCTTTTTGATAAAAGTCCAGATCGGCCCGCGTTCGAGGAGTTTTTAGGGCTTTCTCCGGATTCAATTAAATATGATAGCGAAAATTTGTTCCTGGGGGTTGCGGCTTTGGATGGAAAACAGTCTGATTCTTCCCCAAGCTATTACTTAGTACCTAGCCCTAATTCGGACCCGAAGCTCAACTTAAGCAACCTAACTGATTATTTTGAGGGTGGTGCCTCAGAACAACCAATAGTAAATCACGAGTTGATCAAGCCTGCGAAAGTTCGGGAGGGTTTTTTTGCGAGTGATGTGAAGTCAAGCGAGTCAGAAGGAATGGATTTTCTGCTGCTTATCCAAGAAAAAGGAAAAGTCTGGTTACGTTGATTCTTGAACCCACAGGAGTTTATATGAATGATAAAGCCATTGTGGCGTGTTTTGCGGCATTTTGGATTGCTTTGCTCCTTCAGGGGTGTAGTCGTAGTGATTCAGAGATAGAACGTGTGGACCCACCGGTGGAGTCTGTTGCACCAGTTCCAGACCCAGTTGTGATCGAAGAACCCGCACCTCAAAAGGCCTCAGTTGAAGAACCTGCAGGAGTTGAGGCCTCATCACAAGAACCCTCGGAGCCTACCAGCGTGGATACTGAGAGTGCTACTAAAGAGCCAACCCAGGGGGACTCTCTTTGTAGGGAGCTGGAGGAGATGAAGCCTTGTAGTGAGGCAGAAGCAATGCCTACTATCGTAGCCAAGTGTCCCGACCGGAAAAAGATAGCGATAGTGGTGGACGACGATTCTGAGACAAGGGCCGAGGGAAAGTGGGAGTGGCTACAGACTAATGCTGTTGGAGTTTCGTCCGAGGTGTGTGATTCGGCTTCCGTCGAACAACCCTTGGCTCGTGATTTGCCAGGCATTTGCGAAACCATACAACGTATGGGCGGCCGCACAGCGTATCAGTACCTTGTTAGTTGTACTCCCGTTCAATCGCGTGCTGCAGCTCAGTCTGTTGGCTCAAATAGGGCTATAACCCCGGCAACTAAGGCGCTTGAGCGAGTTCGTGAAAAACTGCTGTCAGATACGTGGTCCGTTGTGATGTTTGCCTTTGACAATGTCATAGATGCGGTCGGTGCCGATTCTTCGCCTATGACAGCGTTTATTAATGAGGTCGGTCAATGTGTTATTGATGGCCTTCATGTGCAAGTTGTTGCACATCCCCAGACCTACAAATATGTGTACGTGTTGTCGCGAGTGGAGTACTCTGCGTACGCCAATGATCTAGCTGAGGCTATCGCCAGAAAGATGCCTACTTACCTCACCAGAAAGCCAGGTGCTCGAAAAAGCGGTCATCTCGATGGTTCCGAGCAAATTCCGACCGAAGGGCCAGAACCAATGGTGTTTGCTCTCACTCCTACCAAGTTGCTGGAACCGGGAGCTAGGCTAAGCGTAGCAAATCTTGAAGTTCAAAGACTATCTGCAAGCGTCATACGTAAGGACTCAAATAATATTTACGGGGAGTGGAGTTGGGATTTTCGACAGGGTAGAAGTGGTATCTCTAGTGAACGTGTTGCTAACCTAGACATAAGTTCTTGGTTGGATTCAAGGCAACCCAGTCGCGCAACTTGGGGTGCTCTTTGGAACGCAAACGTTCATGACTGGGCAGAACTCAGTGGGGTAGGAGCCTCGCTATCTCCCCCTGTGGTTGTAGCCAATACGGATCTTTCGGCCAAGCTGAAGGAGATTGTGGGCAGCCGTAACACGGAATGTGATGACAGGTGCCAGCTTAAGCTTAAAGCTGAGGCAGTTATAGCTAGGCCAGGGGTTGCCACCAGGAAGTGGACTGATTGTAATAGTGTTAAGAGCTCAGATTTGGTGCGGATTTACAATTCTCAAGGGGCCAAGACTGATGTGCCTGGGGGTTGCACTAACCCTCAATCCCATTTATTTCAAAGTCTTATAGCGGATCAGGATGAAAGTACGGGCGGGATGCTACTTTCTTTGTTCAGAAGTCCCGATCCGGGCCTAAATTGGGTGTATCACATAGGAGAGCCGTTTGAGTCAACCAAACTATGTTCTCAGGATGACCGAGGTATGTTTGTGTACTCACTCAAAAACCAGTCCGTAAAAGACTTGTTGTCTGTGGCTCTGGTTTCTCCGGGCCTAGAGGTCAGTCGATGCGCTTATAGGTTGCTAGCGACCGTGACCGGTTCGCATTCCTGGGATTTGCAGGATTCGTTAACTCATATGCGGATGGTTGAGCCTGACATTGAAACTATCTGCTCGAAAGATCCTTTAAAAGGCCTGGTGGATGCGTTCGCGAAAACTAAAGACAAAAGATTTCCCCAGAGAAAGAAGGGGCATCCCGGTGGCACAAACTACCGGTGTGGCATTGAGACCATGGCTGCGGTGATTGTCGAGGTAGGTAAGATTATTTCAGGTCCTGAGGATATCCAGGTAGGAACTACAACCAAGAAAAATCCATGGCATGAGGTTTCCCAAGAGTGCCTTCTTAAAGGGTTCCAGGTTCTCTATAAGTGCCCTTAGATCATGTTGAGGTTCCATGGTGACAGTTCTAAGGACAGTGTTTAGTAGCATTGGGGGTGCCAAAATCCAGAGTCTATGTTGCCAGAACGTACGCCATTCATATACAACGCGGCAGTATCTTACCGACATTAAGGAATACCCCATTAGTATTAGGCTTAACAATTGGTTTGAACATCAGGAACGAAAGAAAGCGGTCGGTTTGAAACCGATCTACGGTGATAGGGCTTCCGCCGTGTTCGCGAGCCAGAGAGGGGATTGTGACAGCCTGAGCTTGGCAGCGGCAACTTTACTGAGTTACTTGGGTTATAACGTTTCTCTTGTAGTATCTTTCTCAGCTAGACATTCTGTGCTTGGTGTTCACTTGCCTATGCGTGTGAATCAAGGGGAGACGATAACTAGCAATGGTGTCCCTTATACATTGGTTGAAATGACCAGCCCGGATCTTGCTTTAGGCAGTATGTGGTCTGGTTTCAAGAATCATGATTGGTTTGTAGTACCAATACGGTAAAAGAGATGGAGTGAATGGCCAAATGAGCAGCAAGTTTTATTCCCCAATTACGGGCCAAATTTTTGAGCGCAAGGAGGGGTGTCCCTTACATCCTGAGGACGCAGAATTAAGGGAGTTTACTGATGAGGTTAAAAACAGTGAAAATGTTAAGAGGGTATTGAAAAAAGCCTTCCCCGGCGACCCAACGACGTACTGGGAGCGAGAACATGATGGAGCCACTGATGCATGCATGGCATGCTACAAGGTCCGTTCAGAAGATGTTCCGAATTCACTGAACTATCTGATGGTTTCCAGGAAGCCCTTCGACGAAAAATCAATTCCGGCGATTTGGTTAGATGTGGCCTCTGCACTTACCTGCGATGAGATGTCAGGAATGTCAGGGGCTGGTTTTGAGGATGGACATTTGTGGGTAACATTGAATTACGAGCCCAGGCCATCAAACGACACAAGCACTAGGTGGCCGATTGGGGGAAAAAAAATTGACGAGGCCATTGCTGTTTTGGAAGGATGGCATCAAAGGAGCCTAGTTCATGGAGGGATCAACGAAAGGTGGCTGAATTTCTGGACCGTTCCGAAATACAGGATAATGGGCGTTGGACTCGCAGCGGCATATGCTGCCTGGCGAAGAATGAATGGCGTCAACACAGGACTAATGATAGCGGATCCTCGTTATGCGTGCCCTCGCGAACTGATGGGAGAACTATCCTCGCCATCTTTTGACTACCACGCACTAGCAGCCACAGTGTTTGCTTATGATTCTAATTTTGCTAATAAAGTTAAGGGTCCTGGTATTAATGCCTGTAAAAAGCCCGTCAAAACCCCGGGCGATCTTCTTCACAAGGTTTATCTTGCAACGGAGTGGAAGACATACATTGATGGTAATACAACCCTTTCTTACCGGACAGTTCTGAAAGATGCATTACTGAGACCCTACAAAGAATCCTACGAGGAGCCTCGGGGTTCCGCTAAGCCGACCGTCCCAGCTGGCACGACGGGTTCGTCGCCGGATGTTAAAACTTCTGCTTCAGGGCAAACCGAAACGAATGGTGCTGGTTCTGACATAGGTCAGACAAACGGCAGCTCTAAAACCAATATGGATGGTGTAGAAACGCATTTGAATAAGGGTGAGGGAAACTGGCTGCAAAGTTTGTTGGACTTGTCAAAAGAGGCTATCTGCGCGATGAAGTCCCACAGGAAAACCTGGGTGTCATTGTCGATAGCCTTGCTGCTCGTTTATGTAGCGTCTGTGGCTATCGCCTATGGTGTTGGTAAGCATGCCTCATCTTCGAATAGTGTTGACGCAGTAGCGCCAGAAGCTCCTCCCGCAAACGTATCTGATGCAGGGCAGCATTTTGCATCCGCGTCAACGCGAGGCCCAAACGAGGATAAAAAGTTGAAAGAACTGCAGGCGGTTGCAGGAGACGTAGTTAAGTGGATAGTTTCCAATGAGGATTTCTTCGGGGTCCTGTATTTAATGCCGTACTGGGCTAACTTCAATCAGGGGGATTTCAGATTGTCTTCCGAGGGATGGAGCAAAGAGAAAGCGGTAGAACTACAATTGCCCGCTCAATGGCAAGATAAACCTCTGAAGGATAATGTTGAAGAATTGCTGAGAGCTCGCAAAACTGAATTGGATAAGTTAAAGTTCAAGTTAGATGGTCTATTGGTTAGTCAAGGCGAAAGCCCACGTAAAGACCCGAAGCTGCAGGAGTTGGTCAAGTATTTGAAGGAGCAAGTCTCCAGGCCAGAGTATAAAGGGATGAACTTAACGGAAGAAACACGTAAACACTTTGGTTTGTCAGCAGGTAATAGCCTCGGGGAACATTAGTTAAATTCAGGTTTTTCATTCATGCGATCTAGTTGCGATTGGTAAGCCATGGCTCCCAATAAACCCCGAAGGCTAACCTGCTCGCATTCCGAGAGGTCGAATCCCTCCTCATGATCGCCTCTGCGGCCTTGGAGGCCGAGGTCCGCAAAGACTGCTTGAATTTCGCTCACAGGCGCCTGTTCCTCTGCCGGGAGCATGCTATTTGTGCGAGAGTTTGAGACGATTTTCGTGCGGATACCGATGCTTGCGCACTCAGAATTGACGCTCCAGGGAGATTTGACAATACTTGCCAGAATGGTGGATTTGCGGGATGAAAGTTCCTATAGCTAAACCAAAGGAGAGATCATGATGAAGAGAGCTTTCGGTATCGCAGCATTCTTTATGCTTTCCATTTTTTTGACCGGCGGCTGCGGTTCGGCGGAGCCGTGTCCCATCGATGGGCTTGATGAGGAGACAGCGGCCAAATTGAAATGTGAAGACAGCGGCGGCACGTTTGCTAATAGTTTATGCGTCTGCGGACAGGCGTTCTGTCCTGCAGGCGTGGTATGCAAAGACGGCGCATGCGCAAAAACCGCATTTGAACTGTCGTGCGAAGCCAGCGGGGGGACATACAAGGACGAACGCTGTGAATGCAAAAACGTAAAGTGCGATGCAGGGCTTGTATGCAATTATTTGACCAAAGAATGTCCCGAATCGAAACCGACCGGCTTCTGCAATGTAGCGGATGTCTTTTGCGCAAACAGCCGGATGTACACATGTGGCGAAGATAATACCTGGAAAGAAGGAGAAACGTGCGACAAAGGCTGCCATTCCGATCAAAAGAAATGTGTGAACTGCACATCTGATGGCTGTGAGGATGGCAGACTGTTCACATGCAATGACGGAGAAATCATCGCCGGGGACGCATGCAAATCTGGGAAATGTACGGATGACGGCTTGAAATGCGAACTTTCTTGTACCGAAGGCGATGTTTCGTGCTTTGATGGCAAATTGCAGACATGCACGAGCGAAACATGGACTACCACCGAAGTCTGCGATGCCGGATGCGCTGAAGACAAGGAATCATGTGCCACACGGTGCGATGACGGGAGCACCCTGTGTGTCGATGGCAAGCTAAAAACATGCAGTGGCGGCGTTTACGGCGGCGAAGAAAATTGCGACAACGGCGCATCGTGCAAATCCGAAACGGAGTGCGGCGAGTGTGCAAACGAGAGCAAGCAGTGTATCGATGATGAGAATAAAATAGGGAAAACGAGGACATGCGTCGCCGGCGTCTGGAAGGATGATGTAAGCCAATGTGATGATGTTTCGTGCGACATTGTGACAAACGGATGCGGCGAGTGCAAAAACGAGAGCAAGCAATGTATCGATGATGAGAATGAAATAGGGAAACCTAGGACATGCATCGCCGGCGTCTGGAAGGATGATGCAAACCAATGTGATGATGTTTCATGCGACGTTGTGACAAACGAATGCGGCGAGTGCAAAAACCACTCGAATAACATCTGCAAAAACGACGAAGATACACAGGCCGGACATCTCGAAACGTGTGTCGCCGGAAAGATCGTTCTGGGAGACAAATGCCAAAACAATAATGGATCCCTGAAATATTCATGCGAAGGCGAATCAGAAATGACCGTCTGCGGAACGTGCCTCAATGACAAAAAGGTATGTGAGAGACGGGGTGGGGATGATATGTTCTGGGTCTATTTGTGTACACATGGCGAATGGAAAAAGGAGTATACTTGTCGTGATGGCTGTAATGAACAGATGAATGAATGTAATTAGCGCAGGGGACACTCCACTTGCCCCCTAACTCAACTGGAGTCGAGTCACCTCCAAACGGTCGCGAGCGCGAAACCGAGAGCATAACCGGCGCATAGGCTGGCTCCCCAGCCAGGGTTATCGGTCTTGAACGTCACGAGGAGGTCCTGCTCGACCTGCGAGTCGTGGATCCAGGGAGCCGTACGGCGCCATTCCGTTATGAAGTCGAGGGGGATCATAGGTCGGGCTCCACTTGGACATTAGCCAGCAGCCGCCAGCGCTTGTCGTACGGCGCTCCCTCTGCCGGCGAGCTCGGAACCAGCGCGGTCGTCTCGTTCACGACGCTCGCGACGTGCTCTGCGAGCGGGCTCGCCTTGTCAGCGGCACCGACCCGCTCGAGGAGATGGCCAAGCCGCTGCGCCCAGGGCACTGGAGATAGAGGAGCGAGCGAAGCCAGGGCGGCGGGGTCCAGCCGCTCGGCGAGCTCGGCGAGGACCGTGGCGACGTTGTCGATGCCGCCCGAGTGCTGGGGGTAGCCGACGAGGTCGAACGCCGTGGCCTCCGGCGTCGAGACCGCGAGGTACCCGCGCGGGGTGTTAAGGCGCACCGTCGGGACATCGGCGGCGTTGCGGCGGGCGACGAAAGAGACTCGGACCTCTCCACAGGTGATGGGCGGCCGGTTCTGGGCCACCACGACTTGGAAAACCTGCGGCTGCTGGTGGGCCGCGCCGTGGTATCGACCGGCCGTCAGGAGCGCTGCATAGTACGCGAGACCGAGGTGCCGCATGAGTTGCGGGACGAACTGGTCGGCCGGCAAGCACCCGAGCCTCCGATACTCCGGAGGCACTACAACATAGAATCCCCGGTGTGGAGCAGCGACGAGCCCCTTGCTCTGAAGCCGGCGGATAGAGGTGCGTGCGGCAGCGACCGACACACCAAGGCGGCCCACCGCCTCCTTCGTCGTGAAGTGGTACTGCCCCTGGGACGCCAGGTCGTCGATGAGCTCCGCAGCCGTCATGGGTCGCTCCTCGCCAGGAATCACATGAGAAAGGTAACACTATTTGTTGTTTTGGCCAAGCGATTCCTGTCGTAGCGCCGCCCAGTCTGGCGTTGGATCTCGGCCCGCAGCCACTCGACCAGGCGGCGCTTGTCGTAGTCGCCGAGCCTTTCTGATAGCCGCCCAGCTCCTCGGGGATGGTCGAGCCCTGCGGGAACGACAGGTAGAACAGCTTCATCCGTTTTCAGAAGCTGCTAGTATGTTTACGCGCACCTGAATAGAACCCGCATTTCGTTCCAACGTATTGATAATACCATGATTCCCCATCAAACGAATTTTGTGTTTGAATTCATTACGAATGTCTGAGAATGATGGTTATTTAGGTGGTCTGGCATCGCTTGCAGGAATGCTTGTTTACCTGGAGCTGATTACTGAAATACTGTGAGAGTGGTGTAAGTCGTTGTTTTGGCAGGATAGAATTTGCTATGTCTTGCTCAAGAAGCGTGTGCCCTACCACAATCCCATGATATCTGACCTAGAACAAACAGAGCTTTTGCTAGAAGGAGACAGCGATTATTGGAAAAACAACTATTGACAATCTCATCTGGGATGGAAGATACTCTGCAGCGGTTCGTTTGTTTGACATTTTTATTCCGGCATAGCTCAGTCGGTAGAGCAAGCGGCTGTTAACCGCTGGGTCGGGGGTTCGAGTCCCTCTGCCGGAGCCAAAATTCAATCCGTCGATTTCGACGGTCATTTGTTAGCACAAAACCCCGTGGGATCATCCCCTCGGGGTTTTGTCGTTTCCGGCGTGTCCACGCCGACTTACGCTCTCCCGCACATTTACCCTGATTCTCCGTTTCGAAGCCCGCAGTCCGGGGGCCGGGTGCAACCCTGGTGGTTACGGGCGCTCACCGAAAATGTCCCTTCCGAATTCTCCCGTTCTCCGTTTTTCGACCCGCCTTGTTTAACAGCCCGACTGCAGCCGGACACCCGCTTCGACATTTCGAACTCCCCTCCGGTAGGTATCTGCCGAAAGCCGGACCAGTGGGTCCGGCGCAAGCGGATTACCAGACAGCGGAAACAGCCGTGAGATCGGAGACCGTTGTGGGTGCCGGCGACAT